>NZ_LR732817.1:356269-712538 GCF_902506195.1 Citricoccus sp. K5
GCATCCTGCTCGTCGATGCCTGGTCCGTGGTCCCGGATCTCGATCACGGAATCGCGGGATCCGTGCACCTGCCGGCCGTCGGCGTGGACGGATCCGGGGAGCACGTCCACGGTGCCCACGGCGATCTCCAGCGGAGTCCCCGCCGGGGAGTACCGCAGCGCGTTGGTGACCAGGTTGGTGACCACCTGGCGGATCTTGCCCTCGTCGCCGAGCGTGGGTGCGGAACCGGCGCGGCCGCCGTCGAGCCCCTCAAGGCTGATCTCGCGGTCCGGGGCGTTCACACGGGCGTCCAGGACGGCGTCGTGGGCCAGGAGCATGAGGTCCACCGGCCGGTGCTCGAGCGGGCGCTGCTCGTCCAGGCGGGCGAGGGTGAGGAGGTCCTCCACCAGCTGGCCCATGCGCTTGGCCTCGCCCTCGATCCGCCCCATGGCCGCACCGACGTCGTCCGGGTCGCTGATCCCGCCGTGGCGGTACAGCTCGGAGAATCCACGGATCGTCACCAGCGGGGTGCGCAACTCATGCGAGGCATCCTGGATGAAACGGCGCATGCGCTCCTCGGACTGCTCCTTGGACCGGAAGGCCGTCTCGATGTGGGCGAGCATGGCGTTGAGGGAGCGGGACAGGCGGCCGACCTCGGTGTCCGGGGCACCCATCTCCACACGGCGGGACAGGTCCCCGGCAGCGATCTGGGCGGCGGTCCGCTCCACCCGCAGCAGGGGCTTGAAGGCGCGCGTGGTCACGGCGTAGGCGATGACGGAGGCGCCGGCGGTGGCCAGCAGGCCGATGGTGACCACGAGGGAGGTCACCCGGTCCACGGAGTCGTGGACGGGCTCCAGCGGCAGGGCGATGGCCAGCGAGCCCTCACCGGAGGCCAGCCGGTACATCGTCACCCGCCAGCCGCGGGAGGTCTCCGTGGTCCCGGGGACGTCGAAGGCCTCGTTGTTGCGTTCCAGAACCTCGTCGGCGGTCAGCGAGGGGACCACCGGGCGGTCCTCGTTGGCCCCGGTGAAGGAGGAGTTGGTGGTGGTGTTGCCCGCGTTGTCCTGCAGCTCACCGTAGAAGCGCAGGATGGACTGCGGCGAGGAGAAGTACCCCGTGTCCGTCCCCAGGCTCGTCAGGTAGACCGAGACGTTGTTGCGGTTGGCATGGAGGTCGTCGTCGATCTGGCGGACGAGCTCCTGCCGGAACAGGGAGGCGGTCAGGGCGGCGGTGACGATCACGGCCAGGAGCATCAGGCCGGTGGTCATGACCACCAGTTGCGTCCGCAGGGAGGAGGTCTTCCAGAGCCGGGCGAGCTCGTGGAACGGCCGGAAGCGCCCGGCGCGGTTCACGGTTGCAGGCATGCGTTCAAGGATACGGATCCCCGGGGCCGGTCACCCCGGCCGCCAGAGGGGACCGGCCGGATCAGCGCTTGTCCGCGGAGCGCAGCAGGTAGCCGACGCCGCGCTTGGTCTGGATCATGTCCGGCAGGTCGGCGCGGTCGATCTTGCGGCGCAGGTAGGAGATGTAGGACTCCACGATGGAGGCGTCGCCGTTGAAGTCGTACTCCCAGACGTGGTCCAGGATCTGCGACTTGGACAGCACCCGGTTGGGGTTCATCATCAGGTAGCGCAGGAGCTTGAACTCGGTGGGGGAGAGCTCCACGACCTCGCCGGCGCGGCGAACCTCATGGGCGTCGTCATCGAGTTCCAGGTCGTCCACGCGGAGGATGGCCTCGTCTCCCTCGGCCGGGGCGGTGCGGCGCAGCACGGCGCGGATGCGGGCCACCACCTCGTCCAGGGAGAACGGCTTGGTGACGTAGTCGTCCCCGCCGACGGTCAGGCCGGTGACCTTGTCCTCCGTGTCATCACGGGCAGTGAGGAACAGCACGGGGAAGTGGCGGCCGGCGGCGCGGAGCTTGCGGGTCACGGTGAAACCGTCCATGTCCGGCAGCATGACGTCCAGCACGGCCAGGTCCGGTTGCTCCTTCTCGGCAGCGGCCAGGGCGTCACGTCCGTTGGCGGCCGCGACCACCTCGAATCCGGCGAACCGCAGGGAGGTGGAGAGGAGCTCGCGGATGTTCGGCTCGTCATCCACGACCAGGAGCTTGGCTTCGGGTTCCTTTGACTTCATGTCTCCATCGTCCACCCGTTCGCTGGACGTTTGCTGAATGCCTGCTGGATGCATCGGGCTGGCGTCCGGCTCAGCCCGGCGTCAGGTCCCCGGCATCCAGGATCGTGTACGAGTAGCCCTGCTCGGCCAGGAACCTCTGGCGCTTCTGGGCATACTCCTGATCCAGGGTGTCCCGGGACACCACGGTGTAGAAGTGCGCGGACTTGCCATCCTCCTTGGGCCGCAGCAGCCGACCCAGCCGCTGGGCCTCCTCCTGCCGGGACCCGTAGGACCCGGAGACCTGGATCGCCACGGACGCCTCCGGCAGGTCGATCGAGAAGTTCGCGACCTTGGACACCACCAGCACGCCGATCCGGCCCTCGCGGAACTCGCCGAAGAGCCGCTGGCGTTCGGCCACGGAGGTGGCCCCCGTCAATACCGGCGCCTCCAGCAGTTCGCCCAACTCGGCCAGCTGGTCCAGGTACTGCCCGATCACCAGCACCTGCTCGCCGGGGTGCCGGGCCACCAGAGACCTCACCACCGGCAGCTTGATGTCCGAGGAGGAGCACAGCCGGTACTTGTCCGCATCCTCGGCCATCGCGTAGGCGATCCGCTCGTCCCGCGGCAGTTCCACGCGGACCTCGATGCACTCGGCGGGCGCGATGTAGCCCTGGGCCTCGATGTCCTTCCACGGGGCGTCGTACCGCTTCGGCCCGATCAGGGAGAACACCTCGGACTCCCGACCGTCCTCCCGCACCAGGGTGGCGGTCAGCCCGAGCCGGCGCCTGGCCTGCAGGTCCGCCGTCATCCGGAAGATCGGAGCGGGCAGCAGGTGCACCTCGTCATAGATGATCAGCCCCCAGTCGTGCCCGTTCACCAGTTCCAGGTGCGGGTAGAGGCCGCCGCGCTTCAGGGTCAGCACCTGGTAGGTCGCAATGGTCACGGGGCGCACCTCCTTGACGGAGCCCGAGTACTCGCCGATCTCGGCCTCTGTCAACGTGGTGCGCTTGAGCAGCTCGGCCTTCCACTGCCGCGCCGAGACGGTGTTGGTCACCAGGATCAGCGTGGTCGCGTTCGCCGTGGCCATGGCACCCGCGCCAACCAGGGTCTTGCCGGCGCCGCACGGCAGGACCACGACGCCGGACCCGCCGGCCCAGAAGTTCTCCACCGCCAGGCGCTGGTAGGGACGCAATCGCCACGGTTCCGCGGGCTGGGCGCCGGCCGGGCCGGCGTCGGGCACCTCCCCGGTGTCCGGCACCTCGGTGAGGCCGATGGGATAGGGGGTGCCGTCCACATAGCCGGCGAGGTCCTCGGCGGGCCAGCCGAGCTTGAGCAGCTGCTGCTTGAGCTGGCCGCGGCTGGCGGCGTGCACCACCACGGTCTCCCCGTTGATGCGCGGTCCGAACATCTCCGCGGTCTTCTTCGCGTGCAGCACCTCCTCGAGCACGGGGTAGTCGTCCGTCCGCATCACGAGGCCGTGGACCGGGTCGTTCTCCAGGCGCAGCCGGCCGTAGCGGGACATGGTGTCGTCGATGTCCAGCAGCAGGGCATGGGGGACCGGATACCGGGAGTAGGTCAGCAGCACGTCCAGCACGCGTTCGGCATCCACCCCGGCGGCCCGGGCGTTCCACAGGCCCAGGTTCGTGATCCGGTAGGTGTGTACGTGCTCCGGTGCGCGCTCCAGCTCGGCGAAGGACGCGAGGGCGTGCCTGGCCTCGGTGGCCTGGGTGTGGTCCACCTCCAAAAGCACGGTCTTGTCCGACTGGACGATCAGGGGGCCATCGGCCACGGGTGCTCCTTCGGTACGGCGGGGATACTGGCGGTCAGGTGCGGCATCGACTGCGCCAGTGAATCACACCGTGGTGGCCGAGACGATCCGGTGCAGCGGCACCACCGTCTCGGCCTCACGGTCCGGAACGAGGCAGCGGACGCGTCCGCCGGCGACGGCCAGGGGCACCACGCGGCGGGACTGGCGCTGGCCCCGTTGGTCCACGGTGACGAGGTCGACCTCTGTCCGCTGGCGCGCGGCCTGGTGCAGCACGGCCACTGCCTCTTCGGTCCCCGCGCCGCTCGGGGCCGGCTGAGGGGCTGACCGCAGCCGGGCGATCTGTGCGGCCAGCTCCTCCTCGGATGGCGACCAGCGCACGGCACGCACCGGTTCCGGGAAGGTGCCGCCCCCGGCGTGCGCGCGCGGTGCGGATCCGGATGGGCGGTCGTCGTGGGGCGCTCCGACCGGGGCGGACCCGGCCCGGTGCCCGGCCTCCGTCAACATCCGGTGCAGGGCCGCCGGACCGACGCCGGCCACCACCACGGTGGGTGCCAGCCGTTCCAGCCGGGCCGCGGCCAACGCCGGATCGGCGACGATGACATCCAGCAGGTCCTCGTCCTCGGAACGCAACCAGGCACCCATGGCCCCGACGGTGAGCGTGCCGTGGCGCCGGGCCACGTCCCGGATCAGGTATCGCAGCGACTGGGGGATCTCGTCCTCGGAATGGTCCTCGAGGTAGGCCTCGAGCTCATCGGCGGTCGATCCCGACTCCAGTGCCCGGTGCAGTGAGGCATCCGAGAACCGGTAGACCCGCGCGGTGCCATCACCCTCGACCTCGGCCATCGCCGCCAGCCGCCCGGCCACCTCCGGGTCCAGGTAGCCCGGGGCCACGGCAGTCAGGTCGCCCTGCAGGCGCACCCGGGTGAGCGGGGCCGGCAGGGCGGTACCGACGGCGGCGGCGGCCTCGTCGAGCCGTCCTGCCGCCACGAGTGCCCCGGCAGCGGTGAGAGCCCCGGCGCCGACCAGACCCAGCCGTTCGGCCTCCGCCAGCAGGGGGAGGGTGAAGGCGGCGCTGCGGGCGTGCTGCCGGGGTCCGCGCCACCGCTGGCGGTCCGGCACGGCTTCGTCCAACCGGGTGCTGGGCCGCTCATCGGAGACCTCCAGGGCTGCCTCGAGGACGGCCGCGCGGAGGCGGGGCGCGTCCGGGCGGTTGCGGTCCGGGGCCAGGGCACGCCCGGAGGCGGCGCCGCCCACCGTGGCCGAGGTGACCGGTACCGGACCGAGCATCGGTGCGCGGCCGCTGGTCAGCCAACCGGCGACGAGGGCCTCCCACTGCACCTGGCGTTCGCTGCGCCGCCAGTCCGGGACCGTGGCGGCGGGGACCCAGATGGAGGTGTCCGGGTCCAGGATCACGAGACCGGCGGACGCCAGTAGCTCCAGCAGCCAGGAGACGTCCTCGGGGGTGCCTCCCACGGCGTCGGCCAGCCGCTTCAGGTCCCGCACCCCCACCCCGCCGGAGCGCAGGGTCGGCAGCCCGCCGGTCATCGCCTCCAGGAGGTCGGCGGCGCCGCGCAACAGGTCGCCGACGGCTGCCAGGGCGGCGTTGCGGGACAGAGCCGGGTTGATGGCACGGCCGGGCGGAGCCGGCGGCTCAGGGTCAACGGTGCGTCCGGCGGTCCCGTGACGCCAGGCCAGCCCGGCTTCCAGCGGGTGTTCGGCCAGGGATTCCGCGGAGCCGGGCCGGTCAGCGCCCAGCGGCACCAACAGGCCGGTGCGCAGGAGCGCCTCATGGACGGGGCCCGGCGGCTCCGGGACGCGCGCGACGGGCGAGGACTGGAGTGCATCCAGTGCCGCGGTGGCACGGCTCAGGAGATCGCCCTGGACCGCCTCACGGCCAAGCAGGGCCAGCACTCCCTCACGGTCCGCAGGCAGGACCATCTCGGAGCCGAGGGCCGCGGCAGTCCGCCCGAAGGACAACGGGTGGGGGCCCAGCGCGGCGGCGACCGGCACCGGGACACGCCAGCCGGCGGAATGCTCCACCACCAGGGCGGCCTCGGCGAGATCGTGCACCAGCGCGCTGACCGCCGCGAGGCGAGCTTCATCGGGGGCTGTGCCGGAGAGTGACGGAGCCGTGCCGTCCGTGAGGAACGAGGCGAGCCGGGAGAGCGCGACGGTGGGGCCGGCGTCGGGCCCGGTGGATGGCGGCTTGCCCAGGACTGTCAGGACGGCCATGCCTTCGAGAACGTCCAGATGGGCGCGGTCCAGGCCGTCCAACGCTCGCAGGACGGACATCTGCGTACTGGCGCGGGCCGCGAGGGCGGCGAAGTCGGGGACGGGCGGGTGGCACAGGTCCGGACGCAGCGAGAACAGCCGCTCCAGGCGATGGTCCGGCCACCCGGAGAGGTGGTCCGTCAGCGTGGCGGCCCTCATGCGCACCGGGGCCGGGTCAGGCGCGGCGTCTCAGGACGGCCTTGGCCACCACATAGGTGAGCATCAGGACGAATCCGAGGGGGAGGCCGTAGAGGCCGAACCAGTAGAAGAGGGGCCAGGCCGTGACACTGAGGAAGTAGGAGACCAGCAGCAGCACCGTGGCCGCGAAGGAGACCGCGGTCAGGGTGGCGCCCACGATCAGCAGGGCCCTCAGCCAGGGTGAGGTCTCTGAGGTGGACGGGGCCGCGGTGGTGGGGGAGCCGTGGATACGGGCGTCGGGGGAGACGATGGGGCGAGCGGACATGGCCGCCAGTCTACGCCGGGTGCGTGTTGGGGTCCTCGGAGGGGAAGCCACGGGGGGATCTCCGCGGGTGAGAGGGTATCCTGAGAGGGTTACAGACTTTCCCTTCCGACCGGCACGGGCCGCGGCACAGTGGAGCAGGGCCGCCCGGACCACGACGTCCGAGGACAGGACCAGCCCGCGAGCCGGCAGCGCAGCCAGGGCCCGGGGGCCCGCCGGACCACGAGGGTCCGCGGCCACCGAAGTGGCCCGGGGCGATGATCCGACCGGGCTGCGGCGGCACGCCGACAGGGCCGGAAGGGGCACCCAGGAGAGATAAGGACATCAAGAATGCCGACCGGCAAAGTAAAGTTCTACGATTCGACCAAGGGCTTCGGCTTCATCCACACGGATGAGGGACACGAGGTCCACCTGCCCGCCTCCGCACTGCCCGAGGGCGTGACCGAGGTCCGGGCCGGAACCCGTCTGGAGTTCGGTGTGGCCGAGGGCCGCCGCGGCCCCCAGGCCCTGAGCGCCCGCATTCTCACCGATGGTCCCTCCGTGGTCCGGGCGACCCGCCGCAAGCCGCAGGACATGGCCGTGGTGGTCGAGGACCTCATCAAGTGGATGGATATGGCGTCCAACAGCCTGCGCCAGGGTAAGTACCCGCAGAAGGCCCAGGCGGAGAAGATCGCCATGGCCCTGCGCAAGGTGGCCGATGAACTTGAAGCCTGAGACCTCCGCCCCTGAGGACGCCGGGGCAGACCCAACGGATGAGTCGTCCGCAGCCGGTGCTGACGGCGCAACTGCCCCCGAGACCGTGCAGTCCGCGGGCCGCTCCGTGCGGATCCCGCCGAAGCCGACGAGGGCACCGCGCAAGCGCACCCCCAAGCTGGACGAGCTGCTGGCCGCGGCCGTGGCCGAGGCCCGGGCGGCGCTGGAGGGCCTGGCCGAGGACGGGGACATCGGTGAGCACGTGGGCACCGTGGCGGACGACGACCGCCTGGTCACCCACCGCTTTGCCGCGACCCTGTCCGGCTACGGCGGCTGGGAGTGGTTCGCCACCCTGTCCCGGGCACCCCGCAGCAAGGTCGTCACCGTGTGCGAGACCGGGCTGCTGCCCGGGGCTACGGCGATCCTGGCCCCCGACTGGCTGCCGTGGTCCGAGCGCGTGAGCCAGGAGGAGAAGATCCGCCTGGACGCGATCGCCGCCGGGGAGGACCCCGAGAAGGCCGTGGCCCGCGCCCAGGGCGAGCTGCAGGACGAGCAGGATCAGCAGGATCAGCAGGAGGAGTCCCGGGACGAGGACTCCGCACCGCAGGGCTGAGGGCCACAGAACCGGCCCGAAGGACAACGACGGCGGCGCACCCGGGTGGGTGCGCCGCCGTCGTTCTCTGTCAGGTGTGCCTCAGGCCCAGGGCGCTCAGGAGAGGCGCTCGACGACGTGGTCGATGCAGGCCAGCAGGGCCGTGACGTCATCCGGGTCGATGGCGGCGAAGGTCGCGATGCGCAGCTGGTTGCGGCCGAGCTTGCGGTACGGCTCCACGTCCACCACGCCGTGGGCCCGCAGGATGGTGGCCACGGTGGCGGCGTCGACGCTGTCGTCGAAGTCGACCGTGGTGATCACGGCGGACCGGTCCTCCGGGCGGGTGACGAACGGAGTGGCGAAGCTCGAGCCCTCGGCCCAGGTGTAGACCCGGTTGGAGGAGTCCGCGGTGCGGGCCGTGGCGAAGTCCAGGCCGCCGTTGGAGTTCATCCACTGGATCTGGTTGTCCAGCATCACCAGGGTGGCCAGGGCCGGGGTGTTGTAGGTCTGGTTCTTGACCGAGTTGTCCACGGCGGTCTTCAGGTCCAGGAAGTCCGGGATCCAGCGACCGGAGGCCTTGATCTCCTCCACCCGGGCCAGCGCCGCGGGGGAGAAGAGCGCCAGCCAGAGGCCGCCGTCCGAGGCGAAGTTCTTCTGCGGGGCGAAGTAGTAGGCGTCGGCCTGGGAGACGTCCACCGGCAGGCCTCCGGCGGCGGACGTCGCGTCCACGAGCACCAGGGCGTCATCCGCGGCGCCGGACACGCGCTGCACGGGAGCAGCAACGCCGGTCGAGGTCTCGTTCTGCGGCCAGGCGTAGACGTCCACGCCCTCCTCGGCCTGTGGCTCGGGGCGGGTGCCCGGCTCGGAGGTGAGGATGGACGAGGCCTCCAGGAACGGGGCTCGGTCCGTGGCCTTGGCGAACTTGGAGCCGAACTCACCGAAGGAGAGATGCTGGGCCCTGCTCCGCACCAGGCCGAAGCTGGCGGCGTCCCAGAAGGCGGTGGAACCGCCCACGCCGAGGATGACCTCGTAGCCCTCCGGGGCGGAGAACAGCTGCGTCAGGCCCTGACGGACGCTGCCGACCAGGTTCTTGACCGGTGCCTGGCGGTGGGAGGTGCCGAGCAGCTTCGAACCGGCGGCCACCAGGGCCTGCACCTGGTCCGCGCGCACCTTGGACGGACCGGCACCGAACCGTCCGTCCTGCGGCAGCAGGTTCTGGGGAATGGTCACCTCGGGTGTGCTCATGGGATCTCCTGACGTGTCGGTAGGTCTCGGCCGGGCCGCGAAAGGCCATTCTCCCGCACGGTGGGGCACGAGAGCGCCACGTGTCGGGTAGGCCCTGCTCGGCCCGTGGCGGAACTCGCCCCCCGATCCGGGCCGCACGACTAGGATGGATGGTGGACTGCCCGCGCCCACCACGGGCGGTGGGCAGTGACGGACACGACGCAACGTTGGGGACCTGGAGAGGAACATCAGCCGTGACGGACCTGATCGATACCACCGAGATGTATCTGCGCACCATCCTCGAGCTTGAGGAGGAGAGCATCGTCCCGCTGCGCGCCCGCATCGCGGAGCGCCTGGATCATTCCGGTCCCACCGTGTCCCAGACCGTCGCCCGCATGGAACGTGACGGCCTGGTGCACGTCCGCAATGACCGACACCTGGAACTGACCGAGGACGGCCGCGAGAAGGCCGTGGGCGTGATGCGCAAGCACCGCCTCGCCGAACGCCTGCTGGCCGACGTCATCGGCCTGGACTGGGCCTATGTGCATGAGGAGGCCTGCCGCTGGGAGCACGTCATGAGCGAACAGGTCGAACTGCGCCTGCTCGAGCTGCTCCACAACCCGGCGGAGTCGCCCTACGGGAACCCGATCCCGGGCCTGGGCCACCTCCAGGTCCCGGCGCCGGGTCACGAATCCCCGTTCGACCGGGGCGAGCGGCTCTCGGCCGTGTCCAGTCAGCCCGGCCGCTACACCGTGGTGCGCCTGACCGAGGCCATCCAGACGGACCCTGAGTTGCTGGGAGAGCTGGCGCTGGCCGGTGTCCGCCCCAACCAGGACATCGAGATCGTGGCAAGTGACGGATATGTCACAGTCCGGCCCGCGGAGGCCGTCGAGGGCGGGGTGGCGCTCGAGGTGAACGGGGAGACCGCCTCTCACATCATCGTGGAGCGTCGCCAGCTCTGAACCACGGTGGCTGACGGGTCAATTGCGGGTGACCAGCGGCGTTGTGGCATGATGTGAGGCGGTGCAGGCCGCGCCAGGCCTCGGCCGGCGGCGAGCAATGAAGGTTCAGGTTGGTGGACCGGCGTGGCAACCACGCCGACGGGCCACCGGAACCCGTTGAAGAAGACAAAGGCGTTACAGCTTCTGCACCGATTCGTGATCTGGCATTGACCAGAGAATCCGCGGAATCACGCGGTTTTCAGCACGATCTACCGGGTTCTCCCCATTCCCCGTGACCTCAGCGTGACATCTATAAACTTTTGATATACCTTGGATCCAGCGCTTCGGACAGTCCTGATCGAAGCGACAGACCGTTGGTTTGCCATTCCCCCCGCGATCACGGTGCACACAGCAGTCGTCAATCATGGCGGGGGCGGGCTCTGTCCGTAGGCACGTGAGAGAGGTATTTACGTGTCGAAGCGCAGCTCCGCAGCACGCCACCGCGCCGTTCCGGCGAATTCCAACCCGCTGGAGGCCATCTCCAAGGCCGTCTCGTCGAACGCCGGGACCGTCGGCCGCCAGGCCGCCGTCGTGGCCGCAGCCTCCGGGCTCGTGCTGTCGATCGGCATGCCGGCCCAGGGCGCAGCCCCGGCCGTGCGTGAGACCACCAGCATCCCGGCACCGGGCCTGGACATCGAGCGCGCCGCGGTGACCACCGTCAACGTCGCCGCTGCCAAGGACGCCAAGGTCGAGATCGACCGCGCCTCGGTCACGTCCAAGCCGGCACCCGAGCCCGAGCCCGAGCCGGCACCCGAGCCTGAGCCGGCACCGGAGCCTGAGTACACCGCCGCCTCCGAGCAGAACGAGTCCACGGAGCAGAGCGAGCAGACCGAACGGTCCACCTCCTCGGCCTCTTCTTCCTCCTCCTCTTCTTCCCAGGAGTCCGCCCAGGAATCCTCTCAGGAGCCCGCCGCGACCCAGGAAGCAGCTGCAGAGCCGGCCGCGCAGAGCTCCAGCGTCGGCGGCGTCGTGGGTGCTGCCTACGCCGGCGTGGGCGTGCCGTACGTCTACGGCGGCAAGACCACCTCCGGCTGGGACTGCTCGGGCTTCGTGTCCTGGGCCTACCGCCAGGCCGGGATCAACATCCCCTCCTCGACGTCCGCCATCCGTGGCTCCGGGCTCTTCGTCCAGACGTCCAACCCGAAGCCGGGCGACCTGGTGTTCCAGAACGGTGGCGGCCACGTGGGCATCTACGTCGGCAACGGCCAGATGATCGGCGCCCAGAACCCCTCCGTGGGCACCTTCCAGCACTCCGTGACCCGGAACCCGCTGATGGGGTACTACACCTACGTCGGCTGACCACCGACTGCATGACCCGGCCCTGAGCGCCGGTGAATGACGACTGCTACGAGGGCCCCTCCGCATGGAGGGGCCCTCGGTCGTTTCCACCGTGAAGGGGATGTGAATGCCCCGTGAACACTCTCGGCGACACGCCCGGCAGCGGGGGTACGTGAGCCGCAGGGTGCCTCGGTGGCGCGTATCCTGAGTCTGATCGTCAACCCGATTCATCCCCGCAGACGCCGGATGGCCGGGTCGGTACCCGGCGGACGATCCGGCGCCCGCGGCACAGACGAAGCCGCGAGGTACGTCCCATGCGCACTCTGGTCCTGAATGCCGGCTACGAGCCGCTGTCCGTCGTCAGCTACCGGCGCGCCATCCTGCTGGTGGGCACCGGCAAGGCGAGCGTGCTCGCCGATGGCGGGGATCCCGTCGTCGGGCCCTCCACCACCGTGCGCCGGCCCGCCGTCATCCTGCTCACCCGGTACGTCCGCATCCCGCACTCCGATTCGACGCCCGTGTCCCGCCGCGGTGTCCTGCGCCGCGACGGTCATCTCTGCGCCTACTGCGGGCGGACCGCCACCACGGTGGACCACGTCCATCCGCGGTCCCGCGGCGGTGAGGACTCCTGGGAGAACCTGGTGGCCTGCTGCCTGGCCTGCAACAACGCGAAGGGGGACCGCACCCTGGCCCAGATCGGCTGGGGTCTGCGCGTCACCCCGGCGCGCCCGCGCGGCGCCCAATGGCGGATCCGCGAGTTGGAGAAGCCCGCCGAGCAGTGGACGGACTTCCTCGCGGCGGTGGCCTGATTCGGCTGCGGCTGGAGCTTTGGTAAGGCTGTCCACACCGGATCCGCAGAGCGCCCGGACCTAGACTGGTGCGGTGTCCGAGACCCAGCCCGCCGGCCCCACCGCCCCTGACGATGCAGCCGTTCCGGACGTCGCGCCACAGCCAGCCACCCTGTCCTCGACCACTGGGTGGCCAGCCGATCTGATGACCGCACTCGAGCTGGACGGCGTCCACCCGGACTTCGCCCGGCTGGCGCGGCTCGCCCGGAACGCCGCGGACGCGTCGGGGAACGACGGCGACGCGGCGGCCACCGCTTTCATCGCCGGCTACGCCGCGGGGCTGGCCGAGGGATCGGGGCAGGCCGGCTTCGACCGGGCCCACCGCGCGTCGCTCCGGGGAATCGAACGGCTGCTGGACCGGCCCACCCCGTGAGCATGGAACGCGCGGCCATGCAGGCCATGCGCCGGGCCAGCCACGGTGACCCCTCCGGCGGACGGCGGCTCCAACCGGGCACCATCCGGCGCTCCCTGGACTTCGTCCGCCGGTACAAGGGCAAGCTGGTCTTCTACCTGATGCTCTCCGTGGTCGGGGCGGTGTTGGGCGTGGCCTCGCCCATCCTGGCCGGTGACGTGGTGGACGCGATCGTGGGCGGCGGGAACGCCGACCGCATCGTCCAGCTGGCCCTGCTGATCGCCACCGTGGCTGTCCTGGACGCCGTCCTGGCCGTGGTGACCCGCTGGCTCTCCTCAGACCTGGGTGAGCGGATCATCTACGACCTGCGCACGGCGGTGTTCGACCACGTGCAGAAGATGCCGATCGCGTTCTTCATGCGGACCCGGACCGGGGCGCTGGTCTCGCGGCTCAACAACGACGTGATCGGTGCCCAGACGGCGATCTCGAGGACCCTGTCCGGCGTGGTGATGAACTTCGTCTCCGTGGTGCTCACCCTGATCGTCATGCTGACCACCTCGTGGCAGATCACCCTCGTCTCGCTGGTGCTGCTGCCGCTGTTCTTCATCCCCGCGCGCGTGATGGGCGGCAAGATCGCCGAGCTCAGCCGCAGCCAGGCGCACCGCAACGCCGCGATGGGTGACCAGATGACCGAGCGCTTCTCCGCCCCCGGCGCCACGCTGGTCAAGCTCTTCGGCCAGCCGCAGCGCGAATCGGCGGAGTTCGCGTCACGGGCGGACCGGGTGCGGGCCACCGGCGTGGGGATCTCCGTGCGCCAGTCCGTGTTCATGACCGCCCTGACGCTGGTCTCGGCGCTGGCCCTGGCAGCCGTGTACGGCGTCGGCGGCCTGCAGGCCTTGGCGGGCCAGCTCAACGCCGGCGATGTGGTCACCCTCGCCCTGCTGCTGACCCGCCTGTACGGCCCGCTGACCGGCCTGGCCAGTGCGCGGGTCGAGATCATGGGCGCCCTGGTCTCCTTCGACCGGATCTTCGAGGTCCTCGACCTGGAACCGCTCATCCGCGAGAAGCCCGAGGCGCGGGCCATCCCGGCCGGACCCATCACGCTCGAGGTGCAGGACGTCCGCTTCGCCTACCCGAGTGCGGACCAGGTCTCCCTGGCCTCCCTCGAGGACGTCGCGGTCCTGGACCGCCGGGGCGGCTCCGAGGTCCTGCACGGCATCTCCTTCACCGTGCAGCCCGGCCAGACCTACGCCCTGGTCGGCACCTCCGGTGCGGGAAAGTCCACCATCGCGTCCCTGCTCGCCCGGCTGTACGACGTCGGCTCCGGCACCATCCGCTACAACGGCACCGACCTGAGGGAGACCACGTTCGCGTCCCTGAAGGAGACGGTCGGGATGGTCACCCAGGACGGGCACCTCTTCCACGACACGATCCGCGGGAACCTGACCCTGGCCCGGCCCGAGGTCGGCGATGCCGAGATCTGGGACGCGATCGACCGGGCCCGGCTACGCGGGGTCGTGGAGGGCCTGCCGGACGGCCTGGACACCGTGGTGGGGGAGCGCGGCTACCGGCTCTCCGGCGGCGAGCGCCAGCGCATGACCATCGCCCGCCTGCTGCTGGCCGCACCGCGCGTCGTGCTGCTGGACGAGGCCACCGCGGCCCTGGACTCCACCTCGGAGAAGGCCGTGCAGGCCGCCCTCGCGGAGGCCCTGCAGGGGCGAACCGCCGTGGTGATCGCCCACCGGCTCTCCACCATCCGCTCCGCTGACCGCATCCTCGTGGTCGAGGACGGGCGCGTGGTGGAGGAGGGGCCGCACGAGGCCCTGCTGGCCGCCGGCGGACGCTATGCGGAGCTGTACCGGACGCAGTTCGACGATCCCTCCACGGACACACCGCGGTGATGTGGTGCCCCCGACTGGATTCGAACCAGCGACCTGCCCTTTAGGAGAGGGCCGCTCTATCCTGCTGAGCTACGGGGGCCAGGGACCGTGGACGCCAGGCCTTCAGCCCGGAGCGCCGGTCCACCAGAACATCCTACGCAACGATCACGCTAGCGAGGGTTCGGCGACCCTGCCGCGATCTGCGCCTTGCGCTCGGCAACCGAACGGCGGACCTTGCCGAGGACCATCAGCACCACCCAGAGGGCGATTGCCACCAGCAGCACCCACCGGGCCGAGGTGAAGGCCGAGGCCAGCCCGGCCCCCTCTCCACCGGCGTCCAGCGCCGACTCGATGAGCATGTTCTCCGCGATGTCCACCACGGCGAAGACGGCGCCGGCGGCGTACGAGAGCCAGCGGCCCCAGCCCCGCGGCAGGCACCAGGCCGCCACGGCGGACACACAGAGGAAGACGAACAGCGGGAAGATCACCCCGGCGGTCTTGTGCACCCAATTCAGCTGGCCGTGAGCCGCCTCGTTCATCGCCCCGTCGAGCTCCGCGAGGGCCGCCGTGTCATAGGTGAAGCGGTGGTCCGGCATCGGCAGCCCGCCGGACAGCGCGGACATCTGCGGCAACACCATGATGTGCAGGTAGAAGAACATGAACAGCGTGGCGCCGATCAGCGCGATGACGAGCATGCCCGGGCTGCCCTGCTGCCGGCCCGAGGCCTGCAGATCCTGTTTCACCTGGCTCACGGACACCTTGGGGTGCTTGACGGGCCCGACGTCGGCCGGACCCTTGGCCTGCCCCTTCGCCTGGCGCTGGGTGCCGGTCTGGGCCCGGGCCGGATGGCCGGCGGAGCCCTTCCTCTGGTTCTTCTTCTGCGACACGGTGAACCTCCAGCCTCGATTATCCCAGTTGTCCGGGACGTCCGTGGCCAGTCTCGACCGCCGTCCGGCGGCACGGTCTCCAGCCCCGCCCGGAGGCCCTTTCCCTGCTCCAGGAAAGTTTTTTCACCTCTGACCCATCCGAACCACGTGTGACTCCGAACACCCTGTACCGGAACAACGATGAGGAGATTGTCATGCGTAAGAAAATGCTCTTGGCCCCCGTGATCGCCCTGGGTGCCCTGACCCTGACGGCGTCCCCTGCCCTGGCCCACAGCGGCCATGGCGGCGAGGGGAGCACCACCGGCACCACGACCAGCACCCACGAGGGGGCCTGGTCCGGCCAGGCCACCCTGGATCCGCTGAACAACAGCGGCACCAGCGGGCAGGCCATGATCGAGCTGGACGGCAATGAAGCCACGGTCACGGTCAACGTCTCCGGGGCCGCGGAGACGTTCATGGACGGCCCGTTCCCGCACGCCCAGCACATTCACATCGCCAGCCAGGGCGTCTGCCCCACGCCGGAGGCCGACACCGATGGGGACGGCGCGATCAGCGTCCCGGAGGGCCATCCCTTCTACGGGGAGATCGGCACCTCCCTGACCACCGAGGGTGACACCAGCGCCGATTCGGCCCTCGCGATCGAGCGGTTCCCGGGCGGTTCCGCCTACAACTACGAGCGGACCTTCGAGCTCAATGACGCCACCGCCGCTTCCCTGGCGGACGGCACCGCCGTGGTGGTGGTGCACGGCGTGGACCCGACCAAGCTGAGCGCGGAGGCGCAGGAGAAGCCGAGTGAACTCGACCCGGCCCTTCCCCTGGCAGCCACCCTGCCGGCTGCCTGCGGCACGGTGAACGTCTCGCAGATGGGCCAGATGCCGGAGGGCGGTGCCGATACCGGATCGCCGGTCCAGCAGTCCGACACCTCCGGGATCTTCCTCGGCGTCGGTGCCCTCGCCGTGGCCGCTCTGGGTGGCGGCGCGTGGGCGGTCAGCCGCCGTTCGAGCCGCGCCTGACCGACCGGAGGCAGCCCACACCATGAAGTTCCCTACTACCGGTCGCCGCGCAGCCCTGGTGGGCTGCGCGGCGACCGCCCTCATGCTCATCGCCTCCTGCTCGGCACCGCAGGGCCCGTCCGGTGCGGAACACGCCGGGCCGGGCGAATCCTCAGCGAGCGCTGTGGCCGGACCTTCCGCGACGGCGTCCCCGACGCAGACGCAGACGCCAACACAGTCGCCGTCGCCGACGACGTCGCCCTCGGCTGCCGCCAGCGGATCCGCGGCCAGCGCTGACTCGCCGGAGCCCGAGCCGGAGGCCCTGCCGGCCTCGGAGCCGACCGCGATCTCCGTGCCGGGAATCAACGTCGAGTCCGAGGTGATGCAGCTCGGTCTGCAGGACAACGGGGTGATCGAGGTCCCGCCCTACAACCTGGGCTCCCCGGCCGGCTGGTTCGTCCACTCACCGACCCCCGGGGAGGTCGGGCCCTCCGTCATCCTGGGGCACCGCAACGGCATCGAAGGCGGTCCGGGGATCTTCGCCGACCTTCCGCAGACCGAGGTGGGGGACTCCATCGAGGTCACCCGGCAGGACGGCTCGGTCGCCACCTTCACCGTCTACCGCACTGAACTGTTCCGCAAGGACGAGGGCTTCCCCACCCTGGAGGTCTACGGCAACACCGAGGGGCCGGAGATCCGGCTGATCACCTGCGACGGGCTGAATCAGGAGACGGGGATGCTGGAGGACAACTTCATCGTCTACGCGACCCTGGACTCCTGAGGTCCGAGGGAAGGTCACCGGCGACGGCCGGAGATGTGGACGGACCCATCGGGCGTCCGGCCCGCTCGGTAGACTGGACGCCACCATGCCCCAGAACTTCCAGACCTCACTGCCCGGCCTGTTCACCTCCCGCACCACCGAGCCAGTCGGCGCGGATCCGGAGGCCTACACCCCTGCCGCCCCGGTGCACCGCGCCCCCACGGCCGACGAGCTGCTGGAGGGTCTGAACGAGCAGCAGAAGCAGGCGGTGGTCCATACCGGCGGCCCGTTGCTGATCGTCGCGGGCGCCGGCTCGGGCAAGACGCGCGTACTGACCCACCGCATCGCCTACGCCCTGGCCACCGGCCAGGCCCGGCCGCACGAGATCCTGGCGATCACCTTCACCAACAAGGCCGCCGCGGAGATGCGCGAACGCATCTCCGCCCTGATCGGGCCGGCGGCCCAGAAGATGTGGATCTCCACGTTCCACTCCTCGAGCGTGCGCATCCTGCGCCGAGAGGCCGCCTCGGTGGGCCTGAAGTCCAACTTCTCAATCTACGATTCCGCTGACTCCCTCCGCCTGGTCACCTCGATCGTCAAAGCCCATGACCTGGATCCCAAGAAGTTCACGCCCAAGTCGCTGCTCAACAAGATCAGCGCCCTGAAGAACGAGCTCGTGGATGCCGAGGACCACTCCTCGACCGTCTCCGAGTCGGATCCGTTCGCCCAGGCGGTGTCCACCGTGTACCTGGAGTACACCCAACGACTGCGCCAGGCCAACGCCATGGACTTCGACGACCTCATCGGCATGACGGTCAACATCTTCGAGGCGTTCCCCGCCGTGCTGGACAACTACCGCCGCCGCTTCCGGCACGTGCTGGTGGACGAGTACCAGGACACCAACCATGCCCAGTACCGCCTCGTCCGCCTCCTGACCGGACCGGCCCACGAGCCGGACGGAGTCGAGACGACCGGCGGCGAGCTGACCGTGGTCGGCGACTCGGACCAGTCCATCTACGCGTTCCGCGGCGCGGACATCCGCAACATCGTGGAGTTCGAGCAGGACTACACCCAGGCCACCACCATCAAGCTCGAGCAGAACTACCGCTCCTCACAGACCATCCTGGATGCCGCCAACGCGGTGATCTCCAAGAACCCGAAGCGCCGGCCCAAGAACCTGTGGACCGCGGAGGGTGCGGGGGAGAAGATCATCGGTTACGCGGCCGAGAACGAGTCCGCCGAGGCCGAATGGATCGCCACCACCATCGACCGGCTGCAGGACGAGGACGGGATCCGACCGGCCGACGTCGCCGTGTTCTACCGGACCAACGCGCAGTCCCGATCGCTGGAGGAACGCCTCGTCACCAAGGGCATCCCTTACCGGGTCATCGGAGGCACGCGGTTCTATGACCGCAAGGAGATCAAGGACGCGCTCGCCTACCTGCGCGTGCTGGAGAATCCCGACGACGACGTGAACCTGCGCCGCATCCTCAACGAACCCAAGCGCGGGATCGGGGATCGCGCCGAGGGCGCGGTGGCGGCACTGCAGACGCGCAACCGGTCGACCTTCTTCGAGGCCCTCCAGCAGGCGGACCAGGCGCCCGCGATGGCCAGCCGATCGGTGAAGGCGATCAACGGCTTCGTCCAGATGATGGAGGACCTGGCCCAGGTGGCCGCGACCTCGAGTGCCGCCACCGTGCTGGAAGCGGTGCTGGAGCAGACCGGCATGCTCACCGCCCTGCGCTCTTCCGAGGACCTGCAGGACGAGTCCCGGGCGGACAACCTCGGCGAACTGGTGGCCGTGGTCCGGGAGTTCGAGAAGAACAACCCCGGCGGGACGCTGGGAGACTTCCTCGAGCAGGTGGCACTGGTGGCCGATGCCGACCAGCTGCCGGACGCCTCGGACGCGGAGGGGGCGGAGCTGGCCGAACAGCTCGGCCAGGTCACGCTCATGACCCTGCACACGGCCAAGGGCCTGGAGTTCCCGGTGGTATTCCTGACCGGCATGGAGCACGGGGTGTTCCCGCACTCGCGGTCCATGACGGACGAGAAGGAGCTGGCCGAGGAGCGTCGGCTGGCCTACGTGGGCCTGACCCGGGCGCGTAAACGCCTGTTCGTCTCGCGTGCGGAGGCCCGGTCCCTGTGGGGGCAGCACCAGTTCAACCCGCCCAGCCAGTTCTTGGGAGAGATTCCCGAGAGCCTGCTGGACTGGGAGCGGGAGGGCTCCGCACGCCCCGCCGGATTCGCCGGGGGAGCGTCCGGCGGATGGGGTGGCGGCTCCATCGGCGGCCACGGCGGGCAATACGGTCAGTACGGTCAGTCCGGCTCTCAGTCGCGCTATCCGCAGCGGTTCTCCGGCTCCCACTGGGGGGCCGGTGGGCCGACGTCCAACCGGCCCGCCCGCGCGTCGGGCAGCTATGCGGAGGACGCGGAGCTGAAGGTTCCCCAGCGTGGGGCCGCCCGCACCCGGGTGCAGCCGCAGAAGGAGATGCTCTCGCTGAGTCCCGGGGATCACGTGGAGCACGGGACCTTCGGCCGGGGCACCGTCCTGAGCCTTGAGGGCCAGGGTGACAAGATCGTGGCCAAGGTGAGCTTCAACGGCACCGAGAAACGGCTGTTGCTGCGCTACGCCCCGCTGAGCAAGGTTCAGTGACCTCCTGGTGGAATAACCGACCGGGCTCGCCGTGGACTAAGGTATGGGATGGAACGCCCGGGGAATCCCTGGGCTTCCGGCCGGCTTCCGCCGTGCCGGACATGCTTCGGTCGATGTCAGGGGTGGAAACGCCCTTCGTCACTGCACTGTGGTGTGCCTGATGCCGCTCGCGGAAACCGACCGTCCCCGTTTTCGACGTAGAAGGACTGCAACCCGTGGACCTGTATGAATACCAGGCGCGCGATCTGTTCGAGGCACACGGCGTTCCCGTGCTGGCTGGCATCGTGGCGCAGACTCCGGAAGAGGCCAAGGCGGCCGCTGAGAAGATTGGCGGCGTGACCGTCGTCAAGGCCCAGGTGAAGGTCGGTGGCCGTGGTAAGGCCGGCGGCGTGAAGGTCGCCAAGACCGCCGATGAGGCCTTTCAGTACGCCAAGGACATCCTGGGCATGGACATCAAGGGCCACACGGTCCACCAGGTCATGATCGCCCAGGGCGCCGACATCGCCGAGGAGTACTACTTCTCCGTGCTGCTGGACCGCTCCAACCGCACCTACCTGGCCATGTGCTCGGTCGAGGGTGGCATGGAGATCGAGCAGCTCGCCGTTGAGCGCCCCGAGGCCCTGGCCAAGGTTCCCGTCTCCGCGCTGACCGGCATCGATGCCGAGACCGCGGCCAAGATCGTGGCCGAGGCCAACTTCCCCGAGGAGCTGCGCGGCAAGGTCGCGGACGTCCTGGTCAAGCTGTGGGATGTCTTCGAGAAGGAGGACGCCACCCTCGTGGAGGTCAACCCGCTGGTCAAGACCGGCGCCGGTGACATCGTCGCCCTCGATGGCAAGGTCACCCTGGACGAGAACGCCGAGTTCCGCCAGGAGGGTCACGCAGCGCTGGTGGACAAGCGCACCGAGGACCCGTTGGAGGCCAAGGCCAAGGCCAACGACCTCAACTACGTCAAGCTCGATGGCCAGGTCGGCATCATCGGCAACGGCGCCGGCCTCGTGATGTCCACGCTGGATGTGGTCGCCTACGCCGGTGAGAACCACGGCAACGTCAAGCCCGCCAACTTCCTGGACATCGGCGGTGGCGCCTCGGCTGAGGTCATGGCCAACGGCCTGGACGTCATCCTGAACGATGAGCAGGTCAAGTCCGTGTTCGTGAACGTCTTCGGTGGCATCACCTCCTGTGACGCGGTCGCTCACGGCATCGTCAAGGCCCTCGAGATCCTGGGCGACGCCGCCACCAAGCCGCTCGTGGTGCGCCTGGACGGCAACAACGTCGAGGAGGGCCGCCGGATCCTCTCCGACGCCAACCACCCGCTGGTGACCCTCGCCACCACCATGGACGAAGGCGCCGACAAGGCCGCTGAACTCGCCAACACCGCGCCGGCTGACAAGTAAGGACCCCTCAACTCATGTCGATCTACCTGAACAAGGATTCCAAGGTCATCGTCCAGGGCATCACCGGCGGCGAAGGCACCAAGCACACCGCCCTGATGCTCAAGGCGGGCACCAACATCGTCGGCGGCGTGAACGCCCGCAAGGCCGGCACCACCGTGACGCACAGCCGTGCGGACGGCTCCGAGGTCGAACTGCCCGTCTTCGGTTCCGTGGCCGAGGCCATGGAGAAGACCGGCGCCGATGTGTCCGTGGCCTTCGTGCCGCCGAAGTTCGCCAAGGATGCTGCCATCGAGGCCGTCGAGGCCAAGATGCCGCTGCTCGTGGTCATCACCGAGGGCATCCCGGTGCAGGACACCGCCGAGTTCTACGCTCTGGCCGAGTCCCGCACCGACGCCGACGGCAAGCCGACCACCACGATCATCGGCCCGAACTGCCCCGGCGTCATCACCCCCGGGGAGGCGCTGGCCGGCATCACCCCGGCCAACATCACCTCCAAGGGCCCGATCGGGCTGGTCTCCAAGTCCGGCACGCTGACCTACCAGATGATGTACGAGCTGCGTGACCTGGGCTTCTCCACCGCCATCGGCATCGGCGGCGACCCGGTCATCGGAACCACCCACATCGATGCCCTCGCGGCGTTCGAGGCGGACCCGGAGACCAAGGCCATCGTGATGATCGGCGAGATCGGCGGCGACGCCGAGGAGCGCGCGGCCGACTTCATCAAGGCCAACGTCACCAAGCCGGTCGTCGGCTATGTGGCCGGCTTCACCGCCCCGGAGGGCAAGACCATGGGCCACGCCGGCGCCATCGTCTCCGGCTCCTCCGGCACCGCACAGGCCAAGAAGGAAGCCCTCGAGGCCGCCGGCGTCAAGGTGGGCAAGACCCCCTCCGAGACCGCCGACCTGATGAGGCAGCTCCTGAACGGCTGAACCGACACCCCATCAACGACGCCGGCCCCCTCCTTCCATTGGAAGGAGGGGGCCGGCGTCGGTCTACTGAATGGGCCTGACTCTCAGAGAGCCGAGACGATCCAGATGATCAGGGCGATCGCGACCAGGATGCCCACGATGGTCCAGACAAGGTTGCTTCCACGCATGTTGCTACCTCCATTTCTTGTAGATCCTTCTCATTCATCCTTGCACGGGAAGCGCCCACGTCAAACATCGGAGCGCCAGGGCGTTCAGTGCGGCGGCGAGTGCGGCAGACCGCAGCGTTACGCGAGGTTGGCACCGAACAGCAGGCCCAGCAGGTAGGTGACGGCGGCGGCGCCGAAGCCGATGAGCAGCTGGCGCAGGCCGCGCTTGAAGGGCGAGGCCCCGGAGAGCAGTCCGACCACGCCGCCGGTGCACAGCAGGGCCAGGCCCACGAGCACCGCGGACAGGGCCACGGCGGGGAGCCCTCCCATGCCGAACAGGTAGGGGATGACCGGGATGATGGCTCCGGAGGCGAAGAAGCAGAAGCTGGAGAAGGCGGCACTCCACGGGCTGCCGATGGCCTCGTGGTCGTCCGAGTAGTCCACCGGGCCCTGGGAGCCGTCCGGGTGGGCGGAGAAGGACGGATCGCAGTCGCAGCTGAAGTACCCGAGCCGTTCCTGGGCGCGGTGGACGGCGTCCTCCTCCTTCATGCCACGGGCCCGGTAGACGAGCACCAGCTCATTCTGGTCCAGGTCCAGGTGCTCGGCCGCCTCGAGCGTCACCTGGGTGGGGGAGGACGCCTCGAGCAGTTCACGCTGGGACCGCACGGACACGAACTCGCCGGCGGCCATGGACAGCGCCCCGGCCAGCAGGCCGGCAATACCGGTGAACAGCACCACCGAGTTCGCCACTCCGGTGGCCCCGATGCCCATCACGAGGGCAAGGTTGGACACCAGGCCGTCATTGGCGCCGAAGACAGCAGCTCGGAAGTTGCCGGCGAGCTGCTCGCGTCCCCGGGATGCCAGCCCGCGGACGACCTCCTCGTGGATGGCCTCGTCCGCCACCATGGCGGGAGTGGCGTGCTGGTCCTTGGCATAGGGCGAATCGGATTCGGCACGCTGGGCCAGGGCGAGGATGAAGACCGAACCGAAGACCTTGGCCAGCCAGCGCAACAGGATCCGGTGCGGGGACGGGCGGGGCGGGTTCTCCGCGCGATTGCCGAGCAACAGCCGCCAGTGGTCCTCGTGGCGTTTCTCCGCCGTGGCCAGGCCCAGGAGGATCTCCCGCTCCGGGCTCTCCTTGCGCCGAGCGATGACCCGGTAGATCTCCGCCTCGGCGATCTCATCCGCCAGATAGCGGCGCCACCGCCGGATCTGGTCCCGGGTCGGCTCGGTTACCGGGGGCGTGGGAGTGGTGAAGTCGTGCGGGTGGTCCATCGAGTTCCTCGAAGCAGGGCCCCGACCGGCGTAACCCTGACGGGCATAGTTCGGCCAGAGCTGTGTCTGGCCGAAGGTCTCGCTCGCCCAGACGCCGTTGGCATCTGGGTGGGGCGCCGGGCCTCCCATCGGGGAAAGCCAGTATGTCGACGCGCCGCTGCATTCGCCCTGGGGGCGGGTGGGAACTACTCCCCTTCGACGGCCCCAGTCTACTGGCCAGGGGCGCGTGCGACAAAGACGGGGGCGGAGACCAGTCACCTGCCGCGGTCCGAAGTCAGGCTCGGTCACGTTTACGCTGGGTGAATGACGACACCAGATCCGGAGGGCCCTCGGGCCCGCAGCCGGTTCGCCGCCACCGTCCTCGACGGCGGCCGGGAACCCGACCCGCGGTTCACCCTGGCGAACGAGCGCACCTTCCTGGCCTGGATCCGCACGTCCCTGGCGTTGCTGGCCGGCGGTATCGCGGTGGAGGCGTTCACCGGGTCCGTCTTCGACCCTCTGACGCGCACGGTGCTCGGCACGGTGCTGCTGGGCCTGGCCGCCCTCTTGGCCCTGACGGCCGGATTCCGCTGGGTACGCGTGGAGCGCGCCATGCGGCATGGCCGGCCGCTGCCCCTGCCGCTCATCGTGCCGGTGCTGGCCACCGGGGGCGCGGCGGCCGCCGTCGTGCTGCTGGTGTTCCTGCTGATCCGGCCGGCCTGAGCCATGCGCCGGCCTCCCGCCCGGCCGCCTGCCGAGGCCCTGCACCGGGACCCCGGGCTGCAGCCCGAACGGACCGTGATGAGTTGGGACCGGACTCTGCTCGCCCTGTTCGTGGCGGCGGTGATGTTCCTGCGCTGGTACGCCACGGTCGGCCTCGCGGCACTGGCACCGGCCGGACTGTGCGGGCTGGCGGCGATGGCCATCCACCTCACCCAACGCCGGCGGTACGGGCTCCAGTCCCGCGGCGTGGCCCGGGAGTGGGTGGAGGCCGACGTCTTCTCCGTGCTGTGGATGATGGTCCTCGTGGTGGCCCTCGCCGTGCTCGGGGCCCTGGCCATCTGGGTGATCTGATCCCTCAGCGGTGGTCGACCACGTGGCGGCTCCGCACGAACTCCTCGGGAGCCCCCTCCACGGTGCGGCGGCGCCAGGCCGCCAGCACGGAGGGGTGCGTGGGCGTGGTCAGCAGGCTGACCACGGTGTACACCAGCACCGAGGCGGCCAGGCCCACGTAGATCGGCTCATTGGCGTAGACGCCCGCGAACCTTTCCTCTGCCTGGACCTCCAGGGTGATCATGGTGGCCAGGGTTCCCAGCGTGCCGGCCGCCATGGACCACGCTGCCCCCGCCCCGGTGCCGCGGGACCACACCAGACCTCCGAGGATGGCCACCAGCAGGCCACCGACGAGGATGTCGTAGGCGATGGTCAGCGCGGCCACCACATCCGGGACCGCGATGGCCAGGGCCAGCACGAACAGGCCCAGTCCCAGTACCCACCAACGGTTGGTGTCCACGTCCTCCTCGAAGTCCTTCGCCTCGGCCGCATCGGCCTCGGCCTGCGCGTGTGCCGCAGCGGCGTCCAGACGGCGGGTCCGCCGGCGTTCGAGCAGGCCGCGGACCAGGGGCACGACGTCGGCCCGGGCCACGGTGGCGGCGGCGATGAGTGCGCCGGAGGCGGTGGACATCATGGCCGCCACGGCGGCGGCCAGGGCCATCCCGCCCAGGCCGACGGGCAGCAGTTGTGAGGCCACGGTGGCGAAGACGTCGTCGCGGACCTCGATCTGCGGGAGTGCGACCGCGGCGGCCATGCCGATGACCGCACCGGCCACGCCGTAGAGGATGCAGTAGACGCCGGCTGCGCTTCCGCCCCAGCGGGCGACCTGCGGCGAGCGGGCCGTGAACACCCGCTGCCAGATGTCCTGGCCGATCAGCAGCCCCAGGGTGTAGACGACGAAGTAGGTGAGGATCGACTGCAGGCCCATGCCGCCAAGGTCGAAGAACTCGGCATCCAGTCGCTGCCCGAGTCCACTCCAGCCACCGGCCTGCGCCAGGGACAGGGGGAGCATCAGGGCGAACAGGCCCACGGTCATGATGAGGAACTGGGCCATGTCTGCCAGCGTGATGGACCACATGCCGCCGACCACGGCGTAGACGAGGACGATGCCGCCACCCACCACGATGGACAGCCAGCGGTCCCACCCGAAGAGCACCACGAAGATGGACGCATAGGCACCGGTGGAGGTCGCCGCCAGCATCAGGGTGTAGGCCAGCATGACGATCGAGGACACCTGCGTGGCCTCGGAACCGTACCGCAGGGTGAGCATCTGGGAGACGGTGAAGATCTTCAGGCGCTGCAGGGTCGGGGCGAACAGCAGACTGAGCAACAGGACGCCGACGCCGATGGCCGTCACCAGCCACAGCCCGGAGATTCCGTACTCGTAGCCGAGGCCGACGCCGCCGACCGTGGAGGCGCCCCCGAGGACGAGCGCGCTCATGGTCCCGGTATACAGGAAGGGGCCCAGGCGCCGCCCGGCGACCAGGTAGTCAGAGGTGCCGCTGGTCCGGCGCCGGCCCCACCAGCCGAACAGCAGCATGCTGGCGAGGTAGACGGCGATGATCACGATGTTCAACGTCTGCATGACGGGCCCCGCACGTGTTGTTGGTCACATTCGTTGCGGTATACGGTAAACCCATGTTTACCGCCAGACAACCTCGGTGTCGTCGGCCGGCCCCGGGAGGTTGACGCTTGAAATCACTGCCCATCCGACCCGCCGCGGCTGATCCGGCGATCGGCCGGCGCCTGCGGGCGCTGCGCCAGCAGCGGCGGCTGACCATGGACCAGGTCGCCGAGTTCGCCGGCCTCACCAAAGGATTCCTGTCACGGGTGGAACGGGACCTGACCAGCCCGTCTGTCTCGAGCCTGGTGGACATCTGCCAGGTCCTGGGGGTGGCGCCCGGGGAAGTCCTCGATGCCCCCGAGACCGGAGTCGTCCGCCTGGCCGCCGCGCCGCACGTGAACCTGGGCGGAGACGGGATCACCGAACAGCTGCTCACCCCACCCGGACGGCGCTCGCTGCAGATCATCCGTGCGGTGATCGCCCCCGGCGGGCGCGGCGAAACGGACCTGTACACCATGGACTGCGCCGTGGAGGCGCTGCACGTGGTCACCGGGTCCTTCGTGCTGGTCACCTCGGACGGCGAGCTGCCACTGGACGCCGGAGACACCGCCACGTTCCCGGGCGCCGAGCCGCACAGCTGGATCAATCCGGGTCGCCAGGACGCCGTGGTCCTCTGGACGCTGGTCGGGCGGGAGGCGCGCTGACCCGTTGATCACCCGGGCACCGTGCCATGAAGCACAGTCATCGATACGAAAGGACCTGACATGCTCAACATTCCGCGAGTGACGGAGAACGGCCGTCTTGGACCGGTGAACTCAGCCGTGGTGCCCCGCTACGGCGGCGCCCCGACCTTCGCCCTGCTGCCGCGACTCGATGAGGTCGAGGGAACCGGCCGGAAGGCCGACGTCAAGGTCGTCGGGGTGCCCTTCGACTCCGGAGTCTCCTACCGGCCCGGCGCCCGGTTCGGGCCGGGGCACGTTCGGCAGTCCTCCCGCCTGCTCCGCCCCTACAATCCCGCCACCGACACCTCGCCCTTCGCGCAGGTACAGGTGGCCGACGCGGGGGACCTGGCGGTCAACCCCTTCAATATCCACGAGGCGATCGAGGCGATCGAGGCCGACGCGCTGGAGTTGACCGAGGACGGGGCCTCGCTGATGACGCTCGGCGGAGACCACACGATCGCGCTGCCGCTCCTGCGGGCGGCCGCCGAACGCGCGGGATCCCCGGTGGCCCTGCTGCACTTCGACGCGCACCTGGACACCTGGGACACGTACTTCGGGGCCGAGTACACCCATGGAACACCCTTCAGGCGTGCTGTGGAGGAGGGGATCCTCGATACCGACGCCATCAGCCACGTGGGCACCCGCGGCCCCCTGTACGGGAGGAAGGACCTGGAGGATGACCGGCGCTTCGGCTTCGGCATCATGACCAGCTCGGACGTCTACCGCCTCGGCGTGGACGAGATCGTCGCGCGGCTGCGTGACCGCGTGGAGGGCCGGCCCCTGTACATCTCCGTGGACATCGATGTCCTGGACCCGGCCCACGCGCCGGGCACCGGCACCCCGGAGGCCGGTGGGATGACCAGCCGGGAGTTGCTGGAGATCCTGCGCGGCCTGCGCAGCCTCGACCTGGTGGGCGCCGACGTCGTAGAGGTGTCCCCGGCCTATGACCACGCCGAGCTGACCGGGATCGCCGCCGCCCACGTGGCCTATGACCTGATCGGCCTGCTGGGGGAACGGGCATGACCACTCGCAACCGCACCCGCCGCAACGGCGGCGACCTCGTGATCGAGACCCTGCAGGCACTCGGCGCCCGCACCGTCTTCGGGATCCCCGGCCAGCACGCGCTCGGACTCTTCGACGCGCTCTCCCGCTCGGAGCTGCACTACGTCTCATCCCGGGTGGAGAACAATGCCGCCTTCGCCGCGGACGGCTACGCCCGGGCCACCGGCGAGGTTGGGGTGCTGTTCCTCTCCACCGGGCCCGGTGCCCTCACGTCCCTGTCCGGGCTGCAGGAGGTGTACGCGACCGCGGTGCCGGTCGTCGTCGTCGCCTCACAGATCCCGCTCTCCGGGCTGGGTGCCCGCCGCAAGGGCATGCTGCACCAGCTCGATGACCAGAAGGCCTCGGCCCAGAACGTGACCAAGACGCAGTTCAGCGTGCACCACCCCTCCGGGATCCCGTCCGCCATCCAGGACGCCTGGGCCGCGGCCATCACGGTTCCGCAGGGTCCCGTGTGGGTGGAGGTCCCACAGGATGTGCTGCTCGGTGAGGTCATGGTCCCGCCCGTGGAGGATGCCCTGGCCGTGCCCTACGACCATCCACCCCGGCAGGAGCTGATCGACGAGGCCGTGCGGTGGCTGGCCACCTCCCACCGGACCGCGATCGTCGCCGGGGGAGGAGTGCGCCGTTCCACCGGTGACGCCCGCCGCCAGCTGCTGCGCGTGGCCGAGCTGCTGGACGCCCCCGTGGTCTGCACCCCCGGCGGCAACTCGGCCTTTCCGCACGACCACCGGCTGTCCCTCGGCTCCTGGGTGGAGGACCGCCACGTCACAGACCTGCTCGAGGATGCCGAGGTGCTGCTCGTCGTCGGTTCCTCGCTGGGGGAGGTCACCTCCAACTACTTCACCCTCGAACCTCGCGGCCGGCTCATCCAGGTCGACGCCGAACCCCGGGTTCTCGAATCCAACTTCCCCACACTTGGCGTGAGGGCCGACGCCGGCCAGGCCCTGGCCGCGATCGTCGCGGCGCTCTCAGGCACGCAACCCGGGGCCGAGGACTCGGTGCGCGCCGACTGGCACGGCCGCAGCGCCGCCGAGGCGGTGGCCGAGACCCACCGCAGGGTCGAGGCCCGGCTGGACGGGCAGGAGCTGTCCCGCGAGCGGAGGTTCCTGGCGGACATCCGGGCCGCCGTCCCCGCGGAGATGCAGACGTACTGGGACATGACGATCGCGGCGTACTGGGGGTGGAACTGCTGGGACGCCCAATCGGGCGAGTTTCACTCCGCCCAGGGTGCCGGCGGCCTCGGTTATGCCTTCCCAGCCGCGATCGGCGGAGCAGTGGGGCTGGCCGACCCGGCCGACCTGGCCGACGCGGCGGAGGCCGGCGGGCCCGGGGTGCTGGCCGTCGCCGGGGACGGCTCGGCCATGTACTCGATCGCCGAGCTGGCCTCGGCGCAACAGCACGGGGCGAACGTGACCTGGCTGATCGTGGACGACGGCGGCTACGGGATCCTGCGCGATTACATGGAAGAGACCTTCGGCCAGGCCACGGCCACGGAACTGTACCGGCCGGACTTCGTGGCCCTGGCCCGGTCCTTCGGCGTCCCAGCCGAGGAAGTGCCCGTGGAGGAGGTCGGCCCGGCACTCACCCGGGCGTTCAAGCGGCCGGGCCCGGCCGTCGTCGTGGTCAGGACCCTGTTGAGGATGTGGGCGCCGAGTCACCTGGGATAGTTCTCCGGCGGACGCAACTGATCCCCGGCGAAGCGTCAGCTGCCGGGGATCAGATGGTGCGGTGTGCGTCCTGCTGCTAGTCGAAGCGCTCGGGATGCTCACCGAAGATGAAGTGCCGACCGGTGACCCGGTTGACCGTGACCTCTACAAAGAAATCCTTATACGTGGGGACCCAGGGGTCAATAGCCAGTGATTCGGCGAACTCGATCTCGTCCTCCAGTTCCAGCACGCGGGCGGTGCCGCGGGCCAGGACAGACCACGCCTGGTCCGAGAGGATGCCGTCTGCCTCGAAGATGACCTTGGGGTTGATGGTCAGCTCGGCCAGCTTGTTGCCGGGCGCCGTGCGGAAGTAGACCTTGCGGTCAGCGGCCTTGAAGTTCACCGGCACGAGGTCCAGCTCGTCATTCACCCGCAAACCCAACCGCCCGTGGCGGGTGTTCTCCAGCAGCTGCCAGCACTGGTCCTCGTCCAGGACGAGGATCGCCTCGTCATCCGGGTGTTCGAACATCATGGCCCGTCCTCCTTCATCCCCTGCGGGGTGCCATGCCCGGGCCGGGACCGTGGGTCGGAACGTGGAGATCCCGGTCAGCGGGCACTTTCATTGTCCCGTGCCGAGAGGGTTCCTGCTAGGGGTGGCTCAGCGCCGTCACAGCACCGTCATAGGGAGCCGGGTGACAGTGGAACGGAACCGCACGCGAAAGGAACCTCGGGATGAGACGACGCGAGAACAGCAAGCTATTCGAAGGCCGGATGCTGGACCGGCCGGAGGAGGACGTGGAGGACCAAGGCCTCGCGTTCGATCTGGGCACCCTGGTCTCCCGGCGGAAGGCGCTGGGGGCGTTCGGCCTGGGCGCCGGCGCCGTGCTGCTGGCTGCCTGTGCCCCGGTCTCCGAGCAGAACGGTTCGACCGCCGCCTCGGCCTCCGGATCGCCGGCGGCCAGCTCCTCGGCATCGTCAGCGCAGGCCGAACTGGTCGAGACACCGGGGGAGACCGCCGGACCCTATTCGGGCGATGGCTCCAATGGTCCGGACGTCCTGGAGGAATCGGGAGTGGAACGCAGTGACATCACCTCCTCGATAGACGGCGGTGCCACAGCCGAGGGTGTGCCACTGACCCTCACCATGAACATCATCGACATGGCCGGTGGCAATGTCCCCATGACCGGCGCCGCCGTCTACGTATGGCACTGTGATGCCGCCGGACAGTACTCCATGTACTCGGACGCCGTGGTGGAGGAGACCTACCTGCGTGGGGTCCAGGTGGCCGGTGAGGACGGCACTGTCACCTTCACCACGATCTTTCCCGGTTGCTACACCGGCCGCTGGCCGCACATCCACTTCGAGGTCTTCCCGGACCTGGACTCCATCACGGACGCCACCAATGCGGTGCTGACCTCCCAGATCGCCATGGCGGAGGCGAGCAGTTCAAGCGTCTTCGCCCTGGAGGCCTATGCGGGCTCGGCCGAGAACCTGGCGCAGGTCACCTTGGCCTCGGACAACGTCTTCAGCGACGATTCGGCGGCCCAACAGCTCGGAACCACCACCGGGTCGGTGCAGCAGGGCTACACAGTCACGATCGACGTGCCGATCGACACCACCACGGAACCCTCCACTGACGGGATGCCACCCGCCGGCGGTGCAGGGAACCCCGGCGGCGCGCCTCCCAGCGGTTGTCCCGGGGGCCAGCCGCCGAGCCGGTAGCCGACGAGCGTCAGGAAGCGTCAGGACGGGAACGTGTGGAGGGGAGCGGGCAGGAGCGGCATCATCGCCGGTAGCCGGCGGTGCGCCGGACGGCCACGGTCTCCTCCAGCACCCGGACCGCCGTCGGCGCCACCCGCCCCGGGGCCACGGCCACGTAGCAGGGGGCCAGGTGGGCGGGGCGGCGTTCGGGGCCGTCCGTGTCATAGAACAGGGCCAGGTAGTGGCCTCCGGCCCGGCGCACCAGCAACTGGCCGACGCCCACGTCCCACGGGTTGGTGTCCACCCCGAGGGTCACGTCCGCCCACCCGATCGCCGTGAAGGCCAGCTCCAAAGCACCGGAGACGGTCCGGCGGACGGTGGCATAGGAGTCGACCAGTCGGCCGAAGCGCTCCAGTGCCACGGGGCCGTCCAGTTCCAGGGCCTCCGCGGAGGGATAGGAGGTCACGAGGTTCATGGCGGGCTCGGCGGGAGGATCAGCGAGATGCACGGCGTCCACAAGGTGGGCCGCATCCACGGACGCGGTCTCGGCCCCGAAGCGCACACCGTTGAGGTACGCCCCGACCTCGTCGGCGGAGAACTCGAGCCCGTTCACCGGGTCCAGCACCACGCCGGCCACCACCTCGCCGTCCACCGCCGCGGCGATGGAGATGGAGAACATCGCGAAGCCGTGGGCGAAGTTGGCGGTGCCGTCGATCGGGTCGATGATCCACTCGAGACGGTGTGCGTCGGCGGGGAGACCGGCGGCCTGGCCTGAGCCAGCAGGCCTGGGATCGTAGCCCCGGGCGCCCCCCTCCTCGCCGATGAAGCGGCTGCCCGGCACGGCCTCACCGAGCAGCCGGACCAGTTCGTCCTCAGTGGCGCGGTCATGCACCGTGACCAGGTCATGCGAGGAGCGCTTGATGGTCAGATTGAGGTCCGCGGGGGTGGAGCGGAAGGCGCGGACCAGGCGGGGGGCGCAGGCGGCCGCCGCGGTGATGGCGATGCGGCGCAGTTCGCTGGGTGCTGGAAGGGCGCTCGACATGGGGCCAGCCTATCCTCCGGGTCTGTCCGCGGGACATGCCGTGCGCCGGGAGCGGACACTGCGGGGCCCGGTGTGAGCTCCGCCCGTGACGTGGTGAATACTGGGGTGTATGGCCGACCGGATTCCCGCACCGCACGCTGCTGCCGTGGACGCACCGCCGTCCCCCCTGGTGGAAGAACGGGAACCCCTCATCACCGAGCACGTGGCCACCATGCTCCAGGACCGATGGCATGCCTTCCGCCGCAAGTCAGCCATCCGGCGGGGCCTGATGCCCACCGTCATGTCCTTCACCGGCTACGGGACCACCGGCTGGATCCGGGTCCTCTCACGCGTGGTGATGGCCCCGGACGAGGCGTTCGAGAATGGGCGCCGCCTGGCCAAGATGGTCGAGGACGGCATGCGCGGCTGGCACAACTTCACCTCTCCTCCCGTGCCCTATGCACTCGTGCAGATCACCGCCGGCGGCCAGAGTTTCACCGTCCGCGCGGACCGCGGCGGCCTAGTGGACGCCGTCGTCGAGGCTGAGCTGGAGCCCGGCTGGCAGACCGTCACGCTGCAGTCCAACGGCAGTGAACCCGCCACGAGCGACGTGTACATCGTGGACGACCACGTGGTCACCGGCGTGGTCTCGGACGTGGATGACACCGTGGTGGTCACGTACCTGCCGCGGCCCTTCCTGGCCGCCTGGAACTCCTTCGTCCTGGATGAGCATGCCCGCACGCCCACCCCGGGAATGGCCGTGATGCTGCACCGGTTGCTGGAGACGCAGCCCGCGTCCCCGGTGATCTACCTGTCCACTGGCGCGTGGAACGTGGCGCAGACCCTGTCCCGGTTCCTCTCCCGCAACCTCTACCCCTTCGGCCCGCTGCTGCTGACCAGCTGGGGGCCCACGGAGGACCGCTGGTTCCGTTCCGGGATGGAGCACAAGGTCTCCCAGCTGGACCGGTTGGCGCGGGACTACCCCGGCGTGCGGTGGCTGCTGATCGGCGACGACGGCCAGCATGACCCGGAGATCTATGCCGACTTCGCCCGCCGGCACCCGGACAGGGTACGGGCCATCGTGATCCGGCAGCTCACGCCCTCGCAGGCGGTCCTGGCCGGCGGCCGTGCCGACGATCCCCGTGACACCACGCCGGGCGTGCCCTGGTGCTACGGGCCGGACGGGGCCACGCTGTCCCGCCAGCTCGAGGACCTCGGCATCCTGGACGCCGGGCGGACGGAGGCCCGGCCGCAGACCTGGCCGATGACCGCCCAATTGTCCGTCGTGGCTCCGGAAGCCGGCCATGGACGCTGAGCCCCTGACCGGCGCGGTCGAACCACGGCCCGACGGCGGCGGCCCCGGTGTCCGGGTGGACATCGCCCTGCGCTGGGGAGACATGGATGCCTACGGCCACGTGAACAATGTGCGGATCGCCTCCATCCTCGAGGAGGCCCGCATCCACGCCTTCGGCGTGCCGGCAGGCACGGGTGCCACCGGACTCGGAGCGCCGGTGTCCCTGCTGGACGGGGTGCCGGACACCGTCCAAGCGCTGATCTCCGAGCACCGGATCCGCTACCGGCGGCCCCTCGAGTACCGCACCGTCCCGGCGCGGGTGTGGGTGTGGGTGGCTGCCGCGAAGGGTGCCTCGATCGAGGTGGCCTACTCCATCCGGGACGGCGTGGACGGCACCGAGTGCGTCACCGCGGGGACCACCATGGTGTTCGTGGACTCCGCCTCGGGCCGTCCCGTGCGGCTGACCCAGGAGCAGCGGGAGGCGCTGACGGGCCTCAGATGACGCCCTGGGCCAGCATGGCGTCCGCGACCTTGACGAAGCCGGCGATGTTGGCGCCCACCACGTAGTTGCCCGGGGCCCCGTAGCGATCGGCGGTCTCGAGGCAGCGGTCGTGCAGGTCCGTCATGATCTGCTCGAGCTTGTCATGCGTGTACTCGAAGCTCCAGGTGTCCCGGCTGGCGTTCTGCTGCATCTCCAGGGCGGAGGTGGCCACGCCGCCGGCGTTGGCGGCCTTGCCCGGGCCGAACAGCACGCCGGCCTCGATGAACAGCTCGGTGGCCCTCTGGGTGGATGGCATGTTGGCACCCTCCGCCACCGCGACCAGGCCGTTCTTGATGAGGACCTGCGCCGCCTTGTCATCCAACTCGTTCTGAGTGGCCGAGGGCAGTGCCACGGTGCCGGGGACGTCCCATACGCTGCCGTCGGCCACGAAGCGGGTGTTGCCGCCACGCTGCTCGACGTACTCGGCGATCCGGCCGCGCTGGACCTCCTTGATCTCGCGGAGCAGGTCCAGATCGATGCCGGCCTCATCCACCACGTAGCCGGAGGAATCCGAGGCGGTGATGGCCGTGGCCCCGAGCTGCTGGGACTTGGCGATGGCGTTGAGGGCCACGTTGCCGGAACCGGAGACGATCACGGTCTGGCCGTCCATGGACTGGCCCTGCGTGCGCAGCATCTGGTCCGCGAACATCACGGCGCCGTAGCCGGTGGCCTCCGGGCGGACGAGCGAACCGCCCCAGGACATGCCCTTGCCGGTGAGCACACCTGACTCGAAGCGGTTGGTGATGCGCTTGTACTGGCCGAACAGGTAGCCGATCTCCCGGGAGCCCACGCCGATGTCACCGGCGGGCACATCGGTGTACTCGCCGATGTGGCGGTAGAGCTCGGTCATGAAGGACTGGCAGAAGCGCATGATCTCGGCATCGGACCGGCCGGCCGGGTTGAAGTCCGAACCGCCCTTGCCACCGCCGATGGGCATGCCGGTCAGGGCATTCTTGAAGATCTGCTCGAAGCCCAGGAATTTGATGATGCCCAGGTAGACGGAGGGGTGGAATCGCAGTCCGCCCTTGTACGGGCCGAGGGCGGAGTTGAACTCCACGCGGAAGCCGCGGTTGATCTGCACGGAGCCGTTGTCGTCCACCCAGGGGACGCGGAAGATGATCTGGCGCTCGGGCTCGCACATGCGGCGCAGGATGCCCGATTCGACGTACTCGGGATGGCGGTTGACCACGGGACCGAGGGCTTCGAACACCTCGGTCACAGCTTGGTGGAATTCGCTTTCGCCGGGGTTGCGGCGGAACACTTCGTTCCGCAGGTTTTCCAGACCCTGTTCCATGTCCGTCCTCGCTTTCCTCGGTGGCGTCCCTGTGATGGGAGGGCATCCCCTGGCAGGGAGCGGCCGGGACCACTGTACCGGCAGGTACGCGGCCTGCGGAAAGCGTGACGGAGCCCGACGCCGGCCGGTCGGCCTCACGCGACAGCCGGCGGTTGCCCCGGGGCCGGGGTCCGGTCAGGCGTTCGGCGGGGTGGCGGGTTCGTCCTCCGTATCGATGCTCGCCTGCTGCTGCACGGCATAGCGGTGTCCGTGCACGGTGTCGTGGTTGATGATCTCGTCGATCCGGACCACGTCCTCGGCCGTCAGGACCACCTGCTCGGCGGAGCGGTCCTCCGCCAGGTGCGCCGCCGACGTCGTCCCCGGGATGGCCAGGACGCTCGGTCCCTGGGCCAGCACCCAGGCGATGGACAGGGCCGCGATGGTGGTGCCCAGGCGCTCGGCCTCGGCGCGGAAGGGATCCAGCAGGGCGAGGTTCGCCGGGAAGTGCTCTGCCGAGAACCGCGGCATCCGGTGCCGCATGTCCCCCTGAGGGAGGGCCACGGGGTCCTGCACCGCACCGGTGAGGAACCCGCGACCCACGGGGGAGAAGGCCACGAGGGCGGCGCCGGTGCGGCGGCAGGCGTCCAGCAACCCCCACTCCGGGTTGCGGGTCCACAGGGAGTACTCGTTCTGCACGGCGGCCACGGGGTGCACGGCGTGGGCGCGTTCCAGCGTGGCGGCGGAGACCTCGGAGAGGCCGTAGGCGCCGATCTTCCCGGCCTGGACCATCTCGGCCAGGGCACCGGCGCTCTCCTCCACCGGTACGTCTGGATCGAGCCGGTGCAGGTAGTAGAGGTCGATGAACTCGGTGCCCAGGCGGCGCAGGGAGTCCTCGACCTGGCGGCGGAGGGTCTCCGGGCGGCCATCGATCCCACCGTCCCGCCCGCCGGTCAGCCCACCCTTGGAGGCCAGGAAGACGTCCTGGCGCTGCGCTCCCAGGGCGCGTCCCACCACCTCCTCGTTGTGGCCGGCGCCGTAGAGCGTGGCCGTGTCGAAGTGATCCACCCCGGCGTCCAGGGCGGTGCGGACCATCGTGACGGCATCCTCGTCCGCGAGGAACCCGGAGTACCCGTGGTTGAGGTTCATACAGCCCAGCCCGACGGGCTGGACGGTGCGCCCGGCCAGGGTGCGCTGGGAGGACAGGTCGGTGGTGAGGGCGGGGGCAAGGCTCATGAGGCCACCCTAAAGTGTCCGGCCGGCTCCGCGCGGCAGCAACCACCCGTCCCACCCGGAGCTCTGCTCCAGGTAGGTGCGCACGTAGACGTCGTTCTGGCGGCGCCGGACGCGGATGGCGCGCTCGTAGTAGCCGACGAGCTGCTCGCAGAGTACCGGCCACGTCCGTCCCTGCACCGACCGGAAGGCGGCCTCGGCGAAGGCGCCGCGCTTGACGTCGTCGTAGGCCAGATCCCGGACCCGCTCGCGGAGGTCGTCCAGATCCCCGGGCCGGTACAGCCAGCCGGTGCGGGACGCGTCCACGAGGTCGAGCGGGCCGCCGCGGCCCACCGCGACCACGGGCACGCCGGAGGCCATGGCCTCCTGGATAGTCTGGCAGAAGGTCTCGGACTCCCCGGGGTGCACGAACAGGTCGAAGGAAGCCACATGGCGGGCCAGGTCCTCGCCGCCCTGGAAGCCGGCGAAGTGTGCGCCAGGCAGCTTCTTCCGGAGCGAGTCCTTGAGGGGGCCGGAGCCTACGATCACCAGTCGGGTGCCCGGCAGGCCGTTGAGGACGGCGAGGTCCTCGACCTGCTTCTCGGCGGCCAGGCGGCCGACGAAGCCGATGAGTCGTTCGCCGTTCGGGGCGAGTTCGGCGCGCAGCGCCTCGTCCCTCTTGGCGGGGTGGAACCGATGGGTGTCCACGCCACGGCGCCACAGGTGCACCCGTTGGATGCCGCGGCCGTGCAGCTGGTCGAGGCAGAAACTGGAAGGGGCCACGGTGAGGGTGGCGAGATCGTGGATGCGCTCCACCTGCTGCCAGAGGACCTCCTCGAGCCAGGGAAAGCCGTACCGGGCCGCATAGTTGGGCACCTCGGTCTGGTAGACGCACACGCTGGGCAGGCTCAGCGCATGGGCTGCCTGGACTGCGCGCCAGCCGAGCACGAAGGGGGAGGCGATGTGGACGACGTCGGGGGCGAAGTCCGCGAGGATGCGGCGGACCCGGTTGACTGTGCCGGCGGCCACCCGGACGTTGGTGTACCCCTGCAGCGGGATGGAGGGCAGCCGGTGCACCGGGTACCCCTCCACCTCGGCCGGGGCCTCATCCTCCATCCATGAACTGGAGGGGGCTATCACCAGGACATCATCACCCCGTTCCCGCAGGTGGCGGAGCACCTGGAGGATGGAGTGGGTGACACCGTTCATGTGCGGCAGGAAGGATTCTGCGACCACAGCGATTCTCACGGTCTCATGATGACCGTCTGCCGCAGACGGCGGGACCGTGGTGCGGTGGATCCGAGGTGGCGGTCCGGTGAACTCTCGGTAAGCCGCGCCGAGCCGGGGGTGATTCCGGTGCCGGTCGTCAGGCGGGTGGCACCATGGACGATGACATGAACGCTCGAACCAGTCGCGCCCTGAAACCCCTGCCGTTGCCCCTGTGGATCCAGGGGGCGATCGAGGCACTCATCGCTGCCGTGATCTCAGCGATGCTCGTGCTGATCCCGCTCGTGGTCATCTGGTCCGGTGGCGGATTCGCCGCCACCGGCATCGACTTCATCGCCGGGCTGGGCGGACAGGCCTGGCTGGCCATCCACGGGGTGCCGTTGCACCTGAGCCTGGAATCGGGAACGGCGTCGGACTCCCTCCTGACCGGCACCTTCTGGTTCCTGCCGTGGGGACTGGTGCTGTTGCCGTTCTTCCTGGGGTGGCGGGCCGGGCGACGGCTGGCCCGGGCCTCCTATCGGGACCAGATCTGGCAGGCGCTCGCCGGCGGTGCAGTGGCCTATGCTGCCGTCGGCCTGGGCACCTCGCTGCTGGTGCCCAACGCCGCCGTCGCCATCAACCCCGCCTGGGGGACGCTGATCCCCACGGCCGTCATGGTGCTCGCCCTGCTGGCGGGCGCCCGTCGAGAGGCCGGCTCCTGGGCGCGGCTGATCGGCGTGGACCTGGCCGACCGGATCGAGCGGCTGTCCCAGCACTCGCGGTGGGCCGGCTCCTATGTGTGGTCCGTGGTCCGGGCCGGGGCCGTGGGCCTGATCGCCTCCTTCGGACTCGCCGCGGCCCTGATGGCTGTCCAGATCGGACTGCACTGGGCGGATATCGCCCAGGTCTACCAGGAACTGAACGCCGGGATCTGGGGCGGTGCCGTCGTCACCGTGGCCCAGCTCGGCATCATGCCGAATCTGGCGATGTGGACGCTGGCGTGGACCACCGGGGCCGGATTCAGCCTCGGGACCGGTTCCGTGGTGGCGCCCCTGCAGACCCTGGTCGGGCCGCAGCCGGCCGTCCCCGTGCTCACCGCGCTGCCCGTGGGGCTGGAGCCCGTGTGGTCCTGGCTGTTCCTGCTCCTGCCCGTGGCCGGCGGTTTCCTGGCCGGCTGGTGGCTGCTGAGGGAGGGGGAGAACCACTTCGACGAGTGGCTCTCCCTGAAGATCTCCCGGCGCTGGGCCTCACTGACCCTGTCCACCCTCGCCCTCGGCGTGTTCGTGGCGCTGGCGACGGCGGCGCTCGCCATCCTGCCCTTCTGGCTGTCCACCGGTTCGCTGGGCGTGGGCCGGTTGACCGGCCTCGGCCCCACCGCCTGGCTCGCCTCGGTGATGCTCGGTGGCCTCGTGGGGTTGGGCGCCATGTTCGGCTACCTCGTCTCCCCGGCCTGGGAGAAGTACCAGTACGTGGTGCCGGAGGGCTGGGCCGATGAGGACGACGAAGGCGACGGGGACGGCGGGGACAACGAAGACGACGAGGACGGCGAGGAGTCGAACGTCGGCGGGGACTCAGGGCGACGATAGTCCGGGTGTCGATACATCGAAATGTGTATCGTTGGGGTCATGACAGTGGTGAGCAGTACACATGCCACGGCGTTGGCCCAACTGGGGCACGCCCTCTCGGACGGGACCCGCACCCGCGTCCTTCTGGCCCTGCGCGAGAAGCCAGCGCGCCCGTCGGATCTGGCTGAGCAACTCGGGGTGTCCAGGCAGTCCATGTCCAATCAACTGGCCTGCCTGCGTGGCTGCGGGCTGGTCGAGACCACTCCGCAGGGCCGGAGCACCTGGTACCGGCTTGCCGATCCCCGCATCGGTTCGGCTTTGGGAGACCTGCTCGATTTGGTGGTGCAGGTCGACCCGAACTGCTGCTCGCCGGAGGGGTGCGCGTGCCGATGACCTCGGAGAAGGGGAAATCCGGGCCACGGCCGGCGCCCTGGCGCGGGTCACTGTCCACGCACCGGCCCGAATCCCCGTCGATTATGCGGCGGACGGTGCTACAGCGCCGCATCCGCTGGATCGTGGCGATGACCATCACCTACAACGTGATCGAGGCCGTCATCGCGTTGTCTGCGGGCACCGTGGCCTCCTCCTCGGCCCTCATCGGATTCGGACTCGACTCGATCGTCGAGGTCCTCTCCGCTGCTGCGGTCGCCTGGCAGTTCGCCGGCCCTGACCCGCATCTCCGCGAGAAGACGGCCCTGCGGCTGATCGCCGTGTCCTTCTTCGGGCTCGCCGCCTTCGTGTCCTTCGACGCCGTCCGCTCGCTTCTGGGCGTCGTCGAGCCGGGCCATTCGCCGGTGGGCATCGTCCTGGCGGCCGTCAGCCTGGCCGTCATGCCGGCGCTGTCCTGGTTCGAGCGCCGTACAGGGCGGGAGCTTGGCTCCGCCTCGGCCGTGGCGGATTCGAAGCAGACGCTGATCTGTTCCTATCTCTCGGCAGTCCTCCTGGCCGGCTTGCTGCTGAACAGCCTGTTCGGGTGGTCCTGGGCAGATCCGCTGGCGGCTCTCGTCATTGCCGGGTTTGCGCTCAAGGAGGGTGTGGAGGCGTGGCGCGGGGACGCCTGCTGCACGCCGGCCTCTGCCCTGGCCGGAGTCGCCACTGTCGGAGATGACGCCGCCGGCGGCAACGGAGCCTGTTCCTGCTGTTCCCCGGAGCGCCGGTCCTAGGTGCTGGACGAACCCTCGGTCACCAGGGCCGGGACGTCCGCAGGTGCGGCGCCTGTGTCTCAGCCGTCGCCCAGGTGTTTCTACTGGGTGCGGAGAGAGATCCCCGCACCCGGCAGGGCGGTCCCGCCCAGCTGTTCCGTGTAGGTGCTGCTGCAGTTCTCCAGGGCGCGGTCCGTCAGCGCGGAGGAGGTGCACTCTTCGAACTGCTGGGTGGCATCCCAGAAGATGATCTGCGCCGAGGCCACGAATCCGAACGTGGCGCAGCCGGCCATCGCGGCCGCCGTGGCGAAGCGCAGCACCCAAGGTGACTTCACGTGTGCGGTGCGCACGAGCGCCACCACGCCCCAGACGAGCCCCGCCAGGGCGAAGGCCAGGGAGACGGCCTTCCACGGCAACGTCAACACGGAGGACAGGTACGTGAGCAGCAGCATCCCGGCCACCCAGAGCAGCGCATCCCGGAGGGAGCGGTACTTCTTCAGTTCTGGGTCATTGCTGGCGGGGTCGGTCTGGCTCACCGTCCCACCCTACTGGGGTTCAGGCCAGCCCCTGCTCCGCCAGCCAGGCGGTGGCCAGATCGGCGCTCGAGGCCTGGTCCTCCACGGACTGGCGGTTGAGGTCGATGAGCTCCTCGGCGGAGAGCTGGGCGTTGACCTCCTCGATCACGGCGGCCGCTTCCTCGTCCACGGCCTCGGACACGATCGGCGTGACGTTCTGCGGCAGGACCAGGTTCTCAGGATCCTCCAGCGTCACCAGGTCCTGGGTCTGGATCGACGGGTCAGCCGAGTAGATGTCGGCCAGCTGGACGTCTCCGTCCACCAGGGCCTTGACCGTCAACGGGCCGCCCGAGTCCTCCACCGGCACCAGGCTGACGTCCACCCCGTAGACCTCCTTGAGCCCTTCCGGGCCATAGGGGCGGGTCTCGAACTCGGAGTTCGCCGCCACCATCAGCGGCTCGTCGACGTTCTGCAGATCAGCGAGGGTGGTGAGGGAATGCTCCTCGGCGAACTCGCGGGTGACGTTGTACGAGTCCTGGTCCGTGGCCTCGGCCGGCTCGAGGGCGCGCAGGTTCTCCGGCAGGACCTCGGCCAGAGCGGCGTGGATGTCCTCGGGTGTGCTGGCTGTCGACTCCGCGTCATAGTACTGGAGCAGGTTGCCGGAGTACTCGGGCAGGACGTCGATCGCCCCGGACTCGAGTTCGGGCAGGTACACCTCGCGCTGGCCGATCTGGTACTCGCGTTCCACGGTGAATCCCTCCGCCTCGAGGGCCTGGGCATAGAGCTCGGAGATGATCTCGTTCGAGTAGTACTGCTGGGAGCCGATGACGATCGCGCCACCCGCACCGCCGCCGTCGCCGCTTTCCCCACCGGCAGAGCCGGAGGCACCGCCGCCGAGCGGGTCCGAACTGCCGCAGCCCGTCAGGGCCACGGCGGAGACGGCGGCCAGGACGAGCAGGGACCGGTGGACGAAGGGCGAGCGGCGGGGCTGCGAAGTCATGGACATGAACCTACTGGGCCTGGCCCTGCCGCGCCACCCGGACTCCGCGGGGGACGGCGGCCCGGCCGGCGGCGGCGAACAGCAGATCCAGCACGATCGCGAGCAGCACGACGATGAGGGAGCCGCCGAGCATCATCGCGTAGTCCTGCGTCTTGAGCCCGAGGAAGAGGTAGCGGCCCAATCCACCCGCGCCCACGTAGGCGGCCAAGGTGGCGGTGGCGATGACCTGCAGGGCAGCCGAGCGCAATCCGCCGATCAGCAGGGGCAGCCCCAGGGGCACCTCGACCCGCCACAGCACCTGGGCCTCGGTGAGACCCTGGGCGCGGGCTGCGTCGATGACCTGCCGGTCCACGGCTTCGAAGCCGGCATAGGCCGCAGCGAGAATCGAGGGTACGGCGAGCACCACGAAAGCCGTCATGGGAGCGGCGAGCCCGATGCCCAGCATCAGGCCCATCAGCGTCACGACGCCGAGGGTCGGCAGGGCGCGGGCGGCACCCGAGACGGCCACGGCGATCCCGCGGCCGCGGCCCGTGTGTCCCACCCACCAGCCCACGGGAACGGCGATCACGGAGGCGATGACGAGGGCCAGCGCCGTGTAGCCGAGGTGTTCGAGCGAGCGGGCACCGATGCCGGAGGGACCCTGCCAGTTCGAGGGGTCCAGGCACCAGAGGAGGGCATCCCAGAGCTGGTTCATGCGGGGGTCGCCACCCGGTCGGCTCGATCGTCCCGGTGTGTCCGGCGGGTGACCCGGGGCGACGGGGTGCGGGCCCAGGGCATGAGCAGCCGGCCCGCCAGGACGAGGAGGCGGTCCAGGACGAGCGCCAAGGCCACGGTGAGGACGATACCGGTGAGGATCTGCGCGAGGATACCGCGTTGGAAGCCGTCCGTGAAGAGCATGCCGAGCGAGGGGATGCCGAGCACGGCCCCCACCGTGCACAGGGACACGGTGGAGACGGCCACCACGCGCAGCCCCGAGAGGATCACTGGTCCGGCCAGCGGCAGGTCGACCGCCAGGAACCGCCGCAGAGGCCGGTAGCCCAGGGCTGTGGCGGCGCTGCGGGCCTCCGGTGGTATCCCGTCCAGGCCGTCGGCCACGCTGCGCACCATCAGGGCCACCCCGTAGAGAGTCAAGGCCACCACCACGTTGACCTCGTCCCGCACGCCCGTGCCGATCAGCACCGGCAGCACGATGAACAGTGGCAGGGAGGGCAGGGCGTACATCAGTCCGGCGCCGGTGAGCACGGGGACGTTGAGGGGCCGGTAGCGGTGGGCGAGCCATCCCAAGGGCAGGGAGATGAGCAGGGCCAGTACGATCGCCGGCAGCGAGGTGGCCACGTGGGCCCACAGCCGATCGAGGATCAGCGGCAGATTGTCCAGGATCCAGTTCACTCGGCGAGCACCCCGGCGGGCCGGCCGTGCGGGTCCACCAGCAGCACCGAGCCGTCCGCGGCGGTTTCACGGTGCAGGGTGCGCTGGCCGCGGTCCAGGCCCAGGAAGTCCCGGACGAAATCGCTGGCGGGGGCGGACACGAAGTCCTTGGGCGTACCCTGTTGGGCGATCCGGGCACCGGCCTGCAACAGCACGATGTGGTCGCCGAGGGTCAGGGCCTCATCCATGTCATGGGTGACGAAGAGGATCGTGGTGCCGAGCTGGTGGTGCAGGTCCACCAGTTGGCGCTGCAGGTCGGCGCGCACCAGCGGGTCCACCGCCCCGAAGGGTTCGTCCATGAGCAGGATCTCCGGGTCGGCGGCCAGCCCTCGGGCCACGCCCACGCGTTGTTGCTGCCCACCGGAGAGCTGGGCGGGGTAGCGATTCGCGAGTTCCGGGGCCAGCCCGACGAGGTCCATCATGTCAGCCGCCTTCTTCCGGGCGGCGGAACGGTCCATGCCGGTCAGGCGGGGCACGGTGGCGATGTTCTGGCCCACCGTGCGGTGGGGGAGCAACCCGGAGTTCTGCATGACGTAGCCGATCCGCCGGCGCAGGGTTACCGGGTCCTGGCCGGCCACGTCCTGCCCGTCCACGGCGATCCGTCCCTCACTGGGATCGACCATCCGGTTGACCATCCGCATCAGCGTCGTCTTGCCACAACCCGAGGAGCCGGCCAGGACGGTCAGTGAGCCCCGTGGAACGGAGAGACTGAAATCGTCGACGGCCACTGTGCCGTCACGGAAGCGTTTGGTGACGGATCCGTAGGAGATCATGCGCCAACCCTACTGGGACCTGGGCCGCACGGTGGCGCCCTAGGATGGATTCCATGCGGATTGTTGCTCTTGCCTCCGGTTCCGGATCCAACCTCCAGACGGTCATCGACGCCGTTTTGGCGGGCACCCTGGACGTGGAGATCGCCGCGGTGGGCGCGGATCATCCCGACGCCGGAGCCCTCGCCCGCGCCGCGGCGGCGGGCATCGAGACATTCGTGGTGGACTTCTCTGAGTTCGGCGACCGGGCCGACTGGAACCACGCCCTGACCGTCACCACGGCGTCCTATACGCCGGACTACGTCCTGTCCAGCGGCTTCATGCGGATCGCTGGGGAGGAGTTCACCACCGCGTTCGAGGGCCGGTACCTCAACACGCACCCCGCCCTGCTGCCGGCTTTCCCCGGCGCCCACGGCGTGCGGGACGCGTTGCGCTACGGCGTCAAGGTCACCGGCTGCACCGTGCACATCGCCGACGCCGGCATGGATACCGGACCGATCCTGGCCCAGTCCGCCGTGCCGGTCCTCGACACGGACACCGAGGAAGCCCTGCACGAGCGGATCAAGGTCCAGGAGCGCCAGCTGCTGCTCACGGTCCTCGGCGAGCTGGCCGCCGGGCGGACCCCGCAGGACTACGTCTCCCGCGCCTGACACGCGCCGATGGGCGCCTGCCAGTGGCTCATCATCGGCATCTGCACTTTCCTCAACGCCTTGGACGGCTATGACGTACTGACCATGGCCTTCACCGCCACCCCGGTGACCGAGGAGTTCGGGCTGAGCGGATCCGGGCTGGGGTTCCTGCTCAGCGCCGGGTTGCTCGGCATGGCGGTCGGCTCCCTGACCGTGGTGGCCCTGATCCTGGTGGTGGCGCTCATGCCAGAGTCGGCCGCCTACCTCCACAACCGGCGCTGAGCAGGAACCCCACGATCCTGGTGTGGGTCGCCTTCTTCGCCGTCATGTTCGGCTTCTACTTCGTGAACTCCTGGACCCCGCGGTCGCTGAACGAGTCCGGGCTGACGCAGAACCAGGGCGTGATCGCCGGCATCATGCTGACCATCGGCGGGACCATCGGCTCGCTGCTCTTCGGCGTGCTCACCGCGCGGTGGTCCACCCGGGCGACCCTGTTCTGGTTCACCATCGGCTCGGCGGCCGCGATCGTCCTGTTCATCTCATCGGCCTCGATCGTCTGGGCCGTGTTCGCGCTCGGGGTGGTGGTCGGCATGCTGATCAACGGCTGCATCGCTGGGCTGTACGTGCTGACGCCGCAGTCCTACCCTGCCTCGGTCCGCAGCACCGGGGCCAGGTGGGCGATCTACATCGGCGTGCCGGGCGTGGTTCTCATCGCCACCGTGGCGCTGGGCTTCTTGCGCTCCGCTGACATCGAGGCGAACCGGGCTCCCCGGCGCTCCGCCTGATCTCGGTCAGGAACTCAGGAGAGCTTGAGGGCTCACGCCTCCGTCACCTCCAGTTCCCGGCCCTTGGTCTCCGGGGCCATGACCATCATGAGGACGCAGGCCGCCACCACGAACGTCGCCGTGACCACGAAGGACCAGGCCAGCCCGATAGCCGGCACCATCCACGCCACGAACACCAGCGGGCCCACGCCCGCGGCCACGCGGGAGACGGCCGAGGCCCAGCCGAAGCCGGAACCGCGCAGTTCGGTGGGGTACAGCTCGGAGACGTAGGTGTACAACACAGGGATAGCGATCTGCACCACGAAGCCGAACGCCAAGACCAGGGGGAGCACCGCCGTCGGGACGTCCAACAGGGCGGCCAGCACCACCAGCAGGAACGAGGACACCACGGCCGTGAGCGCCAGCAGCCACTTGCGTCCGGTCTTCTCCACGAGCCAGGCGGCCACCACCACGCCCAGCAGCCCGACGGCGGCCATGGCGCCGGTCATGATGAAGGCCCGGGACTGCTCGTACCCGGCATCGATCAGGAACGTCGGCAGCCACTGCAGGGCGATGTAGTAGACGAGCATGAGGGTGAAGAACAGGGCCCAGGCGACCGTGGTGATGCTCCATGAGTACCGCCACAGTTCGGCCAGCTGCTGGCCCATCGAGGCGAAGGTCAGCTTCTTCGGGGCGGGGACCGGCGGCATGGCGTACTCCCGCTCCTCGGCCCCGGTGCGGCGCACCATCTCGTCGATCACGGCGCGCGCCTGGCTCTCCCGGCCCTGCTGGATCAGGAACAGAGGAGACTCCGGGACGTGCAGTCGCACGAAGAACACCAACAGGGCGGGCAGGACCATCGCCAGCATGGGCAGCCGCCAGTCACCCCACTGGGCCACCATCCAGGCGGAGAGGAAGCCGCAGGCGGCGGCACCGATCGGCCACCAGCCGTCCATGGCGGTGAGCACGGTGCCCCGCTGTTTGCGCGGGGTGAACTCTCCCACCAGGGCGTAGTCCACCGGGATGCAGCCGCCGAGGCCGAAGCCGGCCAGGAAGCGGAACAGCACGAACCAGCCGATATCTCCGGTCAGGGCGCCGGCCAGAGTGAAGAGTGAGAACATCAGCAGGGTGGCGGTGAAGGCCTTCTTGCGGCCGATCCTGTCCGCCACCGTGCCCCAGACGAAGGCGCCCAGGGCCATGCCGATGAGGTTGGCGGTCCCGATCCAGGCGGCCTGGCCGGCGGTCAGTCCCCATTCCTCCCGCAGCAGGGGGATGAGCACGCCGTTGAGAGAGACATCCCAGGCATCGAACATGAAGCCGAGGCCGCCGATGAGGAAGACCCGTCCCTGGGTGTTCCACCGCCAGGGCAAGCTCTGGACGATCTCCTCGCCCGTGGGCAGCGCTGAGGGCCGGTCGTGGCGGGCATCTGGTCTGGTCTCTGGACTCACCCGGCCATTGTTCCACCGTGTCTCTGAGATCATGGGCCCATGGGTGAAGCGGTGCAGGTGGAGATCGAGCGGAAGTATGACGTGGACGGGCAGGCCTCCCTGCCGCGGCTCAACGGCGTGGGCGGAGTGGCCCAGGTGCGGTACTGCCCGCCCATGGCCCTCGAGGCCATCTACTTCGACACGGCCGAGAGGGACCTCTCCGCCAACAACGTCACCCTGCGGCGGCGCACCGGTGGCACCGATGCCGGCTGGCACGTGAAGATCGGCAAGGGTGAACGCCGGCTCGAACTGCATTCCCCGCTCGGCAAGGACGACGCGGCGGACATCTCCGCGGGCCCGATCACGGTCTCCGTGCCCGCCCGCATCCTGGACCTCGTCCAGGTCCACGTCCGCGGCAAGCAGCTCGTGCCGATCGCCCGGCTGAACACCCTGCGCTCCGTGGTGGACCTCCTGGATGGCCAGGGCCGCCGGCTGGCCGAGGTCAGTGATGATCAGGTGGCGGCCATGGCCGTGGGCTTCCGCACCGAGTCGCGGGTTCAGCACTGGCGCGAATGGGAGGTCGAGGTGGTCGACGCCGGCCTGGTCGCTGCCTCGGCGGGCGGCACGGATGCCTTCCTGGACGCGGTCGGGCAGGTCCTCCAGCCGGCCGGGGCACGGCCGTCCGCGGTCGGATCCAAGGTGGAGAAGGTGGTCGGCAAGGCCGTGGACCCATTGGATCCCCGGGCCCCGCTGGCCGGGGCCGCCACCACGGAGGATCACGACGGCGGCGCCCCGGCGGTCCGTGCGGTCCTGGCCACCACGGTGCGCACCCAGTTGAAGATCCTCAAGGGCTGGGATCCATTGGTCCGCCGCGACGTGGAGGACTCCGTGCACCAGTACCGGGTGGCTTGCCGCGCCTTGCGGTCCCTGCTCCAGACCTACGCCCCGTTGCTGGAGGCGGAGGCCACGGAAACCGTGATCCGGGACCTGAGAAAGCTCGGCAAGCTCTTGTCCGTGGCCCGTGACGCCGAGGTGGTGCGGGACCAGGTCCAGGTGAAGGTCGACGCGCTGCCCGGCGGTCCCCAGGGCGCGATCGCCGAGATGATCCCCGGTAAGACCGTCAAGCGGTTGCGGGCCGTGAAGGCTGAACGTTACGAGGCGGCGCATGCCCAGCAGGTCAAGCGCATGCGCAGCAGCTGGTACTTCGAGGTCCTGGACCGGCTCGATGCCTTCGCGCTCACCCTGCCCTTGAATCCGGAACTGCCCGAGGGGGACACGGCCGCGGCCGCCGCGATGGTGCCTCTGGCCACCGCGCAGGTGGACTCCGTGCTGGCGCTGGCCGCCGGCGTCGGCAGTGAGCAGGACCAGGTCCGGCGCATCGACCTCATGCACGAGGTGCGTAAAGAGGCCAAGCGGCTGCGCTACGCCGTCAAGGCGGTCCAGGACGCCACCGGGGTGGATCTGGGCGCCGAACTCGTGGCTCGGATGAAGACCGCCAAGAAGCTCCAGGAGGCCCTCGGTGAGCACCGGGACTCGGTGATGTTCCAGGAGCATGTGTTGTCCACCTCAGAGCTCGCCGCCCGCAAGGGCGAGGACACCTTCGGCTACGGGCTGCTGTTCGCCGCCGAGTTCGCCCTGCAGGCCAGCACCGAGGCCGCGGCCGAGCGGCTGGTGGAGAAGCTGGCGCACCGGCATGCGGGCGACGTTGGGACAGCGGCAGGCGGCGCGTCGGGGGCCTGACCGAACCGGCGGCGCAGGCGTCCCAGGGTTCTGGGTGAGCCGGTGGGTCAGGTGAGCAGGATGACGTCCAGCCGGCGGGGGCCGTGGACCCCCTCCACGCGCTCGAGCTCGATGTCCGAGGTGGCCGAGGGGCCGGAGATCATGGTGATCGGCGCGGTGGGTTCCACTCGATCCAGAGCCTCCGGGATCAACTCGACGATCGATGCTGCGGGGACGATGCAGATGTGGTGGTCGGGGACCAGGCTGATCGCCCGGCGTCCCTCCTCGGGGCGCCCGCTGAGGAAGATCGTCCCCGTCTCCGCGCAGGACACGGTGGACGACGTGACCACAGCGTCCACCTCGTTGAGGTCGCGGACGCTCAGGACTGTCCCAGCACGTTCAGTCCGGGACTCCACCAGCACCCGGCGCCCGGTGGTGTCTCCGGGGAGCCAGCTCCGGTCCAACCCCTCGGGAACCACATAGCGGGCGGAGGGCCCGAGCAGTTCCGCGATCCGTTCGGACAGTGTCGCGGTGTTCTCGTGGTGGACGGTGGCCTTGTAGTCGATCAGCCGGTCCTCGAACATCTCCCGGATCTCGGCGGCAGGCCGTCCCGAGGTCCGGCGGTAGGCCCTCCGGACCTGCGGGGCCTCCGGGGCGTCCTGGAGGGCCCCACGGATCCGGGCCAGAACCTCTGATTTCGCCTCGGTGCTCATGGGCTGTCCTCCTCGTCGGTGTGGTCCGCCGGATCGGGCGCTGGGACGCCGCGCAAGCCGCCGTCCTGGCGGACCCGATCCTCCGTTTCCGCGGCGTGGTCGGCCCACCAGTTGCGGAAGGACTCCCGGGGCGGGGCCGGGATGTCCCGTTCGTCGGTCCAGCCGCCGGCCATTCCCGGCAGCCAGCTGATGGCCCGGTCCCGGCCGGCCACGGCGCGGCCCAGAGGGAGGGCCTTCTCGGCCAGCGCCATGCGACGGCCGGAGGACATCACGGTGGAGGCGCCCTTCATCATCACGTCCATCTCGGAGGGCACCCGCGGCAGTCGCCGGAAGAGCCGCCCGGCGAGGCCGGTGGACGATTTCTGCACGGGGGGCTCCGGGGCAGCAGTGGAAGCCTCCTTCGCGGACTGGGCCTCTGCCGTGGGCCGTTCCCCATGCCGGGTGCGGACGTCCTCGTCACGCAGGTGCACCAGGATCTCCGGGATGTTGATCTTCACCGGGCAGACGTCATAGCAGGCCCCGCACAGGGAGGACGCGTACGGGAGGGAGGAGTTCTCCGCGGCAGTGATCCCGGTCATCTGCGGGGACAGGATCGCGCCGATCGGCCCCGGGTACGTGGAACCGTAAGCGTGGCCGCCCGCCTGTTCGTAGACCGGGCAGACATTCAGGCAGGCGGAACAGCGGATACAGTGCAACGCCGAACGGCCCGCGGGATCGGCCAGGACGGCCGAGCGACCGTTGTCCAGCAGGACCACGTGCACGTCTTGCGGGCCGTCTCCCGGTGTGGAACCCGTCCACATCGAGGTGTAGGGATTCATCCGCTCGCCAGTGGAGGAGCGGGGCAACAACTGCAGGTACACCTCCAGGTCCTGAAAGGTGGGTACCAGTTTCTCGATCCCCATGACGGTGATGAGGGTGTCCGGCAGGGTCAGGCACATCCGTCCGTTGCCCTCCGACTCGACCACGGTCAGCGTCCCGGTCTCGGCCACCCCGAAGTTCGCTCCGGACACGGCCACGCGCGTGGTCAGGAACTTCTCCCGCAGATGAGCCCGGGCGGCCTCGGCCAGGTCGCGCGGCTCCGAGGTCAGGCTCTCGTCGGTCTCCGGCATCTCCTTCAGGAAGATGTCCCGGATCTCATGGCGGTTCTTGTGGATCGCGGGGACCAGGATGTGCGAGGACCGGTCGTGCCCCAGCTGCACGATCAGCTCAGCCAGGTCGGTTTCGGTCGCGGTGATGCCGTGCTCCGCGAGATGGCGCTCGAGGTCGATCTCCGCCGTGGCCATCGACTTGACCTTGATGACCTCGGTGGTGCCGGTCGCCTCGATCAGTTCGGTGATGATCCGGTTCGCCTCGGCGGCGTCGCGTGCCCAGTGCACGGTCCCGCCGCGCGCGGAGAAATTCCTCTCGAACTGCTCCAGCAACTCCGGCAGGTTGGCCATGACCCGCTCTTTGAGGGCGGACCCGGCGGTGCGCAGCTCCTGCCAGTCCGGAAGTTCCTCGACCACCCGTGCCCGCTTCCCGCGGATCGTGTGCGTGGCATGGCGGATGTTCGCCCGCATCTGGGTGTTGGCCATTTCCCCCTTGGCAGCTGTGGGGAAAGCGACGTCGGCGTGCAGGTTGCCCTGTCCGTGGACGGGGCGGATGGCGGGCATCCCCAGGGCGGTTCGGCTCATCTGAGGACTCCTCGATCGGCGGTGGGTGCGGTGGTGGGCGGAGCGGTGGTCCGTGACGGGGGGAACAGTCTCCGGCTCGAGGGGCTCGGGATGGACAACTCCACCGGCCCGGAGATCTCCAACGGGTTCTGCTGCGTGGAGGCCAGGATCTCGGCGAAGTGCACGGTGGCCGCCTCCGTGCCGCGCCGTGACATCGCCCCACCCAGGTGCAGCAGGCAGGAGGCATCGCCGCCCGTACACAGCTCGGCGCCCGTGGACACGATGTTGTCGATCTTCTCCTCGGCCATCGCGGCGGAGACATCGGGGTTCTTGAACGAGAAGGTGCCGCCAAAGCCACAGCACTCATCAGCGTCCGGCAACTCCACGAATTCCAGGTCTCCCACACTCCGGACGAGGTCCTTCTGCCGGTCGTCCAGACGCAGCAACCGCATCCCATGACAGGACGGGTGATAGGTGACGGCGTGCGGGAACCAGGAGCCCAGCTGTCCGGCGGCGTCGGTCACCCCGAGCACGTCCACCAGCAGTTGGGACAGCTCATAGGTGTTGCCGGCCACGGACTCGGCCAGCCGTGCCAGGTCCTCGTCCCCACCGGCCCGGGCGACCATCGGCTGCTGATGCCCCAGTGACGCCACGCAGGAACCCGACGGGGCCACAGCGACGTCATAGTCGGCGGTGGTGAAGGCCCGGACGTGGTTGCGGACCACCGGCAGCGCGTCGTCCAGGTACCCGCTGTTGACGTGCATCTGGGAACAGCATCCCTGACCGGAGGGGAACACCACCTCGTGGCCGAGCCGTTCAAGGATGCGGACGGTGGCCAGGGCGACCTTGGGATACAGGGCATCCACGATACAGGTGGCGAACAGGGCGATTCTCATGGGACCTCCGAGAACGGGGGAGTGTGCAGGCACTATCGGCCTGTGGTCAGACCACACTAACACCATGATGCGGGTCACACAACGGAGTGGTGGGGCGCGCCGGGGATGCGACCGGAAGCGCGATCGAAGGGATTGACGACTGTGACGCGCACCATATAACCTCTGTGGCCTGACCACTGTGGTCAGACCACATCGATGCGGTTCTTCCCGCACCCGCCCACTCCAGGAGACACGCGTGGACACCTTCACCGCGACCACCGATGCCATCGGAGGCAGCGTGGCACTCTCGGCCCTCGTCGCCACCCTGCCCCTCATCACCTTCTTCGTCATGCTGCTCGGGGCCAAGGCCCGGGCGCACGTGTCCGGTGCCGCCGCGCTGGTCGTGGCCATCGCCGTCGCCGTCATCGGCTTCGGCATGCCATGGGACCTCACTCTGCTCTCGGCCACCCAGGGCGCCGTCTTCGGCCTGTTCCCCATCGTGTGGATCGTGGTCCTGGCGCTGTGGTTCTACCAGGTGACGGTCCTCAGCGGACGGTTCGAGGACATGCGCGCCATTTTCGACACGATCGGCGGTGGAGACCTGCGCATCCAGACGATCCTCATCGCGTTCTGCTTCGGTGGTCTGCTGGAGGCGTTGGCCGGCTTCGGAGCGCCCGTGGCCATCACCGCCACCATGATCCTGGCCCTCGGCCTGAAGCCCCTGAAGACCGCCACCGTGGTGCTCATCGCGAACACCGCGCCCGTGGCCTTCGGTGCCATCGGCATCCCGATCACCACGGCCGGAGTGCTGACGAATCTCGACCCGGCCGACATCGGCGCCGTCGTCGGACACCAGGCCCCGTTCCTGGCCCTGCTGGTCCCGTTCTTCCTGCTCGTCATCATCGACGGATTCCGTGGCCTGCGGGAGGCGTGGCCGGCTGCCCTGACCATCGGTGGCACGTTCGCCCTGGCCCAATGGTGGAGCGCCACACATTTCTCCTACGAACTGACGGACGTCGTCGCCGCGCTGGCCGGAATGGCTGCCGCCGTCGTCCTCCTGCGATTCTGGAAGCCGAAGGGAGCCGATGCCGTGCGCGAACGCATGGGCGTGGAGAAGCCCGTCGCAACGGGGAACCTGACCCCGGTCCGCGTGTGGATGGCGGTCATGCCCTACATCCTGGTGGTAGCGGTCTTCGGCATCGCCAAGTTGTGGAAGGCCGGGGTGGACATCCCTGCCGCCCTGGCGGACACCGACGTCGCTATCCCGTGGCCCGGGCTGGACGGCCGCCTGCTCAACCCGGAGGGCGAGCCCCTCACCAACACCGTCTACACCTTCCAGTGGCTCTCCAGCCCGGGGACGCTGCTGCTGATCGCCGGTCTGATCGTCGCCGTGGCCTATGCGGTCTTCGACGCCCAGGGCAGGTTCCGGCTGTCCTTGGGGAACGCCGTGATGGAGATCGGCCGGACGTTCTGGAAGATGCGGTTCGCAGCCCTGACCATCATGACCGTGCTGTCTCTGGCCTACGTCATGAACTTCTCCGGTCAGACGATCGCCATGGGTACCTGGGTCGCCGGACTCGGTGCGGCGTTCGCCTTCTTCTCCCCGGTCCTGGGATGGATGGGCACAGCCGTGACCGGTTCGGACACCTCTGCCAATGCGTTGTTCGCCAACCTGCAGAAGACCGCGGCCCTCGAAGCGGGCTTGGACCCGCACCTGATGACGGCGGCCAACACCTCCGGCGGCGTGGTCGGCAAGATGATCTCCCCGCAGTCGTTGGCCATCGCGGCCACCGCGGTGAGCATGGAGGGCAAGGAGTCGGCCATCTTCAAGTCCGTGATCTGGTGGTCGGTCGGTCTTCTGCTGCTGCTGTGCACCCTCGTGTTCCTGCAGTCCAATGTGCTGGCGTGGATGCTGCCCGGGGCCTGAGTCCTAGACTGATCAGGAGTCCCGTCACCCCAGGAGAAGAACGCCCGTGCCCGCACCCCGCGCCTATACGGCGATCCTTGCCTGGCTTGAAGACCAACTGCGCACGGGGGCGATCAGCGTTGGAGAGAAACTCCCCGGGGAGCGCCACCTGGCCGAGCAGTTCGAGATCTCCCGGGCCTCGGTCCGTGAGGCGATCCGCGTGCTTGACGCCATGGGCCTGGTCCGATCGACCACCGGGTCCGGCCCATCGGCCGGGGCCGTGGTGATCTCCGAACCCTCGACGGCACTCGCGTGGGCGTTGCGGATGCACATCGCCACGCAGGCTCTGCCGATCGGGGACATCGTTCAGGCGCGGTTGTTGCTGGAGACCCAATCAGCCCTGGAATCGGAGACGCGGCCGGACTCCCCGGAACGGCGGCGGATCCTGGAGGAGGCCGCCCGGTTGCTGGACGAGATGGACGCTCCCGGATTGCCCGCTGACCGATTTCACGCCAGCGATGCCCAGTTTCACATCCTGCTGACCTCCTTGGCCGGCAATGTGGTGGTGGAGACCATGATGGCGTCCCTGCGCGAAGCCACCATCGGTTACGTCCAGGAGACCGTGTCCGGGCTCGAGCGCTGGCCGGAGGTCAGCTGTACCCTCCAGGATCAGCACCGCGGGATCCTGCGGGCCGTCCAGGAGCGGCGCGGAGAAGATGCAGCGGAGGCGTTACGCCACCACATCACCTGGTTCTACGGGTTGAGCGATCACCGCTGAGGGGCTGGGGTGCCTCGGTGTCCCCTCCGGTTCATCCCCACCGCGGCGCCGCTTCACCGGCCTACACTGGTTCCGGCGTCGGGCCGCACGATCAACGCGCCCGGCCGGCGTCGTCCCCGCCCCGACCTGATCCCAGGAGTTCCCGACGTGACCATCCAGCTCGACCGCGTCCCGCTCAAGCGGGCCTTGATTTCCGTCTACGACAAGACCGGTCTGGAGGAACTGGCCGCCGGGCTCCACGCGGCCGGCGTGCAGATCGTCTCCACGGGCTCCACGGCCCAGCGGATCGCAGGCGCCGGCGTGCCCGTCACCGAGGTGTCCGAGGTGACCGGGTTCCAGGAGTGCCTGGACGGCCGAGTCAAGACCCTCCACCCGATGGTCCACGCCGGCATCCTCGCCGATCGCCGCCGCGAGGACCATGTGGCCCAGCTCGAACAGATGGACGTCCAGCCCTTCGACCTGGTCGTGGTGAACCTCTACCCCTTCGTGGACACGGTCCGCTCCGGTGCCGGCCAGGACGAGGTCGTCGAGCAGATCGACATCGGCGGTCCCTCCATGGTGCGGGCCGCGGCCAAGAACCACCCCTCTGTGGCCGTCGTCGTGGACCCGGCGAAGTATGGCGACGTGGTCTCGGCCGCCCGGCAGGGCGGCTTCGAGCTGACGGCACGACGCCGGCTCGCGGCCCTGGCCTTCGCGCACACCGCCGCGTATGACAACGCGGTGGCGGCCTGGACCGCTGCCCAGTTCGAGGACGACGATGACACCGCGGAGGTCAGCCTCTTCCCGCCCTACGCCGGGGTGACCCTGCAGCGCGCCGAGACGCTGCGCTACGGGGAGAACCCGCACCAGCAGGCTGCCCTCTACGTGGAGGACGGGGCCGCCCCGGGCATCGCACAGGCTGAACTCCTGCACGGCAAGGCCATGAGTTACAACAACTATGCGGATGCTGACGCTGCCCTGCGTGCGGCCTACGACTTCGACCAGCCGGCCGTGGCCATCGTCAAGCACGCCAATCCCTGCGGCGTCGGCGTCGCCGCCGAATCCGGGGAGGATGCGATCGCCGAGGCCCACCGCAAGGCCCACGAGTGCGACCCGGTCTCCGCCTTCGGTGGAGTGATCGCCGCCAACCGCGAGGTCACCGCCGGCATGGCGAACACCGTCCAGGGCATCTTCACGGAGGTCGTCATCGCGCCGTCCTTCTCCGCCGAGGCCCTGGAGATCCTCTCGGCCAAGAAGAACATCCGCCTGCTGCGCCTGCCGGAGGGCTTCGCCCGGGCCTCCGGACGGGAGAGCATCGAGTACAAGCAGGTCTCGGGCGGGATGCTGCTGCAGGCCCGGGACGCGGTGGACGCCGCCGGTGACAATCCCGAGACCTGGACCCTGGCCGCCGGCCCGGCCGCCGATCCGGAGACCCTGACGGATCTTGCCTTCGCGTGGCGAGCCGTGCGCGCGCCGAAGTCCAATGCCGTGCTGCTGGCCAGCGGCGGGGCGACGGTCGGTATCGGCATGGGCCAGGTCAACCGCCTGGACTCCTGCCGCCTGGCCGTGGAACGGGCCAACACCCTGGGGGCCGCGTCCACGGGTGCTCAGGAGATCACCGCCGAGATCACGACGGCGGGTGGCGCGGAGAACGTGAGCGGCACCGGTGCTCCGGAGCGGGCACGCGGGGCCGTCGCGGCCTCTGACGCCTTCTTCCCCTTCGCCGACGGCCTGCAGATCCTCATCGACGCCGGCGTGCGCGCCGTCGTGCAGCCGGGTGGCTCCGTCCGTGACGAGGACGTCATCGCCGCTGCCGAGGCCGCCGGCGTCACCATGTACTTCACCGGTGCCCGCCACTTCTTCCATGGTTGAGCCGGTGAGGTGATGACCCCGAAGGGCCAGCCAGGGCCGGAGACACAGATCAGCGGTGATCTGCGCCGGGGTGACGTCGAGGCGGCCACGGACAGACTGCGTCGGATGCCTCCGGCCCAGGTGCGGAGTGTCCTCGGCCGGTCCGGGCCCGGGGACGTTGCGGTGATCTTTCGGCTCCTGGAGAAGAACGTCGCCGTGGAGGTCTTCACCTCCCTTGAACCACGTCAGCAGTCTCAGTTGATCAGAGCTCTGCAGGACGAGGACGTCCAGATCATGTTTGCGCATCTGCAGGCCTCTGGTCAGGCACGGCTACTCGATGAGGTGCCCGCCGAGGTGGCCCAACGGCTGTTGGGCACCCTCAACAGTGGGCAACGTGAGGACGCGGGCAGGATTCTGGGGTATCCGCCTGGATCCGTCGGCCGCAGGATGGGCCCCGTCCTCATCGAGATGCGTCCTGATATGACCGCCGGGGAGGCGTTGAAGTCTCTCCGCCAGTCCGAAGTGCCCGGACAACGGTTGCGCCGCCTGGTGATCCTGCCGGTGGTCGGCAGGGGGCACCGGCTGTTGGGGATGGTGGAATTGACGGTCCTGGCCAGTGCTCATGAGCAGGCACGGGTCGCCGATCTGATGACGACGGACGTCGACTCCGTCGCGGCGACAGAGGACGATGAGACCGCGGCCCGCCGGCTCTCCGCTGAGGACCTCCTGGCACTACCCGTGATCGACGTGGCATCGAGACTCGTCGGGGTCCTCACCCTGGCGGACGCGAGCCGGATCCTGGCTGAGGAGGAGACGGAGGACGCCGCACGGTCTGGTGGGTCGGAACCGTTGGCCCAGCCCTATCTGAGTACTTCCGTGGGCAGACTGGTCCGTTCGCGGATGGTGTGGCTCCTGGTCCTGGCCGTGGGTGCGACCCTCACCGTGCAGGTGTTGGAGGTCTTTGAGTCGACGCTCGAGGAGATGGTGGTCCTCTCCGTCTTCGTGCCTCTGCTCATCGGCACCGGCGGCAACACCGGAAACCAGGCGGCCACCACCGTGACCCGCGCCCTGGCCCTTGGCGACGTCCGGTCCGGAGACGCCCTGCGGGTGGTGCGCCGAGAATTCGCGGTGGGACTGGGCCTGGGGGCCCTGCTGGGAACGATCGGCCTGGTGGTTGCCGGTCTCGTGTATGCCTGGCCCATCGGGGTCGTCATCGGGCTGACACTGCTGTCCATCTGCACCTTGGCCGCTTCAGTGGGATCACTGATGCCCATCATCGCGCGGCGGATCGGAGTGGACCCGGCCGTCTTCTCTAACCCGTTCATCTCCACGGTGGTGGATGCCCTGGGTCTGATCGTCTACTTCCTGATCGCCCGGGCCGTCCTGGGGATCTGAGTGGCACCCGGTCACGTGAGGTGGCCGCGCCCGCCATTCCGGTAGATTGGGGGCCGATTCACCCATCACGACGACTCGGGCCGTGCCCACCGGCGCGCCCTGCGAGGAGAACCACGCTTCATGTCGAAGATCATCTACACCTATACCGACGAGGCTCCCATGCTGGCCACCGGCTCACTCCTGCCGCTCGTCGAGGCCTTCGCCTCGACCGCGGGTGTGGGCATGGAGACCCGGGACATCTCCCTGGCCGCGCGCATCCTGGCCGTCTTCAATGACGTGCTGCCCGAGGACCAGAAGGTCAATGACGCCCTCGCCGAACTGGGAGAGCTGGTCAAGACCGATGACGCCAACGTCATCAAGCTGCCGAACATCTCCGCCTCCGTGCCGCAGCTGAACGCCGCGATCGCCGAGCTGCAGGCCGGCGGCTACGCGCTGCCCGCCTATCCGGACGAGCCGAAGACGGCCGAGGAGAAGGACGCCCGGGCCCGCTACGACAAGGTCAAGGGCTCCGCCGTGAACCCGGTCCTGCGTGAGGGCAACTCGGACCGCCGCGCCCCGAAGGCCGTGAAGAACTTCGCCCAGAAGCACCCCCACTCGATGGGCGCCTGGTCGGCCGACTCGAAGACCAACGTGGCCACCATGGCCGCCGACGCGTTCTTCCACAACGAGAAGTCCGTGGTCATCGGCGAGGACAGCACCATCCGGATCCAGTTCGTGGAGGGCTCCGGCGAGGCCGGTCAGTCCGGTCAGGCGACGGTGCTCAAGGACGACTTCCCGGTGCTCGCCGGCGAGATCATCGACGGCACCTTCATGTCCGCCGCAGCCCTGGACGAGTTCCTCGCCGCCCAGGTCGCGCGCGCCAAGGACGAGGGCGTGTTGTTCTCCACCCACCTCAAGGCCACCATGATGAAGGTCTCCGACCCGATCATCTTCGGCCACGTGGTCAAGGCCTTCTTCCCGTCGCTGTTCGAGAAGTACGGTGCCGAGCTCGCCGCTGCCGGCCTGTCCGCCAACAACGGGCTGGCGGCCATCCTCTCCGGTCTGGACTCCCTGGACCCGCAGGTCGCCGAGGGCGTGAAGGCCGAGATCGAGGCCGGCTACGCCAACGGCCCGGACCTGGCCATGGTCAACTCGGACAAGGGCATCACCAACCTGCACGTCCCCTCGGACGTGATCGTGGATGCGTCCATGCCGGCCATGATCCGCACCTCCGGCCACATGTGGAACAAGGACAACCAGGAGCAGGACACCCTCGCGGTGCTCCCGGACCCGTCTTACGCCGGTGTGTACCAGGTCGTCATCGACGACTGCCGTGCGAACGGCGCGTTCGACCCGACCACCATGGGCACCGTCCCGAACGTCGGCCTGATGGCGCAGAAGGCCGAGGAGTACGGCTCGCATGACAAGACCTTCGTCCTCGAGTCAGCCGGCACCGTCCAGATCGTCGACGGCTCCGGATCCGTGCTGATCGAGCACGCCGTCCAGGCCGGGGACATCTGGCGTGCCTGCCAGACCAAGGACGTCCCGGTCCGCGACTGGGTGAAGCTGGCCGTCACCCGTGCCCGCGCCTCCCAGACGCCGGCCGTCTTCTGGCTGGACGAGAACCGCGCGCACGACGCCAACCTGATCGCGAAGATCAACGAGTACCTGCAGGGCCACGACACCGAGGGCCTGCAGCTCGAGATCATGGCCCCGGAGCAGGCGACCGCCTTCACCTTGGAGCGCATCCGCCGGGGCGAGGACACCATCTCGGTCTCCGGCAACGTGCTGCGTGACTACCTGACCGACCTGTTCCCGATCCTGGAGCTGGGCACCTCGGCCAAGATGCTCTCGATCGTCCCGCTGATCAATGGCGGCGGCCTGTTCGAGACCGGCGCCGGCGGCTCCGCCCCCAAGCACGTGCAGCAGTTCGTGGAGGAGAACCACCTGCGCTGGGACTCGCTCGGTGAGTTCCTGGCCCTGGCCGTGTCCTTCGAGCACGAGGCCGTCTCCCACGGCAACGCCCGCGCCCAGGTGCTGGCCGACACCCTGGACCGCGCCACCGGCACCTTCCTGGAGGAGGGCCGCAACCCCTCCCGCAAGGTCGGGGAGATCGACAACCGCGGTTCGCACTTCTACCTGGCCATGTACTGGGCCCAGGAGCTGGCGAAGCAGACCGAGGACGCTGAGCTGGCCTCCAAGTTCACGGAGATCGCCACCGCCCTGACCGAGAACGAGCAGAAGATCCTGGATGAGCTCAACGCCGTCCAGGGTGCCCCGGTGGACATCGCCGGCTACTACTACCCGTCCAAGGAGAAGGTGTTCGAGGCCATGCGCCCGTCCGCCACCCTCAACGCGATCGTGGCCAAGCTGGCCAGCTGACCAGTCGCAACTGGCGGTCGAGAACGCCCCGTTTCCCCGGAGAGAATCCGGGGAAACGGGGCGTTCTCGACCTACAGATCCAGACGGCAGGCGACGGGGCCGTCACCGTCCCGGCGGCCGCGGCGGCAGATCCTCGTCCCGGCCGATCAGGACGTCCCCGACCGGGGCTCCCTGCTTCCGGTTGCTGGCCTTGTTGAGGAAGTACGTGAGCACCCACAGCGCGATGCCGAGGACCATCAGTCCGCCGGCGATCTGGTAGACGATGGGATCTCGGTCCACCCAGGGACCGGCCAGGAACAGGGAGAAGAGGCCCGCGAGGTAGGGCAGCACGGTGGGAGAGTTGAAGGCTCTCTTCGAGTACGAGCCCGATTCCGGGTCCGCGCCCCTCCGGCGCCGCAGCACGATGCAGGCCACGTTCACCACGGTGAAGACGCAGAGCAGCAACAGGGCGGTGGTGCTGGAGAGATTGGTGACGATGTTGCTCTCGGGGTCACTGGCGACGTACCAGATGAGGAACAGGGCAAGGATGGTGGTGAAGATGATCGCGACCCAGGGGGTGCGGCGAACCTTCAGCACCTTGCCCAGCGGCCGCGGCAACACGTTCTGCTTGGCCATGCCGTAGACCAGCCGACTGGCCATCAGCATGTTGATCAGGGCGGTGTTGGCTACGGCGAACACGGCCAGGAAGGGGAAGATCCGGTCCACGGGGAAGCCCGGGGAGCCCTGCTTCACCACTTCCAGCAAGGCCTCACCTTCGGCCTCGCCGATCCTGGACAGCTCCGTCGGGGACAGCACGGCCACGGCGGAGACAGCCACCAGCATGTAGAAGAGCACGGCGATGCCCAGGCCGGTCAGCATGGTCCGGGGGAAGATGCGGACGGGGTCCTTGGTCTCCTCGACCATGTTCACCGAGTCCTCGAAGCCCACCATGGCGAAGAAGGCGATGGAGGTGGCGGCGGTGACGGCGAGGAAGAGCCCCTTGTCATTGTTGTCCTGGAACACGAAGATCTGGCTCAGGTCAGAGCCGCCCTGGGCCATCGCGAAGAAGCCCACCCCGATCACGATGCACAGGGCCGTCATCTCCACCAGCGTCAGGACAACGTTGAATTTGATGCTCTCGCCCACCCCGCGCAGGTTGATCAACGCCAGCAGCACCATGAAGCCCAGGGCCACGCCCATCACCGCTCCGGGGCTGGCCTCTCCCATCCAGCCGTTGACCTCCAGCCCGCCGAAGAAGTTCTGCGCCAGCACGTTGGCCGAGGTGGAGGCACTGGTGATGCCGGAGCACACCACGGCGAAGGCCACCAGGAACGTGACGAAGTGGATGCCGAAGGCCTTGTGCGTATAGAGCGCGGCCCCGGCGGCCTGCGGATAGTGGGTGACCAGTTCCAGGTAGGAGAAGGCGGTCATCGTGGCCACGGCGAAGGCCAGCAGGAACGGCAGCCACAGGATGCCGCCGACCATGCCGGCCATCTCTCCGGTGACCGCGTAGATCCCGGCACCCAGCACGTCGCCGACGATGAACAGCAACAACAGTTTGGGGCCGAGGACTCGTTTGAGTTCGCCCTCGCCCTCCTCAGGAGGGGCGCTGGGGACGTCCGGCGTGGTGGTGCTCATGGCTGCCTCCGACATCTGCACAGGTCACACGGGTGTTCGCAGTGTGGCCCGCTCGGGATGCGGGGGTCAATGATTCACCGGTCACTCGAAGCGCGCGCCGGACTCCCTGCTCATCTGCTCCACGGAGGTGTAGGCGTCCCGTGCCAGGGCAGACCACAGCTTGATGGCCAGTTGCGGATCGGACTCCTCGAGGGCGGAGATCACCTGGGCGGTGAGCACCCGGGTGGTCACCGGACCCATGGCGCGCACCGTGGTGAGCTGCCGGCCGGCCTGGCCGAGGGCGATCTCGCCGAAGATCATGCCGGGGGAGAGGTAGGCCTGCCGGTAGCGCCGGCCGCCGGAGCCCTGGCTGGTGAGCTCGACCTGCCCCGCCGTGATGAAGTAGATCCCGCCAAACGGCTGCCCCGCCCGGCGGATGACCTGCCCGGCCCGGTAATTGCGGGTCTCCATGAACGCGGACAGGGTGAGGGCGTCCTCTTCGTTGAGCATCTCCAGGAGGGGGGACCGCGTCGGCTCCTGGTCGCCGGTGGGCACCAGGTCGGGCGCATGGCGGGCCAGCATCCGCTGTTCGATCCACTCGAGGGCGAGGGACCGGGAGAGGAACAACCGGAATTCGGGCTCGACGGCGGCGTCCACCGTGCCGTCCCCGTCCAGGTCGGCGGGGGCCAGATCAGAGACGGCTGCATCAGAGGTGAAGCTGTCGACCGCGCCTCCGCCGGCGTTCCCGCCGGATGTTCCGGTTCCGCCGGCCGTGGACGCGGCAGGCGTGGACCAGGTGGTGGTCTCCGGCATCGGGTCCGGCAGGGCCCCGTCTTCCGTGTCCGCCGCGTAGTCCAGCAGGGACTGGGTGAGTGCGGTGTCGTCGTCCACGAGGATCAGATCGCGGCGGTCCTCCAGGAAGTTGCGCACCACATGGGTGAGCATCCGGGCCGCTGCCCTACCGAAGTCATCCACCTTGCGAACGTCCACCACGAGGGTGCGGACGGAGGCTGGCAGACCGACGGCGGCCCGGGCCAAGGTCTCGGCCTCGGCGAAGCCGATGTCACCGCCGATCTCGATGATGCGGCATTCCGGTCCGTGCACCTCGAGGGCCTGCAGGGCCTCGACGCTGCGGGGGACGCTGGAGGGCGCCTCGGACAGGTCATACCGGGCCCGGATGGTGGAGCGGCCCAGGGGCGGGACATCGCCGTAGTGCAGGCCGAAATCGGTGGCGATCTGTCTGATGGCCATGCCGCCGCGCACGGACATCCCGTGTTCGTCCAGGGGCGGGGAGAAGACCCCGACGCCCATCTGTCCGGGCACCACTACGAGTACCCCGCCGCCGACCCCGGACTTCGCCGGCAGGCCGACCTCGATGGCCCAGGTGCCGGCGTCGTCATACATCCCGCACGTGGACATGACGGAGAGCACCCAGCGGACCACCTGCGGGGAGAAGATGCGTTCACCGGTGGCCGGGTTCACGCCCTGGTTCGCCAGGGTCGCGGCCATCATGGACAGGTCCTTGGCGGTGACCAGGATGGAGCACTGGCGGAAGTAGTCCTGCAAGGAGGGTTCGGGGTCGGACTCGAGGATCCCGAACGAACGCAGCAGCCAGGCCAGGGCCCGGTTGCGGTGGCCGGTCTTGTCCTCGGCCTTGAAGACGGGCTCCGAGACCTTCAGGTCCCGCCCGGCGGCGTCCGAGAAGGTGTTCACGATCCGTCCGATGCGGTCACGCCCGCCCCTCCCCTTGATGAGCGAGGTCGTGGTGATGGCCCCGGCATTGATCATGGGGTTGTCCGGGCGGCCGGTGCCCGCCTGCAGGGAGATCTCGTTGAACGGGTCGCCGGAGGGCTCCACGTCGATCTTCTCGTGCACCTTGTCCGGGCCGAGGTCCTCCAGGGCCATGCCGTAGGTGAAGGCCTTGGAGATCGATTGGAGGGAGAACGGATGCTCCGCGTCCCCGGAGGCGTAACAATGACCCTCGACGGTGGTCAGGGCCAGACCGAACAGGCTCCGGTCCATGGCGGCGGCCGAGGGCACGGCCTGGTAGGTGGTGCCCTCGTCCACGGGGCGGATCTGGTCGACCAACCGGTCAAGGTAGTCCTGCACGGGGGATCTCATGACCCCCAGCCTAAGGGGCCTGGCGGTCAGTACCCCGCCTCGGCGTCCACCCGTCCCTCCAGCGCGGACCCCTCGGCACGGGCGGCGAGGTTCCGCTCGCTGCGGGCGTTGATCAACGGGATGCACATCTGCGGGGTGTCCGCCGTGTGCGGGGTGATCAGGCAGCGCGGTTCGGCCCACAACGGGTGTCCGTCCGGGAGCGGTTCCGGGTCGGTGACGTCCAGTCCCGCACCGCGGACGGACCCGGCGGCCAGCGCCGCCACCAGGGCATCGGTGTCCACGAGGGTTCCGCGGGCGATGTTGACCAGGATGGCGGTGGGGTCCATGAGCTCCAGTTGCCGGGCCCCGATCATGCCGCGGGTCTCGTCCGTGGCGGCCGCGGCGATCATCACGACGTCGGCGCCCGGCAGGACCTCGTCCAACCGGTCCTGCGTGACGGTCCGGTCCGCCCCGGGCACCTCGTCGTCGGTCCTCCGGACCATGGTGACGGTGGTGTTCCAGGTCTTGAGCAGGCGCAGGTACTCGCGGGCGATCCCGCCCCCGCCGACCACCACGCAGTTCAGCCCGTTCAGGGTGGTGCCGCCCCCGGGGCCCCACCCGGTGGCGCGGACCCGCTCGGGCAGGTCCCGCAGCAGGGCGAGCGTGAGCGCGAGGGCGTGCTCGGCCACGGGCGGTGCATAGACACCCTTCGCGGAGGTCCACTGGAGGTCCGTTCGCTTCCGGATCAGCGGCACGTACCGTTCGATGCCGGCAAACGGCAGCTGGATCCATCCGAGCGACGGGTTGGCGGCCAGGATGGCTTCAACGTCCTCGACCGGCACCGGGTACACCATCACCAGGGCGGTCGCGGACCCGTCACCGTAGGGTGCGTCAGCGTCGCTTGGCACCACCGAACCGCCGACGTCGGCCGCGGCCTGCGCCGGTCCGGCGTGCGCCTCGCGGTAGGGGCCGTCTCGGCGGGCATCGGCCGGCGGGTAGAACAGGACCCGATCGGGTCCGGCGGTGGCGGGGTTCACGGCAACTGACTCAGTCATGCCGCCATGCTGTCACAACCGGAGGCCACCGGTGCGTTGGCGACGGCTTGATGCCGGCGGGGCAGGTCCTTAGGGTCGGGGTCATGAACGGATCTGCGAACCACCCAGAGAACCAGACCGACCTCAACGCCAGTAGTGGGGGTGCGGGGGCAGGCCAGCTCGCCGCCGATGACCCGACGACCCGGCACCCGAAGATCTCCCCACCGGAACAGGACCAGCCGGAGCCGGGGCTGGACGTGAAGACCGAACCGGTGCCGGACATCGGTCTGGAGTCCTACCGTGGCCAGGGCCGCCTGGTCGGGCGCAAGGCGTTGGTGACCGGCGGCGACTCCGGGATCGGCGCCGCCGTCGCCATCGCCTTCGCCCGGGAGGGAGCGGACGTGGCGATCGCCTATCTGCCGGCCGAGGAGGAGGACGCCCGGCGTGTGGTCGAGGCCATCGAGGAAGCCGGACGGACCGCGGCCGCGCTTCCCGGGGACCTGATGGACCGGCCGTACCGGGAGGGAGTCGTGGACGCCGCCGTGGAGAGGCTCGGCGGGCTGGACATCCTGGTGAACAACGCCGGCAAGCAGGTGATCTCCGACTCCCTGGAGGACCTGAGCGATGAACAGGTGCACGAGTCGTTCCAGATCAACATCATGTCCATGTTCACGCTGTCCCGAGCCGCCCTGAAACACATGGGCCCCGGTTCCACCATCGTCAACACCACGTCCATCCAGGCGTATGAGCCGTCGCCGAACCTGCTCGACTATGCCTCCACGAAGGCGGCGATCAACAACTTCACCAAGGGCCTGGCCCAGCAGGTGGCGGAACGGGGCATCCGCGTCAACGCCGTGGCACCGGGCCCGGTCTGGACCGTCCTGCAGGTCTCTGACGGACAGCCCAAGGAGAAGCTGCCGAAGTTCGGGCACAACACCCCGATGGGCCGTGCCGGTCAGCCGGTGGAGATGGCTCCGGCGTTCGTGTTCCTGGCCTCCGGGGAGTCCAGCTACGTCACCGGTGACACCCTCAACGCCAACGGCGGCACCCCCACGCCCTGATCCACGGCGGGCGGTCCACAATGGGAGGATGAGTTCCCGCACCCGGACCGGCCCCTTCGACCTCGATCGACTGGGCGCAGGCCTGGTCTTCAGCGACTCCCTGCCGGACCTGCGCCGGGCACTGGTCTCGGAGCGCCTCGCCGTGGTGCAGGCACCGCCGGGCACCGGCAAGACCACGCTCGTGCCGCCGGCCGCGGCGAACCTGCTGTCCGGGCAGAAGGTCATCGTCACGCAGCCGCGAAGGGTGGCGGCCCGCGCCGCCGCCCGCCGCCTCGCGGCCCTGGACGGCACCGGCGTCGGGACCCGGTCCGGGTATGTGGTCCGCGGGGAACGCCAGACCGGCGCGGAGACGCTGGTGGAGTTCGTGACCCCCGGCGTACTCGTCAACCGGTTGCTGCGTGATCCCGAACTGGCCGGCGTCGGCGCCGTGATCCTGGACGAGGTCCACGAACGCGATCTCGAGACGGACCTGCTCTTCGGCATGCTCGGTGAGGTGGCCCAGCTGCGCCCTGAACTGCTGCTCGTGGCGATGTCCGCGACCCTGGATGCGGCACAGTTCGCCGCCCGACTGGGGGAGGGCACCGGCCGGCCCGGTCCCGCCCCCGTGGTCGACTGTCCCTCAGCCCTGTTCCCGGTGGCCATCCGCTACCGACCGCATTCCGGCCGCCGCCAGGACCTCCGTGGGGTGAGCCGGGATTTCCTCGAGCACGTCGCCCGGTGCGCCGCCGAGGTCCATGCCGAGGTCCGCGCTGCCGAGCCGGGAACCGACGCCCTCGTCTTCGTGCCCGGAGCCCGCGAGGTCGCGGAGACGGTGTCCCGGTTGCGGGCGCTGGCCCCGGACACCGAGATCCTGCCCCTGCACGGCCAGTTGCCGGCCGCCGAGCAGGACCGGGCCGTCGGCGGGCGCGAACCCTCCGCTGCGGACCGGCCCCGGATCATCGTGTCCACCTCCCTGGCCGAGTCGTCGCTGACCGTGCCGGGGGTACGGCTCGTGGTGGATGCCGGTCTGGCCCGCGAACCCCGCCGGGACGCTGCCCGCGGCATGACCGGACTGGTGACGGTGGCCGCCGCGCAGTCCTCCGCCGACCAGCGGGCCGGCCGTGCCGGGCGCCTGGGACCCGGTACCGTGGTCCGCTGCTACGACCGCAGCACCTACGGGACGGCACCCGCGCAGCCGACGCCCGCCGCCGCCGTCGCGGACCTCACCGGGGCCGCGCTGGTGCTGGCCTGCTGGGGTGCGCCCGCCGGAGAGGGACTGGTATTGCCGGAGCCGCTGCCGGAGGTCTCTCTGGCCGAGGCACTGGAGACGCTCACCGCGTTGGACGCCATCGACCCCGCCGGCCGCGCCACCGACCACGGTCGTAGCCTCGCCGCGATCCCCGCCGAGCCGCGGTTGGCCCGCGCCCTGCTCGACGGCGGCCGGTTGGTGGGTGCGCGTGCCGCCGCCGAGGTGGTCGCCCTGGTCTCGTCCGACGTGCGGCCCGAGGGGGCCGACCTGACGGTGTCCCTGCACCGGCTGCGTGCCGCGGGTCGCGGCGACACCGAGGCAGTCCGGTGGCGTCGGGAGACCGAGCGCTTCGAGCGGTTGGCCGGCGGCGCCGGTCCGGTGGACTCGGGGAGCACCAGGGTGCCGCGGGAATCCGAGGTGGGGGCCGTCGTCGGGCTCGCTTGGCCTGAACGCCTGGCGCGGCGGGCCCCGGACGCCGCCGGTGCCGGCGGAGCCAGCGGTGGCAAGGCCAGCGGCATCTACCTGCTGGCCTCCGGGACCCGGGCCGCGCTGCCGCCGGGAAGCCCGCTGGCCGGGGCGGACTGGCTGGCCGTGGCCGAGGTCTCACGCGCCGAAGGCAGGGCCGCTGCCGGCACGGGAGCCGTGATCCGGGCCGCGGCCCCCGTGGACGCCGCCCTGGCCGAACAGCTCGCCGGACCCCTCTATCGGGAGGAGCGGACCGCCACGTGGCAGGACGGCCGGGTGGTCGGCCGGGCCGTGAAGGCGGTGGGAGCGATCCTCCTGTCCGAGACGCCGGTGGCACCCGACCGCGCATCCGGACGCGCCGCCGTCGTGCGCCTGCTGTCCGAGCGGGGCCCCGAGGCCATCGGCCTGACGGCCGAGTCCAGTCCCGGAGCCGACGCGATGCGCCGCCGGTTGGACCTGCTGCACCGGACGCTGGGGGAGCCATGGCCGGGCATGTCCTCGGCGGCGCTCGCGGCCAGCTGGGAGGACTGGCTCGCCCCCGAGGTGGAGAAGCTGGCCGGCGGAGCCAAGACCGGTTCGCTGGATCTGGCCTCGGCCCTGCGCCGGCTGTTGCCGTGGCCGGAGGCGGTGCGCTTGGACGAGCTGGTCCCCGAGCGACTGCCGGTGCCCAGCGGCCGCACCGCGCGGATCGACTATCCGGGCGTGGAGGCGTCAGTGGGTCCCGGTGTTGCGGATCCCGCCGCCGGGCTTCCCGACGCCGGCACCCCGGTGGTGGCGGTCAAGCTCCAGGAGTGCTTCGGGCTGGCTGAGACGCCGAGGCTGGTGGACGGCCGGGTGCCGGTCGTCTTCCACCTGCTCTCCCCGGCGGGCCGGCCCCTGGCCGTCACCGGCGACCTGGCCTCGTTCTGGTCCGGACCCTACGCCCAGGTGCGCGCGGAGATGCGGGGGCGCTACCCCAAGCACCCGTGGCCTGAGGACCCCTGGACCGCGCCGGCCACGGCGAGGACGAAGGACAGGTCCCGGTAGCGGAGCCGGCGGTGAGGGCAGGAATGCGCATCCGGAGTCAACCTGCGTTCGGTCCACACCTTTTGCAAAAGAACAGATCGCCTGAGGCATCAGCACACACTAGAACTGTCCGTTCTGGGTCGGATTGCCGATCTGCGACTCGCGGGTTCGCTGGATTTCGGCGTCCACTTCGGCTCCCAGCAGCAAAACGATGTTAATGAGCCAGAGGGCTATGAGAAGGGCCATTATGGTTCCGATTGCGCCGTAGGGGTTGAAACCAGCGAAGTATGAGGAATAGAAGTAGAGCGCACCGACGGCGATAGCGATGCCGAGGATCGCTATCGCCGATCCCAGACTCAACCAGGTGGTTCTCGGCTGCCGAACGTTCGGAGTGAAGTAATACAGCAGGGCGATGATCGCGAGCATCAAAGCGAGGATGATTGGCCATTTGGCCCACGCCCAGATGGGCAGGAACGACTCGGTCATGAATCTCAAGAGGTCGCCTAGGCCCAAGGGTGCGGCGATGGGGCCGAGTATGCCCGTTACCAGGGCATCGTTGAGGGCCAGGCAGACCAGGATCAGCACTGCGACTAACAGAATGGTCAGGGTCGTCAGCAGCATGGTGGCCGTCCGCTTGATCAGGCCTCGGCCCTCGTCGCGTCCGTAGATGGTGTTCATGCACCTGGAGAAGGCCCTGACATAGATGGAAGAAGACCACAGGGAGATGGCGATGCCGATGATGAGCGCGATGCCTCCTCCCGCGGCGGAATCAATCATGGTCTCTACGAGGTTCACCACGAGGTTCTGGTATTCCGTGGGCACGTATTGCCGGACCAGGTCGTCTCCCACGGAGATCACGGTTTCGGCGTTGCTGGCCAGCACGAGCGTGATGATGGAGAACACTGCCAGCAGAGCGGGGGCCAGAGACAAGACCGAGAAGAACGTGAGCATGGCCGCTAAATCGAAGCCACCGTCCCGTCCGAAATTCTTCGCGGATCCCTTCAGGGCGTATGCCAAGCTGGATCCTGCGAGACGGGGTCGGTGGCGCGGCTGATGGCCGCTGACTGGTGCGGATTTCTCCGCCGCTCTCACGATGGATCCGGTACGTACACGGGTCGACACAGGTGGTCCTTTCACGGGACGTCTCGCGATCACGTCGCGATGGCGCGCTGGAGCAGTCGGGCTACGTGACCATCCGCAAGGGCTTCGTCGGAAAGCGACCCCGCATGTGGCTGTACATCTCCGCGGACGGCAAGGCAGCCTTCGCCGCTCACGTGGCCTCGCTGCGGGAACTGACCGCCGGACTCCGACTGCACGTAGTCCTCGGCTGCCCGGACAGATGGCTGACAGGGTGCCCGATCGTCACGGCAGGGGCCACGTGTGCACGGGGTCTCCGCCGCGCATGTGCTTCCCGTATTCCGCCACCAGGCGCGAAAGAGCCGCGCCGCGGGACAGGCCGGATTCCTCGTACCGGCCCAGCGACCGCGTCATCCACGTGGCCCCGTTCTGGCCGGTCCGGGTTCGGCCGGTGAGCACTGCCAGGTAGTGGTCCGCCACGTCGTCCTCCACCTCGAGCAGCTCCAGCCCGTGCCGGGCGGCCGGCAGCAGGTGCCGGTCCAGCAGCTCCGTGACGGGGACGTCCCCGTATCCGGGCCAGTACACCGAGGCGTTCAGGCCGTGCCGGGCGCATTCGTAGAAGTTGGTCCTCGCCACCGCGAAGGACATCCGCTGCCACGGGTTCTCCTCCGTGGACACCAGGTACTTGACCAGGCCGAAGAAGAAGGCGGCATTGGCGACCATGTCCACGACCGTGGGTCCGGCCGGAAGCAACCGGTTCTCCACGCGCAGGTTGGCCGGAAGCGCCGGCGAGGTGCCGGCGTCGTCCCTCTTCTCGTCCTTGCCGGGATCATAGATCGGCCGATTCCAGCGGTAGACCGTGCCGTTGTGCAGCAGCAGCTCGGCGAGTCTCGGCGCCCCGGCCGCCGTGGTGCCCGTTTCGCCGGACATCTCCGGCAGCAGGGCCGGGAAGAAGGCGATGTTCTCCTCGAACAGGTCCTCGATGCCCTCGATCCAGCGCTCGCCGAACCAGACGCGGGGCCGCACCCCCTGCCGGGCCAGCTCGGGCCCCCGGGTGTCCGCGGCCTGCTGGAACACGGGGATGCGGGACTCGGCCCACAACCGGCTGCCCAGGAACAGCGGGGAGTTCGCGGCCAGGGCCACCTGCGGTCCGGCGATCGCCTGCGCCGCATTCCAGACCGGGCCGAACTGTTCCCGGGTCACCTCGAGGTGCAGCTGCATGGAGGTGCACGTGGACTCCGGGGCGATGTCCCGGGCGTAGTAGGACAGGTGCTCGGGCCCGTCGATGTCGATGAGGATGTCCTCGCCGCGCGCCTCAAGGATCGCCGCGTTCAGGGCCGAGTAGCGGTTGCCCTCGCTGATCCAGTCCTCACCGGCCAGGTCCTCGCCGTCCAGGGTGGGCAGGATGCCGATGGCGTAGAGCTGCGCTCCGGCACGGATGGCCCGCTCGTCCGCCCGGTCCAGTTCCGCCTTCAGGGATTCCTCGAGGTCGCGCAATCCGCGCTCGCGGATCGTCAGGGACGGGTGATTGAGCTCGATGTTGTACCGGCCCAGTTCCGTCTGGAACGCCGGATCGTCGATGGCGTCCAGGACCGCGCGATTCAGCGGCGCCGGCTGGGATGCCTCGTCCACCAGGTTCAGTTCCAGTTCCAGGCCGATCCGCCCCGCCCCGGAGAAGTCGCTGCCGGCAAGGTAGTCCTTCAGTTCCCGCAGTGATCCTTCCAGCCGCTCGCGGTACCGCGTCCGCTCGGACCGGGAATAGGTGCTCGACTCGACCTCGGTGCCCATGGGATGAAGCGTAAGGCACCGGAACCCTTGGGAAACACCCGCGGCGGGCATATGCTCACGTCAGAGTGACCTGCTTCACAGGCCCGAGGTGAGTTCTCGGTCCGGGACGCAGCACCGTGGGACGGAACCGGACCGGAGGTACGCGACTGATGAGGCAATCCCGACCGAGTGGACCGAGTGGCCGGCACACCCGCCGGCTGGCGAGCGCCGCAGTGGTAGCCGCAGCAGCCCTGGTCCTGACGGGCTGCGGGCCAGCGGAGGAGACCCCGGTCCTCACGTGGTACACCAACCCGGACGACGGCGGCCAGGCCACCATCGCGCAACAGTGCACCGAGGCGGCCAACGGGGCCTACCGGATCGAGACGTCCATCCTCCCCACTGACGCAGCCTCCCAGCGTGAGCAGCTGACCCGGCGCCTGGCCGCCGGGGACACCTCGATGGACATCATGTCCCTGGACCCGCCCTTCATCCCCGAGCTGGCCGAGCCCGGATTCCTCGCGCCGGTCCCCGAGGACGTGGCCTCCTCGACCACGGAGGACACCCTGGAGGGGGCGCTGGCCGGGGCGACCTGGAAGGACAACCTCGTCACCGTGCCGTTCTGGGCGAACACCCAGCTGCTCTGGTACCGCGAGTCCGTGGTCGAGGAGGCGGGGCTGAACATGGACGAACCGGTCACCTGGGATCAGTTGATCGAGGTCGCCCGGGACCAGGACAAGGAACTCGGCGTCCAGGGGGCACGGGCCGAGTCCATGACCGTGTGGCTCAACGCGCTGGTCGAGTCCGCCGGCGGGCACATCCTCGAGAATCCGGAGGCCTCCGCAGCGGATGTCCAGACGGGACTCGACACGGAGGCCGGTCTCCAGGCGGCGCAGATCATCTCCACCATCGGCCAGGAAGGCCTCGGTGGGCCCGGCCTGGCCACCCAGCAGGAGAACGAGGCCATGCTGCTCTTCCAAGGGGACAACGGCTCCTTCATGGTGAACTGGCCGTTCGTCTGGCCCGCCACCAATGCCGCCGTGGAGGATGGGGCACTCCCGGAGGACCTGCCCGAGGACATCGGCTGGACCCTGTACCCCCGGGTGGTGAAGGACCAGGAACCGGCCCCGCCCCTGGGCGGCATCAACCTCGGGGTGGGGGCCGAATCCGAGCACCCGGAGCTGGCGTGGGAGGCGATCGAGTGCATCGTCACCCCGGAACACCAGACCGAGTACTTCATCACCAACGGCAACCCGCCCTCCAGTGCGAGCGCGTTCGACGACCCGGCCGTGGAGGAGGCGTTCCCGATGGCCCCGACCATCCGCGAATCCCTGCAGCTGGCGGCTCCCCGCCCGCAGACGCCGTACTACAACGAGGTGTCCACGGCCATCCAGCAGCGGTTCACCCCGCCGGGCGCCGTTGACCCGGACACCACCCCGGCCGAGACCGGTCAGTTCATCATGGAAGTCCTGCGAGGGGAGTCCCTGCTGTGAGTGCCATTCCCACGAATGTCCCCGTGGTCGACCCGGCGGATCCGGCGGATCCCCACCGAGGCACCGCGCCTCCGGGCGGCTCCCGCGGCCGCCGCAAGGCGCCGACCTCCGAACGCGCGAAGGCCGAGGCCCGCCTGGGCTGGTGGCTTGCCGGGCCCGCCTTCGTCATCATGGTGGCCGTCATCTTCTACCCCGTGGCGCAGGCCGTCTGGGATTCGATGTTCAACTACCGCCTCACGGCTCCGGCCGACCGGGAGTTCATCGGTCTGGGAAACTACGCCACGATCCTCACGGACGGGGTGTTCTGGAGCGCCCTGGGGGTCACGGTCTTGATCACCGTGGTCACGGTCTTCGTGGAACTCATTCTCGGATTCATCCTGGCGATGATCATGCACAAGGCCATCAAGTCCACCCGTGGCCTGGTCCGGACCGTGATCCTGGTGCCCTACGGCATCATCACCGTGGTCTCGGCCTATGCCTGGTACTACATGTTCAGCATCGACTCCGGGTACGTGAACAACTGGCTCAGCTGGCTGCCCGGGTTCGACGATGAGCTCAACTGGTTCGCCCAGGGTGGCACCTCGCTGGTGATCATCATGTTCTCGGAGATCTGGAAGACCACGCCCTTCATCTCCCTGCTTCTGCTCGCCGGGCTGGCTCAGGTCCCGGAGGACCTCTCCGAGGCGGCCTCCGTGGACGGCGCCAACTGGTGGCAGCGGCTCAGCCGGGTGGTGCTGCCGAACATGAAGGCGGCCATCATGGTGGCCGTGCTGTTCCGGGCCCTGGACGCGTTCCGGGTGTTCGACTCGATCTTCATCATGACCAACGGCGCTTACGGCACCGAGGTGCTCTCCCTGCTCGCCTATCGCACCTCGATCAGCCGCCTCGAGATCGGGCTCGGCTCGGCCATCTCCGTGGTGCTGTTCCTGTGTGTGGCCCTGATCGCCTTCGTCGCCATCAAGGTCTTCAACGTTGACCTGGCTGGATCCAAGGGAGGCCGCAAATGAGCGTCGAAGCAACCCGAGTCCCGGCTGGCCAGGGCGCCCGCGAGCCGGACCCGACCGCTGAGGAGCTGGAGGGCCAGAAGACGGCCCGCCGTGCCAAGCGGAACACGGCCATCGGCTGGTGGGTGCTCACCGTCATCGTGGCCGTGTGGTGTCTGTTCCCCGTGGCCTCCATCCTGGCCACCAGCTTCAAGACCCCGGGGGACCTGTCCAACGGGCAGTTCCTGCCGACCACACCCTCCACGGTGAACTACGAGGAGATCCTGGTGGGCGACTCCCGCCAGCTGTTCCTCACCGCCCTGTGGAACTCGATCGGCATCTCCGTGATCGCCACGGCCATCGCCGTGGTGCTGGCCACCCTGTGCGCCTACGCGATCGCCCGCCTGGACTTCCCGGGCAAGAGGGTGGTGCTGACCGTTTCCCTGATGGTCTCCATGTTCCCGGTGATCTCCCTGGTCACGCCGCTGTTCAACATGTGGCGAACGCTGGGCCTGTATGACACGTGGCCCGGATTGATCATCCCGTACCTGTCCCTGACGCTGCCGATCTCCATCTGGACGCTCACGGCGTTCTTCCAGCAGATCCCGTGGGAGCTCGAACAGGCCGCACAGGTGGACGGCGCCACCCCGCTGCAGGCGTTCCGCAAGGCGATCGTCCCGTTGGCCCTGCCCGGGGTCTTCACCACCGCCATCATCGCCTTCTTCATCGCCTGGAACGACTTCGTCTACGGAATCTCGCTGACCTCCACCGAGGCGGCCAGACCCGTGCCGGCCGCCCTGGCGTTCTTCACCGGCGCCTCCCAGTTCGAATCACCCACCGGCGCGATCTCCGCCGCGGCGATCATCGTCACCATCCCCGTGGTGCTGCTGGTCATGCTGTTCCAGAAGCAGATCGTCGCCGGACTGACCTCGGGTGCGGTGAAGGGCTGAGCCGCGAACACAGGCACGCAGAGCACGCTAGGCACGCAAGACAAGCAGAGAAAGGGAGCACCGATGGCCTCCATCACCCTGAACAACATCGTCAAGAAGTACGACGACGGCTTCCCGGCCGTGAACAATGTGTCCCTGGACATCGCCGACGGTGAGTTCGTCATCCTGGTGGGGCCCTCTGGCTGTGGCAAGTCCACCCTGTTGCGAATGATCGTGGGGCTGGAGGACATCACGTCCGGGGAGCTGCAGATCGACGGGACGCGGATGAACGAGGCCGCGCCGAAGGACCGGAACCTGGCCATGGTGTTCCAGAACTACGCCCTCTACCCGCACCTGACGGTGTACGAGAACATCGCCTTCCCGTTGCGACTGGCCAAGAAGTCAGGCTCCAACGGTGACTCCACCGGGGGAGCGAACGGCGGGGCCGGCGGCGGATCGGTGGATGACCGGGTGCGCAAGGCGGCCGAGATGCTCGAACTGACCGAGCACCTGGAGCGCAAGCCGGCGAACCTCTCCGGCGGTCAGCGGCAACGCGTGGCGATGGGGCGGGCGATCGTCCGCCAGGCGGATGCCTTCCTGTTCGACGAGCCGCTCTCCAACCTGGATGCCAAGCTGCGCGGGCAGATGCGCGCCGAGATCGCCCAGCTGCAGCGCCGGCTCGGCGTCACCAGTGTGTACGTCACGCACGACCAAACCGAGGCGATGACCCTGGGTGACCGGGTGGCGGTGCTGAAGAAGGGCGAACTGCAGCAGGTGGCCAGCCCCCGCGAACTCTACGAGCAGCCCGTGAACCTGTTCGTGGCCGGCTTCATCGGCTCCCCGTCCATGAATTTCCTGCCCGCCACGCTCAAGGAGGGTTCCGAGGGTGCCGGTGGGGCCGGGGGGTCGGGCGGTGCCGTCCTCTCCTCGCCCATCGGCGACATCCCCATCTCCGCGGAGAAGGCTGCCGTGGCGAAGGGCCATGAACTGCTCATGATCGGTCTGCGGCCCGAGTTCTTCGAGGACGCGCAACTCGTGGACGAGGCCAAGAAGGGCAAGGGCGCGGTCTTCACGGCGGAGCTGTCCCACCTGGAATGGCTGGGGCACGAGCAGTACGGCTACATCGAGTTCGAACCGGACGAGAAGGTCCGGCGTCTGCTGTCCGACCTCGCCGCGGAGATGGACGCGGACGAGCTGCGCCCGCAAGTGGTCACCACCCTGTCCGCGGAGTCCCGGGTGCGCCCCGGCCAGCCCACCGACCTCTGGGTGGACACGTCCCGCATCCACATCTTCGACCCCGAATCCGGGGAGAACCTGACCCGTGACGCGGAGGCTGGCGCCGAACTGACAAGGATGGCCACGGAGGAACGCGAGCGCGAGATCGAGCTGGCCGCAGCCAAGGACGGCTAGCGGGGACTACTCGGAGGTGGCTGCCCGGTGCGCCGCGGCCAAGCGCACATAGGTCGCCGAATTCCTGCCGAGGGAGGCAAGCTCGTCCTGGGTGAGTTCGCGGCGGACCTTGGCGGGCACCCCGGCCACGAGGGACCGCGGCGGGACCACCGTGCCCTCGAGTACCAGGGCGCCGGCGGCCACGAGGGACTGGGCCCCGATCACGGCGCCGTTCATGACCGTGGCGGACATGCCGATCAGGCAGCCGTCCTCCACGGTGGCACCGTGGACCACGGCGGCGTGGCCCACCGAGATGTCCTGGCCCAGGGTGCAGGGGAAGCCCGCATCCGCGTGGAGGACCACGTTGTCCTGCAGGTTCGTCCGCTCGCCGACCCGGATGGGTGCGCTGTCGCCGCGGGCCGAGACGCCGTAGAAGGCCGAGGACTCGGCCGCGAGGGCCACGTCACCGGACAGGGTGGCGGTGGGGGCGAGGAAGCAGGACTCGTGGGCGACCGGCGTCGAACCGGAAACGGTGATGAGGTGTGCCATGGCAACAGCGTACGTGCCGTGGCACACCTGATCGCCGTCAGTCGAAGACGACGGTGCGTTTGCCGTCGAGGAGGACCCGGTGCTCTGCGTGCCATTTGACGGCGCGGGAGAGGGTGGAGCCTTCGACCTCGCGGCCGCGGATGACGAATTCGCGGGCGGACTGGGCGTGGGTGACGCGTTGGACCTGCTGTTCGATGATCGGGCCCTCGTCCAGGTCGGCCGTCACGTAGTGGGCGGTGGCCCCGATGAGCTTGACGCCGCGCTCGTGGGCCTGGTGGTAGGGGCGGGCGCCCTTGAAGGAGGGGAGGAAGGAGTGGTGGATGTTGATGGCCTTGCCCTCAAGCTTGCGGCAGAGGTCGTTCGAGAGGATCTGCATGTAGCGGGCCAGGACCACGAGCTCGATGTCGTACTCGGCGACCAGGTCCAGGAGCTTGGCCTCGGCCTCCGCCTTGTTGGTGTTGCCTTCAGCGTCCTTGGCCACCGGGATGTGGATGAAGGGGATGCCGTAGAAGAAGGCCATGGGCTGGAGCTCGAGGTGATTGGAGACGATGACCGGGATCTCGACGGAGAGGGTGCCGGCACGTTGCTGGAAGAGCAGGTCGTTGAGGGTACGGCCGTCCTTGGAGCACATCACCAGGGTGCGGGTCTTGCGGGAGGCCTCCCAGAGGCCGAGGTCCATGGCGAATTCCTCGCGCACCGGTTCCAGGGCTGCCTCGACCGCATCGCGGCTCTCGGGGGTGGTGAACTCCACGCGCATGAAGAAGGTGCCGGTGTCCGGGGAGTCGAACTGCTTGGAGTCGGTGATGTCTCCCTGGACCGAGAGCAGTGCGCCGGAGACGGCGTGCACGATGCCGCGGCTGTTCTTGCAGGACAGGGACAGCACCATGGGGTGGCCCGTGATCTCGGCCGAACCGGCCGGGGTGGCTTGGGACGCGGTGGCAGGGGTAGAAGCATTCATGGGGAAAGCATACCTATCTCCATAGTGATTTGTATCACCAGGCACGAAATTGTCGTCGGGGAGGCGCGGTACCTGTAGGGACCCTGGGTGGTGGAACTGGGCGGCGTCCCAGGCCTCGGCCCCCAGGTCACCCTATGGCACAGTGGGCGGCACCAGCCGGACAGCTCCCGAGCCGTCCGGCAGGCGCACCGTCAGCGAGAGCAAAGGACAGGTCATGGACAGCCAGCAGATGCTGTGGATAGTCATCGGCGTGGTGGTGGCCCTCATCATCATCGTCGTTGCCATCGTGTGGGCGAAGCGGAGTCGGGACCGGCGGCGGGAGGCTGCCCACCGGGCGGCGGAAGACCTCCGCGTTGAGGCAGATCGGCGGCAGGGGCGCACCCTGGCTGAGGAGGAACGGGCATCCGCCGTCCGTCAAGATGCAGATGCGGCGGAGGACCAGGCCCGGCAACTGCGGGTCGAGGCCGAGGAGCGCGAGCGGACGGCCGACTCATCGCGTGGTGCCCTGGATGCGCAACTGCGGGAGGCGGACCGGCTGGACCCAGAGGTGCGGACAGACCGGGAGGGGCGCCGGGTCGACGGCGCCGATCCAACCGACGGCGCCGACCCGGCCGGCGAGACCGCGCCGGTCGACGACGCCGGACCAGGGAGGCATGCCGCGGACAAGCCCCTCGACGGTGACGTGCAAGGGCCCCGCTCCTGACATCGGAACGGGGCCCTCGGGACCAAGCGTCCCCGGCCGGCGTCGGGAAACCGGCGCCGGCCGGGGGACTGGCGGATCTTAGCGGTCGCGGTCGACGCCCATGCCCGGGACGTCGGCGCCATCGGCGTTGGCCTTGACGGCGTCCTCGATGCGCTGGCCGATGGTGGCGTCCACGTTCTTCCAGTACTGGAAGGCGTTGGACAGCACCGGCTCCTGCACGCCGTCCAAGGCGCCGGAGACGGTCTCCACGAACTGGTCGCGCTGGGCGTCGGAGAAGACCTCGCGGACGAGGATCCCCGGCTGCACGAAGTCGCCGTCGTCCTCGCGGAGGGTGTAGGCCTCGCGAGTCAGGGCGCCGTCGGCCTCCCAGCCGTTGTCCACCGGGCCGGTCTCGTCTGACCAGGAGTCACCGAAGGAGTTCGGGGCGTACATGGAGCGGGCACCGGTGTGCTCGTACCACATGTTGCCCTCGAAGTTGTAGGTGTGCACCGGGTTGATCGGCTTGTTGACCGGCAGCTGCTGGAAGTTGGTGCCGATGCGGTAGCGCTGGGCGTCCGCGTAGGCGAAGTTGCGGCCCAGCAGCATCTTGTCCGGGGAGTTGCCCGTGCCCGGGACCATGTTGGCCGGGGAGAACGCGGACTGCTCGATCTCGGCGAAGAAGTTCTCCGGGTTGCGGTTCAGGGTCATGGTGCCGACCTTGTGCCGCGGGTAGTCCTTCTGGGACCACGTCTTGGTCAGGTCGAAGGGGTTGAACCGGTAGGTCTTGGCCTCTTCGTACGGCATGATCTGGAAGTAGAGGTCCCACTTCGGGAAGTCGCCCTCGGCGATCGCATCCCGCAGGTCGCGGCGGTGGTACTCGGCGTCCGCCCCGGCCAGGCGCTCGGCCTCGGCGTTGGAGAGGTTCTCCACGCCCTGCTGGGACTCGAAGGCCCACTTGACCCAGAAGCGCTCGCCGGCGGCGTTGACCAACGAGTAGGTGTGGGAGGAGTACCCGTTCATGGTGCGCCAGGACTTGGGCAGGCCCCGCTCGCCCATCAGGTAGGTCACCTGGTGGGCGGACTCCGGGTTCTGCGTCCAGAAGTCCCACTGCATGGTGCCGTCACGCAGGCCCGAGTCCGGCATGCGCTTCTGGGAGCGGATGAAGTGCGGGAACTTCATGGGGTCGCGGACGAAGAAGACCGGCGTGTTGTTGCCGACCATGTCGAAGTTGCCCTCTTCGGTGTAGAACTTCAGCGAGAAGCCGCGCACGTCGCGCCAGGTGTCCGGGGAGCCCAGCTCGCCGGCCACGGTGGAGAAGCGGGCCAGCATGTCGGTCTTCTTCCCCTTCTGCAGGAAGTCGGCCTTGGTCCACTTCGAGACGTCCTCGGTGATCTCCAGGGTGCCGAAGGCGCCGGCGCCCTTGGCGTGCGGACGGCGCTCGGGGACGTTCATCCGGTTGAAGTGCGCGAGGGTCTCCACCAGGTGGTGGTCGTGCAGGACGATGGGGCCGTCGGCGCCCACGGTCAGCGAGTTGCGGTCGCTGACGGCGGGGATGCCGGCCTGAGTGGTGGAACCGGTACCGTGCGGGGTGGTTTCCGTCATCACGTTCTCCTTGGTCGGTTGGGTGTGGTGGGTGGATGGGATACCGGTCAGCCCTGACGGGCTTCCCGGGGCTTGGTGGGGATCTCAAGGTTCCCGGTGGGCGGCGCGGGTTGCGCCGGCTGAGCGGATGCGCAGTCCACGCACAGGCCCTGATAGACGACGTCGGCGATCCGGATGGTCATCCCGTGCGTCTCGGAGGGGTGCAGGCAGGGCGCATGGCCGACGGCGCAGGCGACGTCCTCGATGCGCCCGCACTCGGTGCAGACGGCGTGGTGGTGGTTGTCCGCCACGCGGGTCTCATACCGTGCCGGCGAGTTGGCCAGGTCCAGCTGACGGAGCAGGCCGGCGCCGGTCAGGGAGTGCAGCACGGTGTAGACGGACTGCACCGTGATCCCCGGCAGGCTCTGGCGCACGTGCTCCAGCACCGTGTCCGCCGTGGCGTGCGGGTATTCGTGCAGGGCGTCCAGGACCGCGAGCCGCTGCTTGGTGACCCGCAGCCCCGCCGACCGCATGCGGGCGGCCCAGGCCAGGGGGGCGGCTCCGGTGAGGGCTCGCCCTTCCTGGTCAGGGGTCTCGGCGGGGGTGCTCTGGGTCATGGCCCCAGTATTGCATATTCTGAGTTACTCATAATTACTGCAGGGCTCTGACTGCCTCCACGGCCGCCCGTCGCCCCGCCCGGGTGGCCCCGATCGTCGAGGCCGAGGCGCCGTAGCCCACGAGGAAGAGTCCGGGGCTCTTCGCCACTGACACTCCGTCCACCGCCATCACCACTCCGCCCCCGCGCTCGCGGATGTGCACGGGGGACAGGTGGTCCAGGGAGGCGCGGAACCCTGTCGCCCAGAGGATGACGTCCACCGGGGTCTCCCAGGTGGTCAGCGGGTCCTCGGTCCTCAGGGCGGTGCACGCCCGGCCCGGCAGGACGGGCACGCGATCCAGCCCGCCGGCCGCTGCGCCGCCGGAGGCGAGCAGCCGATCGGCGACGGGCCCCTGGGAGGGGGCCGGGCCGCCGTCGGGCCCCGGGCCGTCCAGGACCACCCCGGAGGGGGTGATCCGGCGCAGCGGGCCTCGGCTGATGAGCACCCCGGAGGCGAGGCCGGCGAGGTACTGGTCCGTGACGGGCAGGCCCGTGGCGGCCACCACGGACAGCGGCGGCAGGCCCATGGTGGTGCGGGCCGAGACGGAGGCCTCCACGTTCACGCCCCACGAGGAGTCGAAGAAGTGGTCCGTCCAATCCGGCGCGCGGCGGGTGCTCCACACGGTGTGGGCCCCGGCCGCGTCCAGTTGGAGGAGGAACTGCAGGGCGGAGGTGCCGCCGCCGACCACGAGGACCCGTTGTCCCGTGAAGTCCTCGGCCGCCGTGAACCCCCGGGTGTGCAGCTGGCGGCCAGCGAACTCGGCGATCCCCGGGTAGTACGGGATGTAGGGGCTGTCCCAGGTGCCAGTGGCATTGATGACCGTGCGGGCCCGCCACGTGCGGCCGTCCGCGGTGGTGACGGTGAAGGTGCCGTGTTCACTCGGAGCCGTGTTGGGAACCGCGTCCGGGGCCATCTCTGGAGTCGGGGCGCCCGGCTCCATGTGGTGCACCACCGACTCGACCTTGGCGGGGCGGACCACCGGCAGGCCGAGGTCCTGTTCGTAAGTGCCGTAGTACCGCGAGACGACCCGGCTGGCCGGCTCGGCCGGATCCGGGGTCTCCAGCGGCAGGCCGGGCAGGTCGTGGATCCCATGCGCGGCGTCGAAGGTCAGGGAGTCCCAGCGGTGGCGCCAGGCGCCGCCAGGACCGTCGTTGGCGTCGAGGACCACGAAGTCCTCCCAGGGCTTCAGGCCCTTGCGCAGGAGTTGCCCGGCGGCACTCAGCCCGGCCTGCCCGGCCCCGATCACGACGACGGCCAGCAGCTCGGGCGCGGAGGAACTCTCAGAGGTGCTCACCTTCAGTGCAGCACCACGGCCGCCGTGCGTATTCCGACGGAGCGTTCCGATGGAGTGTTCCGGCCGGCCGCTCGCTGCCGGTCCTGCCACGGTCCCGCCATGGTGCCGACACGTGCGGGTGCCCGCGCTACGATGGGGACGCAGGCCGCGACTGGCGAAGGTGGACCACCACCGGGAAGCGGCGAACACGGACACCGGCGGCAGTCAGATGCGGCCGGACCGTGCAGGCCTCCGGACCGCCCGCCTGGGTCCGGCGGCGGCCAACGAACGTGACTACGCCAGCAGGAGCCCTCCGTGACAGAGCCGAACACCGCGCCCTCCCAGTCCGCCACCACCACTGCCACCACCTTCGGGGCCGGGCTGAACACCCAGCCCCTGGCCGAGGTCGATCCCGAGATCGCCGCCGTCCTGGGCCAGGAACTCGGCCGCCAGCGGGACACCCTGGAGATGATCGCCTCCGAGAACTTCGTCCCGCGGGCGATCCTCGAGACCCAGGGCTCGGTCCTGACCAACAAGTACGCCGAGGGCTACCCGGGCCGCCGCTACTACGGCGGCTGCGAGTACGTGGACGTGGCGGAGAACCTGGCGATCGAGCGGGCCAAGTCCCTGTTCGGCGCGGAGCACGTCAACGTCCAGCCGCATGCCGGCGCACAGGCCAACGTGGCCCTGATGACCGCCCTGATGCAGCCCGGTGACACCCTCATGGGCCTGTCCCTGGCCCACGGTGGTCACCTCACCCACGGCATGAAGCTCAACTTCTCCGGCAAGACCTATGACATCGCCGCCTATGAGGTGGATCCGGACACCTACCGGATTGACATGGACAAGGTGCGCGAGAAGGCGCTGGAGGCCAAGCCGACCATGATCGTGGCCGGCTGGTCCGCCTACCCCCGCCAGCTCGACTTCGAGGCCTTCCGCTCCATCGCCGATGAGGTCGGAGCCAAGCTCTGGGTGGACATGGCCCACTTCGCCGGCCTGGTGGCCGCCGGGTTGCACCCGAACCCGGTGCCGCACGCCGACGTCGTGACCTCCACCGCGCACAAAACGCTGGCCGGTCCGCGCTCGGGATTCATCCTCTCCAGGGAGGAGTACAAGAAGAAGATCGACTCCGCCGTCTTCCCGGGCCAGCAGGGCGGACCGCTGATGCACGCGATCGCCGGCAAGGCCGTGGCCTTCAAGATCGCGGCCTCCGAGGAGTTCGCCGAGCGCCAGCGCCGCACCATCGAGGGCGCCCAGATCCTCGCCGAGCGCCTGACCGCGGCCGACGTGACCGAGCACGGCGTCTCCATCCTGACCGGGGGCACCGATGTGCACCTGATCCTCGTGGACCTGCGCCACGCCGAACTGGACGGCCGCCAGGCCGAGGACTTGCTGCACGAGGTCGGCATCACCGTGAACCGCAACTCGGTCCCGTTCGATCCGCGCCCGCCGATGACCACCTCTGGGCTGCGCATCGGCACGCCGGCACTGGCCACCCGCGGCTTCGGCGCCACAGAGTTCACCGAGGTCGCGGACATCATCGCCCAGACCCTCAAGCCGTCCCCGGACGTGCCGGCCCTGCGCGCCCGGGTGCAGAAGCTGGCCGAGGACTTCCCGCTGTACGAAGGCCTCGAGGGCTGGTGATCGCCGCGGCTCCCCAGCGGGAGCCGTAGCAACCCGCAGTGAACCGGAGTGGTGCCGTCCTGGTGACAGGCGCCACTCCGATCACTATGGTGATAGGTATTCATTTTGGTCGACCCCCGCAAGGAAGCGTGAACCGCCGTGACCGCACAGAAGCTCGATGGCCGTGCCACTGCCGCCGCCATCAAGAAGGATCTCACCGAACGCGTCGAGGTACTCCGTGGCCAGGGTGTGGTGCCCGGGCTGGGGACCGTCCTGGTGGGGGAGGACCCGGGTTCGCAGTCCTACGTGGCCGGCAAGCACCGTGACTGCGCCGAGGTGGGGATCACCTCGATCCGCCGTGACCTGCCTGACTCCACCACGGAGGAAGAACTCCTCGCGGTGGTGGAGGAGCTGAACGCCAGCGACGAGTGCACCGGGTACATCGTGCAGCTGCCGCTGCCGAAGCACATCGACACGGACCGGATCTTGGAGGCCATCGACCCGGACAAGGATGCCGATGGCCTGCACCCGATGAACCTGGGCCGGCTGGTCGCCTCCGTGGGCGGCGAGATGACGTCTCCGTTGCCCTGCACGCCGAAGGGCTGTGTGGAGCTGCTGAAGCACTATGGGATCGATCTGGCCGGCAAGCTCGTACTGGTCATCGGCCGGGGCGTGACCATCGGTCGTCCGGCCGGCCTGGTGCTGACCCGCCGGGATGTCAACGCCACCGTGGTCCTGGCCCACACCGGGACGAAGGACCTCAAGGCGGAGCTGGCCCGGGCGGACGTCATCATCGCCGCCGCGGGCGTGGCCCACATGGTCAAGCCCGAGGACGTCAAGGAGGGCGTGATCGTCCTGGACGTGGGCGTCTCCCGCGTCACCGGGGAGGACAGCAAGGCGAGGATCACCGGTGACGTGGATCCGGCGGTGGCCGAGAAGGCGTCCTGGATGGCACCCAATCCCGGAGGCGTCGGGCCGATGACCCGGGTGGAGCTGCTGGCCAACGTGGTGGAGGCGGCCGAGCGGGCCGTCGCCGCACGAGTCTGACGCCGGCCCAGCCCAGCTGAGACCTCGGACCCAGTCCTCGGGCTCAGTCCTCGAGGACCAGGGTGCCGCCGCGGTACCGGCGGATGTAGTCGAGCACGCCCGCAATGAGGGTCACGGCCAGGAGCCCCATGACCACCAGCAGGGCCGTGTCAGCGGCGTCTCCATAGGAGACGGCCACGGCGGCTGCATCAGCGGCCGCTCCATCAGCACCGCCCGTGGCTGCGCCGGTGCCGGACGCGGCCAGGGAGGCGTAGAACGCGCCGGTGACGGCGGCCAGCCCGGTGGCGGTCAGCACGCGTTGTGCAGTCTGGGAGACGCCGCCGGCGGCCCCGGCGGCGTGGGGCGGGACCTCGTGCATGGTCAGGACCTGGGAACTGGTCATCAGCAGCGCCTGGGCCGGCCCGAAGGGGAACAGGCAGAGCGCGAGTGTCCAGAAGGGCCAGGCCCCGAGGGCGATCTGGTGGAACGCGACCATGCCCAAGGCCACCGCACCCAGGGCCAGTACGGCGCCGGCCACCACGAACAGCGGCCCGCGGCGGTGGACATGGCTGCCGATCCACGGTGAGAGGACCATGACCGCCAGCGCAGTGGGCAGCGAGGTCATCCCGGCGGCCAGGGCCGAGTATCCGAGTCCCTGCTGCGTCACGATGGCCTGGACGGCCCACAGCCCGGGCATGGCCCCCAGCAGGAAGGCCGTGGCCACCGTGCTGTAGCTGAACGACGGGATGCGGAACAGGGCCGGGTCCACCATGGGCGCGCGTCCGGTGACCGGGAACCGCGCCTTCATGCGCTGCTCCCACAGCCACCAGGCCCCGAGCAGCACCGCCGCCGCGGCCAGCAGGAGCCACGTGCCGGGCAGGATGAACGGGACCATCAGGCAGACGACGGCGGCAGCCAGGAGCACGGCTCCGACCGGGTCCAGAGCCCCCAGGCTGCGCCGGGCCTCCTCGGAACGGACGCGTGCCGGTGGGCGGAGCCAGGCGGCGGCCAGGACGGCGGAGAGCACGCCGAAGGGGACATTGATCAGGAAGGTGGTGCGCCATCCCCACTCGGGGCCGAGGGCGCCGAGGATCACTCCGCCCAGGGTCGGCCCGATGGCCACGCCCAGCCCCACCACGGTGCCGAACAGTCCGTAGGCGCGCCCGCGGGCCCGGCCGTGGAAGACGTTCTGGATGATGCCGATGATCTGCGGATTGAGCAGTCCGGACCCCAGGCCCGTCACCACGCGGGACAGGTTGAGCATGAGGGGGTCCGCGGACAGGCCGGAGGCCAGCGATCCCACGGTGAACAGCAGGATGCCGGCAATGAAGATCGGCTTGCGTCCCCAGAGGTCGCCGGCACGGCCCGCCGCCACGAGCACCACGCCGAAGGACAGGGCGTAGCCGGCCAGGACCCATTGGAGATCGGCGGAGCTGGCGTTCAGGCCGCCCTCGATCGCCGGCAGGGCCACGTTGACCACGCTGACGCTCATGAGGGACATGAACAGGGGCACCAGGAGTACCACGAGGATCTTGTTTCCACCGGCGGGCTGGGCCGGCCGCGGTGCGGGGTGCTGTGCCGTCATGACATTTCCCGCTGAAGGTGGCGCCCCTGGACCAGCCAGTAGACCGGGACCAGGGCCACCAGGAACCCGGCCAGGACCCAGTACAGGCCAGCGGTGCCCCACCACTGGACCAATGCCCCGGCGAGCAGCGGGCCCAGGCCCATGCCGGCGTCGATCCCCAGGAAGTACGTCGAGGCACCCATGCCGGCGCGCTCGCGGGGCACCTGGGTCACACAGATGACCTGTCCGGCGGACTGCAGCTGACCGTAGCCGAGGCCCACCAGGACCGCCGCGGCCATGAGGCCCATCACGGAGCCGGCCACGGCGATGGTCGCCAAGCCGGCCGCGAAGAGCAGGAACGCCGGGATCATCACGATATTGGCGCCCTTGCGGTCCATCAGCCGGCCCGTGAAGAGCCGGGAGACCAGGACGGTGAGGGCGTAGACCGCGAAGAACAGGCTCGCCACGGTGCCGAAGTCGCGTTCCGAGACCAAGGTGGCCAGGAACGTCACGATGCCCGCGTAGCCCAGCGAGTACAGGGCCCCGATGGCGGCGGTGGGGGCCGCGCCGGGCTCCACGTACCGGGCCCACCACGGGCGCGTGGCCTCGGGAGGTGCACTGGCTGACCCGGCGGCAGCATCGGTCTCCATCACCGCTGGAACCTCGGGAACCTCGGGAGCCTCGGGAGTCTCGAGGACAGGCTCCGAGTCCCGGGGGCGCACGTCCATGAACAGGGCGATGACGAGACCGGCCAGGGAGACGGCCGAGGCGATGACGGCCACGGTGCCGAAGCCCGTGCCGCCCAGGGCCAGGCCGACCATCGGTCCGGCGGCCACGCCGATCAGCGTGGAGGACGAGTAGTGGCTGGTGCCCTCGGACATCCGCCTCCCAGGTACGCGGTTCACGGCGGCCGCGGCGATCACGGAGGAGGAGACCCCGAAGGTCAGTCCGTGTACGGCACGCACGAGCAACAGTGCCCAGACCGCACCGGAGGCCCAGTAGAGCAAGGGAGCCACGATGAAGGCGATGAACCCCACCAGCAACAGGGGGCGGGAACCGAAGCGCTCGATCAGGGGGCCGGCCAGCAACCGGGAGATGAGGGTGCCCACGATGAAGACGGAGGCCACGGCGCCCCCGACGGAGTCGCCCACAGCGAACCGGGCCACCGTGTAGGCCGCCACGGTGGAGAGCAGGAAGTGCACGTTGAAGAACATCATGATGTTCGCCAGGCAGGCGAGGACGAAGCCCCGGTTCCAGAGCCCGCCAGGGACGGCTGACCTGCCCGGAGGCGGGTGAGGACCCCCGTGGGCGGTGCGGCGCGGCGACTGGGACATGAGATCCAGAGTAAGCCGGTGGCGATCAGAACCCCGCCGGGACACCACGCGCCGTCACATGCGGGATAATCGTCTCCATGGATGCAGTGGAGAGTGGAACCGACCGTCAGCCCGGCCGTCCCGGTGCCGCCAAGGCCAGGGGCTGGGGCGCGAAGGGCAGTGGCATCACGTTCGCCGTCATGTTGGTCGTGCTGCTCGTGGCGCTGCTCTTCGCCGCCAACCAGAATGACGTGATCGGATGGCTGCTGGTGGTCATCTCCGCCGGCTGGCTCGCGCTGGCCGCCCTGGTGGTCCTCGGAGTGCGCCGCGGTGCGCGATCGGTGGACCGCCGGATGAAGGACCTCTCCGCCTCCCTCGCCCCGCGTGTCGGTGCGGCGGACACCCCGTCCACACCCTCCTCCTCATCCTCCGCTTCCTCCCGCACCTCGGGTCAGGCCGGAGCAACCGGGGGCGGCGCGTCCGACCCGATGCGGGACACCAAACTGGACCACTCCTTCAAGATCGTCCAGGTCCAGACCCGCGTGGTCACCGAGGAGCTGTCCAAGGGCGCCGACTCGGACTCGGACATGATCGCGCGCGCCCTCGAGACGATCCACATCACCTCCGCCAACGCCCGGGAGATGATCAAGGAGACCTCCGCGCCCTCGGGCGGCGAAGGCAAGACTGGCGAGACTGGCGAGACAGGCAAGGCAGGCAAGACAGGCAAGACTGGGACGGCGAGGGCCGCGGGGACCGAGGGGCCGATCACCGGGGAAGTCATCAACTGATTTCCGGACTCGTCCCGTTCGTTCAGCTCGTCCTGCGTGCCGCAGAACCGTCTCTGCCGCAGAACCTCCTGCGGGACGGATCGGCGATAGGCTGGAACGCGTGACTTCTGCCGATACCGCACCCCAGCCCGACCGTCAGACCGAGACCCAGCCAGCACCCGTGGTCCACGCGAACGGCCACGACCCCAAGGCGGACGGCGCGCTTCGCCTGGCCACCGTGAACGTGAACGGTATCCGCGCCGCCCACCGCAAGGGCATGGGCGTCTGGTTCGCAGGCCGCGGTATCGACATTCTCACGCTGCAGGAGGTCCGCGCGCCGAAGGAGATCGTGGAGAGTCTCCTCGAGGAGATCACCGGTCAGGACTGGCATGTGGTGGAGACCGCCGCCGCCGCCAAGGGCCGGGCAGGCGTCGCGATCGCCACCCTGCTGGAACCTCAGGACGCCCGGGTGGGCATCGGGGACCCGTACTTCGATGACTCCGGTCGGTGGATCGAAACCGACCTGGTGGCCCCGGACGGCAAGATCCTCACCGTGGTCTCCGCCTACGTCCACTCCGGGGTCGTCGACACCCCCAAGCAGGTGGACAAGTACCGGTTCCTCGACGAGATGATCCGGTACCTTCCCGAACTCAAGGCCACCAAGGACTATGCCGTGGTCACTGGGGACCTCAACGTGGGTCACACGAAGCTGGACATCAAGAACTGGCGGGGCAACACCAAGAAGGCCGGCTTCCTGCCCGAGGAGCGCGCCTACTTCGACCGCTTCTTCGGCGAGGAGATCGGCTACGTGGACGTGCACCGCCGGCTCGCGGGAGATGTGGACGGGCCCTACACCTGGTGGTCCCAGCGGGGGCAGGCCTTCGACAACGACACGGGCTGGCGGATCGACTACCAGGCCGCCACCCCGGAGCTGGCCGCCAAGGCCACGTCCGCCGTGGTGGACCGTGCCCCGAGCTACGACACCCGCTTCTCCGACCACGCCCCGCTCGTGGTCGACTACCAGTTCTGAGGATCACGCGATGACCGCCCTTCCCACTCCGGCCGATGTCCTGGCTCAGGACACCGCCGCCACCGCCCACCTGGCCGGGGCCGGCACCCGTCACCGAGTGCTGTCCGGCATGCAACCCTCTGCGGATTCGCTGCACCTGGGCAACTACCTCGGGGCGCTGGTCAACTGGGTGACGGTCCAGGACGACTTCGACGCCTACTTCTTCATCCCGGACCTGCACGCCATCACGGTGCCGCAGGACCCGGAGGCCATGGTGAAGCGGACCCGGGTGGCGGCCGCCCAGTTCATCGCCGGTGGGATCGATCCGGAGCGATCCACCCTGTTCGTGCAGTCCCAGGTGCCCGAGCACACGCAGCTCGCGTGGATCCTGATGTGCATGACCGGGATGGGCGAGGCCCAGCGGATGACGCAGTTCAAGGACAAGGCGGCCCGGCAGGGCGCGGAGGCGGCCGGCGTCGGGCTCCTGGCCTATCCCATGCTGATGGCCGCTGACATCCTGCTGTACCAGCCGCACGGCGTCCCCGTGGGCGATGACCAGCGCCAGCACGTGGAACTGACCCGGGACCTCGCCCAGCGGTTCAACACACGCTTCGGCGAGACCTTCGTGGTGCCCACCGGCTTCTACCCGGAGAACGGCGCCCGCATCTATGACCTGCAGAACCCGACGTCCAAGATGTCCAAGTCGGCCGAGTCCCCGAACGGCCTGATCAACCTCCTCGACGATCCCAAGGTCATCGCCAAGCGCATCAAGTCCGCCGTGACGGACGACGGCACCGAGGTCCGTTTCGACCGCGAGGCCAAGCCAGGGGTGTCCAACCTGCTCTCGATCTTCGCCGCCTTCAGCGAGCGGACGATCCCGGAGCTCGAGGAGGCCTATGCCGGCAAGATGTACGGGCACCTCAAGGTGGACCTGGCCGAGGTCGTCGTCGAGCGGCTGGCCCCGATCCGCACGCGGGCCCTGGAGCTGCTGAACGATCCGGCCGAGCTGGACCGTCTGCTGTCCCAGGGCGCACTGAAGGCCCGCGAGGTGGCCGGGCCGGTGCTCGCAGACGTGTACGCGAAGATGGGCTTCCAGCCGCCCAGCCGCTGAGACGCGTGGCGGTCGAGCGCTGAAACGTGTCACGGGCACCCATGACACGTGTCATCAGTTCGGTCGATTGCCCGTTGCGGCACTGCTCGGGCGGGAGAGACCTGACATACTGGCGTGGAAACCCACCTCGACGGCAGTCACCACGAAAGGTCCCCCATGTCAGCACCCGTTCTCGAGACAGAGAACCTGGTCAAGGTCTATGGGCGAGGAGAATCCCGCTTCGACGCCCTCAAAGGCCTGACCTTCGAGATCCACGAAGGCGAGTCGGTGGCGATCGTCGGCAAGTCGGGCTCCGGCAAGTCCACCCTGATGCACCTGCTGGCGCTGCTCGACGAGCCGACCTCCGGCGTGGTGGCCATGGGCGGCCGCCCCGTCAGTCAGCTGAAGCCCGCCCAGGTCTCCGCCCTGCGCAATGACACCTTCGGCTTCGTGTTCCAGCAGTTCTTCCTCAACGCCAACCAGACGGTGCTGGAGAACGTCATCCTGCCGCTGAAGATCGCAGGCGTCTCGGCGGCCGAGCGCAAGCGCCGCGGCATGGAGGTCCTGGAGCAGCTGGAGATGGCGGACAAGGCCAAGAACAAGGCCAATGACCTCTCAGGCGGACAGAAGCAGCGCGTCTGCATCGCCCGCGCCCTCATCAACCAACCGACCGTGCTGTTCGCCGATGAGCCGACCGGCAACCTGGACACCGCCACCGGCGAGGTCGTGGAGGACATCCTCTTCGGGCTGCACCGCGATCGGGGCATCACCCTGGTCGTCGTCACCCACGACGACGACCTGGCCTCCCGCTGTGACCGGCGCCTGCTGATGCAGGACGGACTCATCGTCGCGGACGACCGGGGCGAGGCAGCCAAGGCCGCCGGGGCCGGCGTCGGGCAGGCCTCCCGTGAGGGCAGCCGCCAGGTGGGCGGACACGGCAAGCACGCCGCGCCCGCGCCGGTGGACGGGCAGCCGGCCTCCGGCCGGGGCGCTGAGACCGGCACCGGCACCGGGGAGGGACAGGCATGAGGAACGTAGACGTCGTCCGGACCGCGCTGGGCAACACCATGCGGTCCAAGACCAGGACCTTCCTGACGGTCATCGCGATCGTCATCGGTGCCTTCACCCTGACCCTCACCTCGGGGCTGGGCGCCGGCATCAACAAGTACGTCGACTCGATGGTCGCCGGATTCGGCCAGACCGACCAGATCTACGTCATGCCCGGGATGGACCCGTCCCAGCAGATGCCGACCAACGGCGAGCCCCAGGAGTACGATCCCGAGGAATCCGCCGCCACCGGCGAGTTCGGCATGCAGATGCTGGCCGAGGACGACATCGCCACGATCGAGGGCATCGACGGTGTCACCGACGTGGAACCCATCGTCTTCGTCACCGCCGACTACCTGGAGACGGCCGACGGGGACCAGTTCGTGCTGCAGTCCCTGGGCTTCCCCTCGGACGCCGCCGGCATGGAGATGGAAGCCGGCACCACGCCGGACCCGGAGGCCATGGAGCTCACGGTGCCGGAGACCTGGCTCTCGGCCTTCGGCACGGAGGACCCGAACGAGGTCCTCGGCGAGACCGTCACGATCGGGCTCAAGGACATGGCCCAGCAGGAGCAGACAGTCGAGGCGGAGATCGTCGGTGTCTCCCAGCAGGCCATCTCCGGAGTCGGAGGCAGCCCCATGCCGTCCAGCGCCCTGAATGAGGAGCTGAACGACGTGCAGACCTCCGGGCTGGACGTGGAGCAACCGAAGAACTACGTGCAGGCCGTGGCCACCGTGGAGAACCTCGAGGCCAACGAGACGGCCATCAAGCAGGCCCTGAGCGACGAGGGCCTGATGGGCCTGACGCTGGAGGACCAGCTGGGCGTCCTCACCGGGATCATCGACACCGTGACCTGGGTCCTCAACGGCTTCGCGCTGATCGCCCTGCTGGCCGCCAGCTTCGGCATCGTGAACACCCTCCTGATGTCCGTCCAGGAACGGACGCGGGAGATCGGCCTGATGAAGGCCCTGGGCATGGGCCGCGGTAAGGTCTTCGGGCTCTTCTCCACCGAGGCCGTCATGCTCGGCGTGATGGGCTCCGTGATCGGCGTGGGGCTCGGCGTGCTCGTCGGTGTGATCGGGAACGCCGCACTGGTCAACGGCCCGCTGAGCGGCGTGGCCGGGTTGAGCCTGTACGCCGTGGACCCGCTGTCCATCCTGCTGATCGTCGCGTTGATCCTGGCGATCGCGTTCCTGGCCGGCACCATGCCGGCCGCCCGTGCCGCGAAGAAGGACCCGATCGAGGCCCTGCGGTACGAGTAGTCCGCCGGTGACAGGTTTCCACCCATCCGACCGTTCGAACCAGACGAATAACAGCGTGGCCGCTCCCATGGCCACCGCAACGAGAGGGGATATCTCATGACCGACAACCCGCAACAGCCCCAGAGCAACCCAGCCTCCCAGCAGCCCGGCCAGCAGCCGCCGGCCGCACCGGGCCCGCTGCCCTACGGGACCCCGGCCCAGCAGCCCTACGCGGCTCCCGACCAGCAGGGTTCCAAGTACGGCACCGGCGCCTATAACCCCGGTGAGGTCGGCCAGCCCATGGACGAGCCCAAGAGCTGGGGCCGGCTGAAGATGCTGACCCTGGTGTCATTGGCGATCTACGTCGTCTCCTCCATCGTCAGCTTCCTCACCGCCGGGAATGAGGCCTACCTGGAGGAGCAGATGGACGCCCAGGCGGGCATGGGCATCCCGCAGGAGGAACTCGAGGACATCGTCGAGATGAGCATGGCGTTCGTCATGATCACAGCCGTGGTCTCCCTGGTCATCGCCGTCGTCGTCTACCTGCTCGTGTACTTCGGCCTGCGCAAGGGCAAGAACTGGGCCCGCATCCTCGGCACGGTCTTCGCCGCCCTGGGCACCCTGTTCACGCTCTACGGTCTGATCAGCATCGGCACCATGATGTCCGCGGCCCCGGGCTTGGGCATCGTCACCCTGGTGATCACCGTGGTCTTCGTACTGGTGAACATCTGGTGGCTGGTGACTGCGTTCTCCAAGGACAGCAACGCCTACGTGAACTCCCGCCGCTGATCCGCCACTGACCTGCGGCTCGAACCGCTTTGCGGGCAATCCCCACCGGTGGGGATTGCCCGCATTGGTGTTTAAGGGCTCTGCACAGCCGGGCACGCGAAAGCCCCCGGGAATCGTCCCGGGGGCTTCGGCGTGGGCGGGGGAGTGGCTACCCCCGGTGTGGCACGGCGGGCTGGATCAGAAGGATCCGGCCAGCACGGCCTGCTTGACCTCGGCGATGGCCTTGGTCACCTGGATGCCGCGCGGGCAGGCCTCGGTGCAGTTGAAGGTGGTGCGGCAGCGCCACACGCCTTCCTTGTCATTGAGGATCTCCAGACGCATGTCACCGGCATCGTCGCGCGAGTCGAAGATGAAGCGGTGGGCGTTGACGATCGCGGCCGGACCGAAGTACTGGCCATCGGTCCAGAACACCGGGCAGGACGAGGTGCAGGCGGCGCAGAGGATGCACTTGGTGGTGTCATCGAACCGCTCGCGCTCCTCGGCGGACTGCAGGCGCTCCTTGGTGGGCTCCGGGCCCTTGTTGACCAGGAACGGCATGATCTCGCGGTAGGACTGGAAGAACGGATCCATGTCCACGATCAGGTCCTTCTCCACCGGCAGGCCCTTGATGGGCTCCACCAGGATTGGCTTGGACAGGTCGAGGTCCTTCAGCAGGGTCTTGCAGGCCAGGCGGTTGCGGCCGTTGATGCGCATGGCATCGGAGCCGCACACACCGTGCGCGCAGGACCGGCGGAAGGACAGGGTGCCGTCGATGTCCCACTTGACCTTGTGCAGGGCGTCCAGCACGCGGTCGGTGCCGTACATGGTGACGGTCCATTCGTCCCAGTAGGCGTCCTCGGACGTCTCGGGCAGGTAGCGGCGGACCTTGAGGGTGACGTCGAAGCTCGGGATCTCACCGGTTCCGCCGCCCTGGGCGCCGAGATCGACCTTCGAGGGTCCTTCTGCGGGTTCGTTGATCGTGGTGCTCATCAGTACTTACGCTCCATCGGCTGGTAACGGGTGACAACAACCGGCTTGGTCTCGGAACGGATGCCCTTGACGCCCTCCATCTCGGAGTCGGGGTCGCGGTAGAGCATGGAATGCGCCATCCAGTTCGCGTCATCACGGTCGGGGTAGTCCTCGCGGTAGTGTCCGCCGCGGGATTCCTTGCGGTGCAGGGCGGCCACGGTCATGGCCTCGGCCATGTCCAGCAGGTAGCCCAGCTCCAGGCCCTCCAAGAGGTCCAGGTTGAACCGCTTGCCCTTGTCCTGCACGGAGACGTTCTCGTAGCGCTCGCGCAGGGACTCGATCTCGGCCAGGGCCCGGCGGATGGACTCGTCCGTGCGGAAGACCTGCATGTCCGCGTCCATGACATCCTGCAGACGGGCCCGCAGCTCGGCCACACGCTCGGTGCCGGTGGCGGAGCGCAGGTTCTCGATGTGCTCGACCGTCGGTGCCTCGCCGTTCTCCGGCAGCTCCACGAAATCGGCGGTGGCGGCGTACTCGGCGGCGTAGATGCCGGCACGGCGGCCGAAGACGTTGATGTCCAGCAGCGAGTTGGTGCCGAGGCGGTTGGAGCCGTGCACAGAGACACAAGCGACCTCGCCGGCGGCGTACAGGCCGGGGACCACGGTGTCGTTGTCCTGGAGGACCTCGGCCTTGATGTTGGTCGGGATGCCGCCCATGACGTAGTGGCAGGTCGGGAAGACCGGAACCGGCTCGGTGTAGGGCTCCACCCCGAGGTAGGTGCGGGCGAACTCGGTGATGTCCGGGAGCTTGGCGTCGATGTGCGCCGGCTCCAGGTGCGTCAGGTCGAGCAGGACGTAGTCCTTGTTCGGGCCGCAGCCGCGGCCCTGGCGGACCTCCTCGGCCATGGACCGGGCCACGATGTCTCGTGGCGCGAGGTCCTTGATGGTCGGGGCGTAGCGCTCCATGAAGCGCTCGCCGTCCGAGTTGCGGAGGATGCCGCCCTCGCCACGCGCCGCCTCGGAGAGCAGAATACCCAGTCCGGCCAGGCCGGTCGGGTGGAACTGGATGAACTCCATGTCCTCCAGCGGCAGGCCGTTGCGGTAGGCGATGGCCATGCCGTCACCGGTCAGGGTGTGGGCATTGGAGGTGGTCTTGAAGACCTTGCCCGCGCCGCCGGTGGCGAAGACCACGGACTTGGCCTGGAAGACGTGCAGTTCGCCGGTGGCCAGTTCGTAGGACACGACGCCGGCCACGCGCTTCTGCGTGAAGGGCGTCCCGTCCGGGCGGGTGCCCGGCTCGTCCACCATCAGCACGTCCAGAACGTAGAACTCGTTGTAGAACTCGACGTCGTGCTTGACGCAGTTCTGGTAGAGCGTCTGGAGGATCATGTGGCCGGTGCGGTCGGCCGCATAGCAGGCGCGGCGGACCGGGGCCTTGCCGTGGTCGCGCGTGTGGCCGCCGAAGCGACGCTGGTCGATCCGGCCCTCCGGGGTGCGGTTGAAGGGCAGGCCCATCTTCTCCAGGTCGAGCACCGCGTCGATGGCCTCCTTGGCCATGACCTCGGCGGCGTCCTGGTCCACCAGGTAGTCGCCGCCCTTGACGGTGTCAAAGGTGTGCCACTCCCAATTGTCCTCCTCGACATTGGCCAGGGCGGCACACATGCCGCCCTGGGCCGCGCCCGTGTGTGAACGGGTGGGGTAAAGCTTGGTCAGCACCGCTGTGCGGGCGCGCTGACCGGATTCGATCGCCGCGCGCATGCCGGCGCCGCCGGCACCGACAATCACGACGTCGTACTTGTGTACCTGCATTCGTTGAGTTCCTTCTGCTCGAGTACTCGAGAAAATTCAGTGGTTCAGTGGGGGTGCGTCAGGGCGTCAGAGGGTCTCGCAGAACGCGGGAGTGGACTCCAGCAGCATTCCGTCGGCGCCGACGAGGCACGGTTCGAAGGTGAAGATCACCAGGGTGCCGAGCACGATGATGACGGTGGTCGCCGCATAGAGGACCATCTTCAGCCAGAACCGCACGCCGTCACGCTCGGCGTAGTCGTTGATGATGGTCCGGACGCCGTTGGTGCCGTGCAGCATGGCCAGCCACAGCAGGGCCAGGTCCCAGAACTGCCAGAACGGATCGGCCCACTTGCCGGCGACGAAGCCGAAGTCCAGGCCGTTGATGCCGTCCCCGACCATGAGGTTGGAGAAGAGGTGGACGAAGATCAGCACGACCAGGACCACGCCGGACAGGCGCATGAACAACCAGGCGAGCATCTCGAAGTTGCCGCTCTTGGTCTTGTCCCGGGTGTACTTCGGGTCGATACGCCCCGTGCGGGGGGCTGCGATCGTGGATTCAACGGTGGCGCTCATGGCTCAGTGACCTCCGAGGGCAAGCATCAGGTGGCGGATGGCGAACGCGCCAACGGTGACGACGGAAAGGACCACCACGGCCCACAGCATCTTCTTGTGGTGCTTGGTCCCGCCCTTCCAGAAGTCCACGAGGATGATCCGCAGGCCGTTGAAGGCGTGGTAGACGATGGCGGCCACGAGGCCGACCTCTCCGACAGCCATCAGCGGGTTCTTGTAGGTGCCGAGTACCGCGTTGTACGCCTCCGGCGAGACCCTCACCAGCGAGGTGTCCAGCACGTGGACCAGCAGGAAGAAGAAGATGGCGACGCCGGTGATCCGGTGGATGACCCACGACCACTGACCTTCGTTGCCGCGATAGAGGGTCCCACGGCCGGACTTCGCCGGGGCCTGCGCTGATGTCGCAGTAGACACTGTTATACCTCCCAGGGATTGCAAGGGCGCCTGTGCCACGTCCGATGGGCACAAAGGGAACGCCGGTGCGAGTGCATTCCTCCACGACAGACTAGTCCTTCTTGACGTTATGTTCCCTATTGTTGACCCGCATGGTTCCTGTTGTGGCACGGGTCACGTGAGAGAGGCGGACCCGTGCCGCGGCACGGTGGTCGCCTATGCTGTCCGGTGTGACGACTGACCCTGAACTGGATGGCCTCGCCGCCGTGGACCTCTCTGACACCCCGGGACTCGACCGCTTCTATGGAGTGATTCCTGCCGGTGGTGTGGGGACGCGGCTGTGGCCGCTGTCGCGGGCTGCCGCGCCGAAGTTCCTGCATGACCTGACCGGCTCGGGGCAGACCCTGATCCGGGCCACCTACGATCGCCTGGCCGCGCTGGCCGGGGACCGGGTGATGGTGGTCACCGGGGAAGCCCACGAGGGCGCCGTGCGGGAGCAGTTGCCGGACCTGGCCTCTGAGGACACCGTGCTCGAGCCGGAGCCGAAGGACTCGGCGGCGGCCATCGGCCTGGCCGCGGCCATCCTGTTCGAGCGGGATCCTGAGACCATCATGGGCTCCTTTGCCGCCGACCAGGTGATCGGTCCGGTGGAGGAGTTCCAGGAGGCCGTGGCAGAGGCTGTGGCCACGGCGGTCACCGGCAAGATCGTGACCATCGGGATCAAGCCGACGCACCCTGCCACCGGGTTCGGCTACATCCGGCAGGGCGAGGCCCTGGCCGTGAAGGGTGCCCCCCATGCCAAGTCAGTGGCCGCGTTCGTGGAGAAGCCGGCCGAGGCGGTGGCCCAGGAGTACGTCGCCTCGGGGGAGTATCTGTGGAACGCGGGGATGTTCGTGGCCCCGGTGTCGTTGATGCTGCACCATCTGGCGGTCAATGAGCCGGAGCTGCATGCCGGCGTCGTGGAGATCGCCAAGGCGTGGGGCACGGACGCGCAGGCTGAGACCATGGCCCGGGTCTGGCCGGGGCTGAAGAAGACCGCGGTGGACTATGCGGTGGCTGAGCCCGCTGCCGCGGCGGGAGACGTGGCTGTGATCCCGGGTGGGTTCACCTGGGACGATGTGGGCGATTTCGCGGCGATCGCCCGCCTGAACCCGGCCAAGCGGGCCTCCGGCATCACCGTGATCGGTGAGACGCCGCGGGTGTACTCGTCCAAGGCCTCCGGCGTGGTGGTCACGGACACGGCGCGGGTGATCGCGTTGATCGGTGTCGAGGACATCGTGGTCGTGGACACCCCGGATGCCCTGCTGGTCACGACCACGGAGCACGCCCAGTCCGTGAAGCAGGCCGTCGAGTCCCTCAAGGCCCACGGCGACGACGACGTCCTCTGAGTCAGAGGAGCCCCGGTAGCATCACTGGGATGAACGACAGCCAGGCTTCCACCGGCGCCCGTCCCGTCCTCGACGATCCCGGACTGCCGTGGGTGACCCCCCTGGTCCAGCGTCTCGAGCCCTCGATCGTGGAATTCCGCCGGGACATCCACGCGTATCCGGAACTGTCCTATGACGAGCACCGGACCACGGAACGGATCCTGCAGACCCTGACCGAGGCCGGGCTCTCCCCGGTCAAGCTCGAGGACACCGGCGCCTACGTGGACATCGGCGAGGGGCCGATCGTGCTGGGCCTGCGTGCGGACATCGACGCCCTTCCCCTCTCGGAGCTGACCGGGCTGGACTACGCCTCCCGGCACCAGGGCGTCGCACATGCGTGCGGACATGACGTCCACACGTCCGTCATGGTCGGCACCGCGCTCGCCCTGCACCGGGTGGTCACGCGCACGGCCGGTGAACTCGGCCAGCCGGAGCTCGACGCCCTCGGGGGACCCGAGGGCCTGACCGGCCGCATCCGCATCATCTTCCAACCCGCCGAGGAACGGTTGCCCGGTGGCTCCCTGTCCGTGATCCGGCAGGGCACCCTGGAGGGGATCCCGCGGATTCTGGCGGCACACTGCGAGCCCCGGTTCGACGTCGGCACGATCGGCACGCGGATCGGCGCCATCACCTCGGCGGCCGACACCATCAAAATCAGCCTGTCCGGCCGCGGTGGACACACCTCCCGGCCGCACCTGACGGAGGACCTCGTCTACGCGTTGTCCACGATCGCCGTCCAGGTCCCGGCGGTGCTGAACCGACGGATCGACGTCCGCTCGGCCGTCTCGGTGGTGTGGGGCCAGATCAATGCCGGGGCGGCGCCCAACGCCATCCCCGGGTCCGGTTACCTCGCCGGCACCATGCGCTGCCTGGACGCCGAGGTGTGGGAATCGGCCGGCGACCTGCTGGACGACGTGGTCCAGCAGATCGCCCATCCGTTCGGGGTGAAGGTCCACCTCGAGCACATCCGCGGGGTGCCGCCGGTGGTCAACACGGAGGCCGAGACGGATCTCATCGAGGACGCGGCCCGCTATGAGCTCGGGTCCCGGGCCATCCAGCTGACCCCGCAGTCCATGGGCGGGGAGGACTTCGCCTGGATGACCCAGCTGGTCCCCGGGGCCATGCTGCGCTTGGGGACACGGACCCCGGGCGGTCCGGTCTATGACCTGCACATGGGCGACTTCGCACCGGACGAGCGCGCCATCGGCGTCGGCATGCGCATCTTCACGGCGGCGGCACTACGGGTCCTGTCCGGCGTTCAGTAGGGCCCAACGGCGCGGGCGGTGGAGACGTTGCAGAAACGTAGCGCACTTCTGAAGCGGTTCTTGCCAACTTTGGGTAAACTCCCGGGTAACTGTCCGTCTGAAGGGCGCGGACATCCGTGGAACGGATCGAACTCGACCCGTCCGGACCTGGGCCGAGATCACCGGCTCGCGGCCGGATCCCCACGTTCCAGCCCCCACCCTCGCACCTAAGGATCACCATGGGCATTGCCTCCCCCCTGTCTCGTAAGGCACTCCTGCCGGTCGCCATGCTCGGCATGTCCGGCCTGTTGCTGGCCGGCTGCGGCGCCGCTCCGGAAGAGGACGGCGCCACCGCCGGCTCGGATGCGCCGGCCGTCGGCACCGACAACTCCGACTACACCGGTTGCATCGTCTCCGACCAGGGCGGCTTCGATGACCGCTCCTTCAACCAGTCCTCCCACGACGGCCTGATGGCCGCCGAGGAGGAGTTCGGCATCTCCACCAACGAGGCCGAGTCCACGTCCCCGTCCGACTTCACCCCGAACATCACGTCGATGCTGCAGGCCGACTGCGACATGATCATCGGCGTCGGGTTCCTGCTCGGCGACACGATGAAGCCGATCGCCAACGACAACCCCGAGACCCACTTCATGGGCGTGGACGTCACCGATCCCGAGTTCCCGGACAACGTCAAGCGCCTGATCTATGACACGGCGCAGGGCTCCTTCCTGGCCGGCTACCTCGCCGCCGGAACGTCCGAGACCGGCAAGGTCGCCACCTACGGCGGCGCGGAGATCCCGACCGTGACCATCTTCATGGACGGCTTCGCCGCCGGCGTCGAGTACTACAACGAGCAGAAGGACGCCGAGGTCGAGGTGCTGGGCTGGAACCGCGAGGCCAAGACCGGTTCCTTCACCGGCGACTTCGAGAACCAGGCCGCCGGCAAGACCAACACCACCAACTTCATCAACGAGGGCGCGGACATCATCATGCCCGTGGCCGGGCCGGTGGGCCTGGGCACCCTCGACGCCGTGACCGAGGCGAATGCCGGCGGCAAGGAGGCCAAGGTCATCTGGGTCGACTCCGACGGCTACGAGACCACCGAGCAGGGCGAGGTCATCCTCACCTCCGTGGTGAAGCTGATGGGCCAGGCCGTGCAGGACGTCATCGAGGCCGACCTGGCGGACGAGTTCGACGGTGAGCCCTACGTGGGCACGCTGGAGAACGGCGGCGTGGCCCTGGCCCCGTTCCATGACTTTGACGCCGAGGTCTCCGATGAGATGAAGACCGAGCTCGAGGAGATCAAGGCCGGCATCATCGACGGCTCCATCGAGGTCAACTCGGACTACTCGCCCGAGGTCTGATCACCACGGTGGCCCATGCGGTGGGGCGGCCTGCGGGCCGCCCCACCGTCATGTCCGCCGGGAATACCCTGAGATGAAGACCCTGAGATGATGTCCTCTTCAGATCCCGTTGGGACCGAGCATCATGGATGGAACGACAACGACCCGAAGCAATGGCCTGTCCCGGGCCAGAATGGCTGGAGCACGGTGAAACTCGAATTACGCGGCATCACCAAGAAATTCGGGGCCTTCACGGCCAATGACTCGATCGACCTGACGGTGGAGTCCGGCCAGGTCCACTCCCTGCTGGGGGAGAACGGCGCGGGCAAGTCCACCCTGATGAACGTCCTGTTCGGCCTCTACGAGCCGACCGCCGGCGAGATCCTGGTGGACGGCACACCCGTGCGGTTCAGCGGTCCCGGTGAGGCCATGCGGGCCGGCATCGGCATGGTGCACCAGCACTTCATGCTGATCCCCGTCTTCACGGTGGCGGAGAACGTGGCGCTGGGCGATGAGCACACGCGTGCCGCGGGCATCCTGGACCTCGAGTCCACCCGCCGGAAGATCCGCGAGATCTCCGATGAGTATGGCTTCCACGTGGACCCGGACGCCCGCATCGAGGACCTTCCGGTGGGCGTCCAGCAGCGCGTGGAGATCATCAAGGCGCTCGTGCGCGACGCCCGCGTGCTGATCCTGGACGAGCCCACCGCCGTCCTCACCCCCCAGGAGACCGACGAGCTGCTGGACATCATCCGCCGGCTCCGGGACAACGGCACAGCCGTGGTGTTCATCTCCCACAAGCTGCGCGAGGTCAAGGCGATCTCCACCGTGATCAGCGTGCTGCGCCGCGGCAGGATGGTCGGCACCGCGGACCCGGACGCGGACCAGTCCGAACTGGCCGCCCTCATGGTGGGCCGCGCCGTGGGGCTGAACACCACGAAGTCCGCCCCGCAGCTGGGTGAGGAGACCTTCACGGTGTCCGACCTGACCGTACTGAGCCCGGAGGGCGTCCGGCTGGTGGACCGCGTCTCCTTCGGTATCCGCCAGGGCGAGATCCTGGCCGTGGCCGGTGTGCAGGGCAACGGGCAGACCGAGCTCACCGAGGCCATCATGGGCCTGCAGAAGGCCCAGGGGTCCATCCGCCTGGACGGCGAGGAGATCCTCGGCCGCACCACCCGGCAGGTCATCCGGGCCGGCGTCGGGTATGTGCCGGAGGACCGCTCCACCGACGGTCTGGTGGGGTCCTTCTCCGTGGCCGAGAACCTCGTCCTGAACCGCTTCGACAGGGCCCCCGTCGGCAACCGCTTCCAGCTGAGCCCGGCGGCCATCCGGTCCCTGGCGGAGCAGCGCGTCACCGAATTCGATGTCCGCACCCAGGGTGTGGACCTGCCCGTCGGCACCCTGTCCGGAGGCAACCAGCAGAAGGTCGTCATGGCCCGGGAACTGGTGGACGGCCTCAAGCTCTTCATCGCCTCCCAGCCCACCCGCGGGGTCGACGTCGGCTCCATCGAGTTCCTGCACGACCGCATCATCCGCGAACGGGACTCGGGCACCCCGGTGATGATCGTCTCCACCGAGCTCGATGAGGTCCTCGACCTGGCCGACCGCATCGCCGTGATGTACCACGGTCGGATCATCGGGATCGTGCCGGGGGACACCTCGCGTGACGACCTGGGCCTCATGATGGCCGGCATCACCCCGGGTGCCGAACCGGACACCACCCCGGACACCACCCCGAAGGGAGCAACGGCATGAACGCCGTGACCAGCGAGAGCACCCCGGCGTCCACGCCCGGCCCCCAGGCCGGAGGAGCCGGAGGAGCCGGAGGATCGGGCCGGAAGGGCGGTGTCCCGAACGGATTCTCGTTCCGGGACGTCCTGTCCGGCAACGGCACCGTCACCGTCCTGGCGATCATCCTGTCCCTGGTCATCAGCGCTCTGCTGATCATCCTGACGGACGAGGACGTCCTCGAGGCTGCCGGATACTTCTTCAGCCGCCCCGTGGACACCCTGGCCGCCGGCTGGTCGGCCGTGGCCTCCGCCTACGCCGCCCTGTTCCGCGGCGCGATCTTCAACTACCGCGGGGACACCTTCAGCGAGGGCATCTACCCGCTGATGGAATCGCTGACCGTGGCCACGCCGCTGATCATCATCTCGCTCGGCATCGCCATCTCGTTCCGCTCCGGACTGTTCAACATCGGCGGCCAGGGCCAGATGATCTTCGGAGCCATGTTCGCCACCTGGTTCGGCGTCCACCTGCAGCTTCCCGCGGGCCTGCACCTGCTGCTGGTCCTGATCATGGGCATCCTCGGCGGCGCCCTGTGGGGCGCCGTGGTCGGCTTCCTGAAGGCGCTCACCGGTGCCCACGAGGTCATCCTGACCATCATGCTCAACTACGTGGCCATCCATCTCGTCACGTATTTCCTGTACACCCCCGTCCTCCAGCGGGAGGGCTCCACCAACCCGGTCTCCGACTTCCTGCCGTCGACGGCGGTCTTCCCGCTCCTGTTCGGTGACAGCTTCCGCCTGAACTGGGGCTTCGTCGTGGCCCTCGTGGCCACCGTGTTCGCCTGGTGGCTCATGAAGCGCTCATCCGTCGGCTTCCAGCTGCGTGCCGTGGGTGCCAATCCCGACGCCGCCCGGACCGCGGGTGTGTCCGTGAAGCGCATGTACGTGGTCGCCATGGCGATCTCCGGCGGCCTGGCCGGCCTGGCCGGCATGAGCCAGGTGTCCGGCACCGAGAAGATGCTCAACACGGACGTCGCCGGGTCCTTCGGCTTCGACGCCATCACCGTGGCCCTGCTCGGCCGCTCCAACCCGTGGGGCGTGTTCGCGGCAGGTCTGCTGTTCGGCGCGCTGCGTGCCGGTGGCGTGACGATGCAGACCGAGACCGGGGTGCCGATCGACATCGTGCTCATCATCCAGTCTCTGATCGTGCTGTTCATCGCCGCACCGCCGCTGGTGCGGATGATCTTCCGCCTGCCGGCACCCGGTGCCCTGCAGGCCCGCACCACAGCGGATCCGGTCACCCAGCCGGCCCTGGCCGGCGCCGTCGCGGCGACCACCGCGTCCGCCGACGGCCACACCGCCCCGGCCGCCTCCGCCACCATCGGCGATGCCGTGGGAGTGGCGGCCGGAGACGCAGGATCCACAGACCCGGCCGATGCAGATGCCAGTACCACCACCCCGGCGGAAGGCGACCAGCGATGAGCACCACCGCGACCGTTCCCAACGGCCCTGCCGGCCCCGCTCCAGCCGCCTCGACGACGGAGAGGCCGACCACGGACATCGTCCGGCACTGGACCACGCCGATCGCGCTCGCGGTACTGGCGGCGGTCTCCCTGGCCGTCTTCGCCCTGACCGCCTCGGGCAAGTCGGCCACGTTCCGCATCTCCACCGATGCCGATGCCATCCACATCCCGGACATCGTGGTCCCCACCATTGCCGCCGGCTGGACGATCACCCTCCTGCTGGCCGCCCTCGCCGTATGGGGTTTCCTGCAGGTACGCCGCTCCGGCACGGTCAGCGGCTGGGTCTCCGCCGTCTTCGCGGCCCTGTTCGTGGCGGGATTCCTGGTGTGGGTGGTCGGCGCGGCCAACACCACCACGGTGTTCCTGACCGGTCTCATCGCCGGCTCCGTGACCCTGGCGATCCCGCTGATCTTCGGTTCCATGGCCGGTGTGCTCTCCGAACGGGCCGGCGTCGTGAACATCGCCATCGAGGGCCAGCTGCTGGCGGGCGCCTTCACGGCAGCCGTCACCGGCTCGGTGACCGGTTCGGTCTGGGCGGGCCTCGTGGCCGCCGTGGTGGCCGGTGTGCTGGTGTCCGTGCTGCTGGCGGTGTTCGCCATCCGCTACCTGGTCAACCAGATCATCGTCGGCGTGGTGCTCAACGTCCTGGTGGCCGGCCTGACCAGCTTCCTGTTCAGCACCGTGCTGTCCTCGAACTCCTCCGCGCTGAACTCCCCGCCGCACTTCCCGAGCATCAGGATCCCGATCCTGGCGGACATCCCGATCATCGGCCCCATCCTCTTCGACCAGACCATCCTGGGCTACGGCATGTACTTGATCGTCGTCGCCCTGTACATCGGCCTGTTCCACACCAAGTGGGGCCTGCGCGTGCGGGCCGTCGGCGAGCACCCCAAGGCCGCGGACACCGTGGGCATCAACGTGATCCGCACCCGGTACATCAACGTGCTGCTCGGTGGTGCCGTGGCCGGTATGGGCGGCGCCTTCTTTACCCTCGTGTCCTCCTCCTCCTTCTCGAAGGAGATGACCGCCGGCCAGGGGTTCATCGCCCTCGCCGCCGTGATCTTCGGCCGCTGGAACCCGATCGGGGCCTTCTTCGCCGCGCTTCTGTTCGGGTTCACCACCAACATGCAGTACGTTCTGGCCATCCTGGGCACACCGGTCCCCAGCCAGTTCATGGCGATGCTGCCCTATCTCGTCACCGTCCTGGTGGTGGCCGGCCTGGTCGGCAGGTCCCGGGGCCCGGCCGCCGCCGGGTCCCCCTATGTGAAGGAATAGCCGGGAACAGCCTGGATCATCCAAGGAAGAGTGAAGGAGTGAGTGTGGAACACCACGACCACGGATCCAGCGGCGCGTTCAGCGACCCGTTCGAGGACGACATCCCGCTGACGGCATCCCTGCCGCGCATCACCGGCACCGGATCGGGCATCGACTGGCAGCGTCTGGAGTCCACCGCCCGTGCTGCGATGACCCGCGCCTACGTGCCGTACTCCCGATTCCCCGTGGGTGCAGCCGCCCTGGTGGAGGACGGCCGCGTGGTGGCCGGCTGCAACATCGAGAACGCCTCCCTGGGCCTCACGCTCTGCGCCGAGTGCTCTCTGGTGTCCAACCTGCAGATGAGCGGGGGCGGCAGGATCGTGGCGTTCTACTGCGTCGACGGCAACGGTGAGGTCCTCATGCCGTGCGGCCGCTGCCGCCAGCTGCTCTACGAATTCCACGCCCCCGGCATGCGCCTCATGGGCCCGGACGGAGAATTGACCATGGACGAGGTCCTGCCCCACGCCTTCGGCCCGGCCGACATGACGCACCTCAGTGGCGGTACGGCCACGACCGACAACCCGGGAGAAAACCGATGACCCCGCAGCCCACCTCTACTTCTGCCTCTACCTCTATCTCCGCATCCCCGGATGGCCACCGCGCCGAGCCGTTCGACGCGATCGAGGTGATCCGGGCCAAGCGGGATCGCCAGCGGCTCTCCGAGGGGCAGATCGACTGGGTCGTGGATGCCTACACCCGCGGTGTCGTGGCGGACGAGCAGATGTCCGCGCTGGCCATGGCCATCCTGCTCAACGGCATGGACCGGCCGGAGATCGCCCGCTGGACGAAAGCGATGATCGCCTCGGGCGAGCGGATGGACTTCTCACAGCTGCGCGGGCCCGACGGCGGCGTCAAGCCGACCGCGGACAAGCACAGCACCGGTGGCGTGGGAGACAAGATCACCCTTCCGCTGGCACCGCTCGTCGCGGTGTACGGCGTGGCCGTTCCCCAGTTGTCCGGCCGCGGCCTCGGCCACACCGGCGGCACCCTGGACAAGCTTGAGGCCATCCCCGGCTGGCAGGCCAACCTGTCCAACGAGGCCATGATGGACCAGCTCTCCTCCGTGGGTGCCGTCATCTGTGCCGCCGGTTCGGGGCTGGCCCCGGCGGACAAGAAGCTCTACGCGCTGCGGGATGTCACCGGCACCGTGGAGGCGATCCCGCTGATCGCCTCCTCGATCATGTCCAAGAAGATCGCCGAGGGCACGGGCACCCTCGTGCTCGACGTCAAGTGCGGCTCCGGCGCCTTCATGAAGACCGAGTCCGACGCCCTCGAACTCGCCCGGACCATGGTGGACCTCGGCCGGGACGCCGGCGTGAACACCTCCGCCCTGTTGACGGACATGGACACCCCGCTCGGTCTGACTGCCGGCAACGCCATCGAGGTCGCCGAATCGGTGGAGGTCCTCGCCGGCGGGGGACCAGCCGACGTCGTGGAACTGACCGTGGAGCTGGCCCGCCGCATGCTGGCCGGTGCCGGGATCACCGGGGTGGACCCGGCCGAGGCCCTGGCCGACGGGCGGGCCATGGACGTGTGGCGCCGGATGATCAGCGCCCAGGGCGGGGACGCCGACGCCCCGATGGCGACGGCACGGGAATCCCACGTGGTCACGGCCGGCGAGTCCGGCGTGCTGACCCGCCTGGACGCCATGGCCGTGGGCCTGGCCGCCTGGCGTCTCGGCGCCGGCCGGGCTCGCAAGGAGGACCCGGTTCAGGACGCGGCCGGGGTGCGCCTGCACGCCAAGCCCGGAGACGCCGTGCAGGCCGGACAGCCCCTGCTCACCCTGCTGACGGACACCCCCGAGCAGTTCGACCGTGCCCTGTCCGCGCTGGAGGGCAGCTATTCCATCGCCCCGGCGGGATCGGCGGAGGCTGAATCGTTCGTGCCGCGCCCGCTCATCATCGACCGGATCGACTGACGGCCCCGGTTCTGCTGCCTCGCCGTGATCCCCATGGCAGGACCCGGCCCAGACTGGAGCCGGTCCCGGACAGACCTGAAGACGACCCGGAAGAAGATCCTGAGCAGACCCTGAGAGGGCCCGGAACCGCCGAGAAAAGTGCGGTCCGGGGCCTTCCGTTCGCCTAGGCTGAACGGGTGCTCCAGATGATCGAAGACGTGGTCCTCCATGCCGCCGGGCAGTGGTGGATCCTGCTCGCGGTCTACCTGCTGTGCACGATCGACGGCTTCTTCCCCGTGGTGCCCTCGGAGTCCGTGCTGGTGGCGCTGGCCTCCATCTCCGGCACCCAGGACACCGTCTCCCTGTGGTGGGTCTGGCTGATCGGTGCCCTCGGGGCGATCACCGGGGACCAGATCGCCTATGCCCTCGGCCGGGGGATCGGCATCACCCGGTTCCGCTGGATGCGCAGCCGCAGCGTGGTCCGGGCCGTCGCCACCGCCCGCACCGCCCTGGACGGACACGGCGCGCTGGTGATCTGCACGGCCCGGTATATCCCGGGCGGACGGGTGGCGGTGAACTACACCGCCGGGGCCACCGGGTACCCGCGGCTGAGGTTCACCCTGCTGGACATCTTCGCCGCGTTCCTCTGGTCGGCCTACTCGATCGGGATCGCCCGGGCCACCGCGGGCTGGCTGGACAACACGTTGCTGCAGATCATCGTGGCGCTGGTGGCAGCGGCCGCCGTCGGCTGGGTGGTGGACCTCATCCTGAAGAGGATCCTGCTCCGGCTGGCGGAACGGAAGCGGGCGGCCGGCGGGGGACTGCGGTCCGAGACCGCTACCGTAGACTCGCCACGTGACTGACGCGATCGAATTCTCCGCCCCCTCGCCCCTTGACGTCGATCTGGCAGCGTTGCCCAAGATCAGCCTCCACGACCACCTCGATGGGGGCCTGCGACCGGCCACCATCCTCGACCTGGCCGGCCGGATCGGCCACGAACTGCCCGCCGACAGTGCCGACGCGCTGGCGGAGTGGTTCGCCGAGTCCGCGAACTCCGGCACCCTCGAGCGCTACCTCGAGACCTTCGACCACACGATCGCCGTCATGCAGACGACCGAGGGGCTGCAGCGGGTGGCCCGCGAGTTCGTGGAGGACCTCGTGGAGGACGGCATCGTCTATGCCGAGGTCCGCTGGGCCCCCGAACAGCACACCGCCGGCGGGCTGACCCTGGACCAGGCTGTCGAGGCGGTCCAGGCCGGACTCGACGAGGGCGTGGAGAACGCCGAGGCCGTGGGAACCCCGATCCGCATCGGCCAGCTCATCACGGCCATGCGTCAGAACGACCGCTCGCAGGAGATCGCTGAGCTGGCCGTGCGCCACCGCGGCACCGGTGGCGCCGGTGGCTCCGTTGCAGTGGGCTTCGACATCGCCGGACCGGAGACCGGATTCCCGCCCTCGCGCTTCACCGAGGCCTTCACCTGGTTGGCCGGCCAGCATTTCCCGGCCACCGTCCACGCCGGCGAGTCGGACGGCCTCGAGTCCATCAACGACGCCCTCGTCAACGGCCGCGCCCTGCGCCTCGGCCACGGCGTGCGGATCGCCGACGACATCACGGTGGAGTTCAACGCCGTGGACGAGAACGGTGAGCAGGTCGGCGAGGACAACGCCCTCGTGGACCTCGGTGCCACTGCCGCCTGGGTCCGTGACCGCGGCATCGCGCTGGAGATCTGCCCGTCCTCGAACCTGCAGACCGGCGCCGTGGCGGCCTACGGCGGCACGGTCTCCACCCACCCGATCGACATGCTGGCCCAGCTGGGCTTCCGCGTGACCATCAATCCGGACAACCGGCTGATGAGCGGGGTCTCCCTCACCGACGAGCTGTACCTGATCGCGGAGGTCTTCAGCTACTCGCTGGAGGAGCTGCTGGACTTCCAGCTCAACGCCGCCGAGGCCGCCTTCCTGCCCCTCGAGGACCGCGAGGCCCTGGCCGAACTGCTCGTCGAGGCCTGGGGAGAGGTCATCTCCAGCGGCGGCACCGGAGACGGCCCGGTGCGCCTGGAGGCCCTCGACGACGACGACGCGTGAGCGACGCCGTCGACCGGCTCGTCTGGGTGGTCGCCCAGTTGCGGGAGCACTGCCCGTGGACGCGGCGGCTCACCCATGCCGTGCTGACCGAGTACCTGATCGAGGAGGCGTACGAGGCCCTCGAGGTCATCGAGTCCGCGCCCCCGGCCAGCTGGCCCGAGGGGCCGCTGGCCGACGGCACCTACGAGAAGCTGCGGCTCGAGATGGGGGACGTGCTCTTCCAGGTCGTCCTGCACGCGGCGATCGCCCAGGGGGCCGGTGGCTTCACCTTCGACGGCACGGCCCAGGCCATCACGGACAAGATGATCCGCCGGAACCCCCACGTCTTCCACGCCGACGGGTCCCTGCGCGAGCCGCGGGACCTGGCGGCCGCGAGACTGGAGGACATCGAGAAGAATTGGGAGCGCATCAAGAAGGCGGAGCGCGCCGCCGGGGCAGCCGAGTCGGATGCCGCCTTCACCGAGGTCCCCGCCCACCTGCCCGCCCTGGCGGCCGCCGCGAAGGTCGTGGACCGGGCCGCCCGGCAGCCGGTGGACCCACTGCAGGAACCGGGCCCGCCGCCGTCGGGCCAGGATCCGATGGTGCTGCAGGACGAGGGGGAGCTGGGCGCCGAGCTGTTCCGGCTGGTCCAGCGCTCCCGTGCTGCGGGGCTCGACCCCGAGCGTGCGCTGCGCCAGCACCTGGCCGCGCTCCGTCACGACCTCTCGGGAACAGACCCGACGGGCTAGGCTAAACCCGCATCGCCCCGCGGTACCGCAACCTGCGCCACGGCGCCCACCCGGACCGTCAAGCCACACCGGCCCTGACGCTCTACCCACCGACAGTCTTCAAAGGAGACCGCACATGGCCCTGATCGACGCCATCCATGCCCGTGAAATCCTCGATTCCCGCGGTAACCCCACCGTTGAGGTGGAGGTACTGCTGACCGATGGATCCCTCGGTCGCGCCGCCGTGCCCTCCGGCGCCTCCACGGGAGAGTTCGAAGCCGTCGAGCGCCGCGATGGTGACCAGGGCCGCTATCTCGGCAAGGGCGTGCTGGGTGCCGTCAACGCCGTCATCGAGAACATCGCGGACGAGCTGGAGGGTGAGGACGCCACGGACCAGCGTCTCATCGACACCCTGATGATCGACCTGGACGGCACCGAGAACAAGGGCACCCTGGGCGCCAACGCCATCCTCGGTGTCTCGCTGGCCGTGGCCAACGCGGCCGCCGCCTCCTCGGACCTCTCCCTGTTCAAGTACCTGGGCGGCCCGAACGCCCACGTGCTTCCCGTGCCGATGATGAACATCCTCAACGGCGGCGCCCACGCCGACTCCAACGTGGACATCCAGGAGTTCATGATCGCCCCGATCGGCGCTCCGAGCTTCTCCGAGGCCCTGCGCTGGGGCGCCGAGGTCTACCACACGCTCAAGAAGGTCCTGCAGGAGCGCGGACTCGGCACCGGCTTGGGAGACGAGGGCGGCTTCGCCCCGTCCCTGCCGTCCAACCGCGCCGCCCTGGACCTGATCACCGAGGCCATCACGCAGGCCGGCTACACCCCGGGCAAGGAGATCGCCCTGGCCCTGGACGTGGCCTCCTCCGAGTTCTGCTCGAACGCCACCTACACCTTCGAGGGCGAGCAGAAGAGTGCCGCGGACATGATCGCGTACTACGAGGAGCTGGCCGCGAACTACCCGCTGATCTCCATCGAGGACCCGCTGGACGAGAACGACTGGGAGGGCTGGCAGCAGCTCACCACCTCCCTGGGGGCCACGGTCCAGCTCGTGGGCGACGACCTGTTCGTCACCAACCCGGAGCGTCTGCAGCGGGGCATCGACGAGCAGTCGGGCAACGCCCTGCTGGTCAAGGTCAACCAGATCGGTTCCCTGACCGAGACCTTCGACGCGATCTCCCTGGCCCAGCGCCACCAGTTCCACTGCATGATCTCTCACCGCTCCGGCGAGACCGAGGACACCTTCATCGCTGACCTGTCCGTGGCCACCAATGCCGGCCAGATCAAGACCGGTGCCCCGGCCCGCTCGGACCGGGTGGCCAAGTACAACCAGCTGCTGCGCATCGAGGAGGAGCTGGGCGACTCCGCGATCTACGCGGGTGCCTCGGCCTTCCCGCGGTTCACCGCCCGCGCCTGACCGGCTGCCCCGCAACCCCGTTCCGGGGTCTCCGGGGTCGGGGTTGCGGTGGTTAACGGTGAAAGCCCGGCAAACGCCCGGGAACCCGCTCGGCGCGCTGTCCCAACGCCGGGCGGATCAGCCGTTATCGTCAGAGGGACCGGGGAGATGGCCCGGTCTCACAAGTCTTGTTCAGGATGGGCACGGAGGTACTGGTGGCAACTCGTCGTCCGCGCGTCCCCAAAACCTCCCAGCGTCAACTGGCCGAGGTGGGGGCCGGCGCCGCCCGGCGCACGGGCACCGCAGGGCCCGGCTCGACGCCGCACCTGGTGGGCGGCCACTCCGCCAAGGTCATCCCCCTCGACGCGGCACCGTCACGCCAGTCCGCCGAATCCGCCGAATCCATCGAGTCTGCCGCATCCCCTGAGTCGGTGGACCCGGCATCCGCCGGCGGGCAGTCCATCCGCGGGTGGTCGGCCGACCGGGCGCAGGGCGGCTCTCCGGCATCTGCCGACGCGGAGGCCTCGGACGGACCCGGAGCCGTCCTGGACGATGCGACAGACTCGGAGGACACCTCGGCCGGTCCGTCATCGGAACCGACTCCCGGGCAGCGCCGTGCCGACGAACGCCGCAACCTGTTGCGCCGGTCCGTGCCCCGTGCCCGGGCGCGGAGCTCCGCCAGAACTCCTTCGGCAGCGACGTCGACGCCGGGCCCGGCCCTGGTCCCGGTCGAACCCGTTCCGGCCCGCAACCTCACCGGCCGCTCCGTGGCCTTCCTGGTGGTGCTCTTCGTGGCCGCGGTGCTCCTGGCGCCGACCCTGCGGGTGTTCCTGGACCAGCAGGCCGAGCTCCGCGCCGTCCAGGAGGAGATCGCCGCCGAGCAGCAGCTGCAGCAGGACCTCACGAGCGAGATCGCCCGTTGGGAGGACCCGGCCTACATCCAGCAGCAGGCGCGCGAGCGCTTCAACCTCGTCATGCCCGGTGAGCAGACCTACATGGTCATCGGCGGCGATGAGGCCGTGGAGGACCCGGTGCCACCGCCGGCCAGTCCGAGTGAGGTCAACCAGGACATGCCATGGGCGGATGCCCTGCTGGACTCCGTGGTGCGTGCCGGTACCGACTAGGCTGGAGCACTTGTCACCGGCACCAACGCACCGACTGAGGCAAGATCATCACCATGACGCAGAACCTGGACCGCACCCCCACGCAGCAGGACCTGGACACCATCAGCCTGCAACTGAACCGCCCGGCCCGTGACGTGGTCGAGATCGGGGCCCGGTGCGTGTGCGGCAATCCGCTGGTGGCCACCACCGCTCCACGGCTGTCCAACGGCATCCCCTTCCCCACCACGTTCTACCTGACCCACCCCGTGTTGACGGCCGCCGTCTCCCGGCTGGAGGCGTCCGGTGTGATGGCCGAGATGTCCGAACGGCTGCAGCAGGATGACGAGCTGTCCGCCCGCTACCGGAGCGCGCACGAGGCCTACCTGGCCGAGCGTGACCGGGTGGGACGGGTGGCCGGCACGGACGGGGTCCCGGAGATCTCGGGCATCTCCGCCGGCGGCATGCCCGAACGGGTCAAGTGCCTGCACGTCCTGGTGGGCCACTCGCTGGCCGCGGGGCCCGGCGTGAACCCTCTCGGGGACGAGGCGCTCGGACGCATGCGGGATGACTGGACCGCCGAGACCTGCTGGTGTGCCGGCGCCTGGGACCCAGGGGCACCCGTGCCGAGCAAGGACCTCAGCCGCCACGTGAAGCGGCTCGCGGGGGAGCAGAACCCCGTGCAGGGTGCGGCGTCACGCCGGCCGGGCCGGACCGTCGCGGCGATCGACTGCGGAACCAACTCCATCCGACTGCTCGTGGCACGCGTCGAATCTCCGACGGATCAGCCGACAGATCAGCCCGGCACCGGCGGCGCGGCTGTTCCCCGGCTCGTGGACCTGCACCGCGAGATGCGCGTGGTCCGGCTGGGCGAAGGAGTGGACGCCACCGGCCGGTTGTCCGAGGCCGCCATGCAGCGCACCTTCGCCGCCACGGAGGACTACGCCGCGATCATCCGCGACCTCGGGGCCACCTCCGTCCGGTTCGTCGCCACCTCCGCCAGCCGTGACGCCGCCAACGCCGCCGACTTCACCGCTGGGATCCGCGAACGTCTGGGCGTGGAACCCGAGATCATCACGGGGGACGAGGAGGCGGCCCTGTCCTTCGCCGGCGCGGCCTCCGTCCTGGCCCCTGGCGCCCTTGGTACCGCCGAGCGACCTCAGGCGAGCCAGGCCAGCCAGACCAGCCAGACCTCCCCGGCCGGTCGAACCAGCCATGCGGCCGCCGGACCGGTGCTGGTGGTGGACCTGGGTGGCGGATCCACCGAGTTCGTCCTCGGAACGCTGGCAGGCCCCGGAGGTGCGGGGCCGCAGGTCACCCACGCCCTCAGCGTCAGGATGGGATGCGTCCGATTCACCGAGCGCCATCTGCGGACCGATCCACCGACCGATGCCGAGATCCAAGGAGCGGTGCAGGACATCGAGGCCGTCCTGGACGAGGTGGAGGTGAGCATCCCGCTGGGGGAGGTGGCCGCCGTCGTCGGTGTGGCTGGGACCGTGACCACCGTGACCGCCGCCGCGCTGGGCCTGACCGCCTACGATCCCGGGGTCATCCACGCCACGGAGCTGGATGTGGACGTCATCGGCGACACCGCCGGGCGACTGTTGGCCGCGACCCGGGACGAGCGTGCCGCCCTGCCCTACATGCACCCGGGCCGCGTCGACGTGATCGGGGCAGGCGCCCTCATCTGGTCCATGATCCTGCGCAGGGTGGCGCACGCCGGCCATGGATCGGTCACCACGGCCATCACGTCCGAGCACGACATCCTGGACGGGATCGCCCTGTCCCAGACGGCATGAGCGGCCGTCGGTCAGGACGGCGGGGGAGAGCCCCACGCCTCCCCCGCCTGACCGCTGTGCCCCTGGCCACCGTGCTGACCGTCCCGGTGCTCACCGCGGCCCTCGTCGCCGGACCCGTGCTGCTGCCGCCTCCGGCCGGAAGCTGGACCGAGTCCGGCGAGTCCGAATCTTTCGGTGCGTCCGGTGCGACCGGTGTGGCGAGCTGGTCCGCCCTGCCCGCCGCCTCCGCAGATGAATGGCGGGACCGGCAGTACTGGCTGGACGAGTACGGGTTCCGTGACGCGTGGGGGACCAGCCAGGGCGAAGGCGTCACGGTCGCGGTGATCGACACCGGCATCGACGCGGACCATCCAGACCTGAGCGGCCAGGTGGTCGGTGGCATCGATGTCTCCGGTGCGGGCAACGAATCCGGCACCGAACTCGTTGGGGAGATGGCCGAACACGGCACCCTGGTGGCCTCGGTCCTGGCCGGCCGCGGGAACAACGAGGCTGCGTTGCGCCGGGCCGAGGAGGAACGCCGCTCCGCGAAGGCCACACCGACGCCCTCGACCCTGCCCTCCGGTGAGACCGCACCCAGCCCGAGCCCGTCGGCCACCTCCGGCACGCCGACTCCGGACGAGGCCACCGGCGCCTGGCCGGACGGGATCGTGGGGGTCGCTCCCCGGGCAGAACTGCTGTCCATCTCCGTCCACCTCGGTGCCAGCAACGCCGGCGGTCCGTCCCCGGAGGACCAGATCGCGGAGGCCGTCACCTGGGCCGTGGACAACGGAGCCGACGTCATCAACATGTCCCTCGGCTCCACCCGCCAGGACTGGCCGGAGAGCTGGGACCGGGCCTTCCTGCACGCCGAGGAGAACGATGTGGTGGTGGTGGCTGCCGCTGGGAACCGCGCCTCCGGAACCCTGACCGCAGGAGCCCCGGCGACCATCCCCGGTGTGCTGACCGTGGCGGGCCTCAACCCGGATGGGACGGCGAGCTGGGACTCCTCCACGGAGGGAATCTCCATCGGGGTGGCCGCTCCGGCCGACCCACTGGTCGGCGCCGTGCCGGGTGGTGACCGGAAGGACTGGGCGGGCACCTCGGGAGCCGCCCCGCTCGTGGCGGGCCTGGCCGCCCTGATCCGGTCTGAGTACCCGGAGATGCCCGCCCACCAGGTCATCCACCGCATCCTGGCCACGGCCGAGGACGCCGGGGTCCCCGGTGAGGACCCGGTCTACGGTCACGGCATCATCGACGCCGCCGCGGCCGTGACGGCGGACGTCGGCGCCGTGGACCGCAATCCCATGGACACCATCGCCGACTGGATCCGCGTACACCGTCGCGCCGAGTCCTCCGGTGCCCCGACGCCGACCGCGACCCCGAGCGGGGAGCCGGCCGAGCCGACGTCGACCCCGGACCCGCTGTCCACGGAGATGCCGCAGGCGACCGCCCCGGCCGACCCTGCCCCGGGACTCCAGCCGGCGCTCGTGATCGGCACGGCTCTCGTGGTCGCCGGGCTGGCAGCCACTGCCGTGACGCTGTATCTGCGCCAGCGCAGATCATCCGAGCGTTGAGCCACGTCAGCCGCTCACTCCAGTTCATACCGGTACGCCCGTCTGCGAGCGATACTTTGTGACTTTGTGAAAAATTTCACGAAGTGCGGTGAGCGGGGCTAGGCTGGGTGTCATGGCAATCACTCCGCAGCTGTCCCCGAAGCCCCGTGTCCTCATCGTCGGCGGCGGTTACGCCGGCCTGTACGTCGCCAAGAACCTGGAGAAGAAGGTCAAGGAGCGTGGCGGTGTCGTCACCCTCGTGGACCCGAACCCGTACATGACCTACCAGCCGTTCCTCCCGGAGGTCGTCGGCGGGAACATCGAGCCCCGGCACATCGTGGTGGACCACCGCACCCACCTGAAGAACTCCGAGATCGTCCAGGGCAAGGTCATCAAGGTCGAGCACGCCCGCAAGACCGCCACCATCCAGACGCAGGACGGCTCCGAATTCGAGATCCCGTACCAGGACGTCGTCATGACCGCCGGCGCCACCACCCGCGTGTTCCCGATCCCGGGCCTGGGTGAGGCCGGCATCGGCATGAAGACCGTGCAGGAGGCCGTCCAGCTGCGGAACCAGATCCTGGACCGCCTCGAGATCGCCTCCACCATGACCGACGCCGCGGCCCGCAGCCGCGCCCTGACCTTCGCCGTCGTCGGCGGCGGCTTCAACGGCGTCGAGACCATCTCGGAGATGGAGGACCTGATCCGGTCCGTCATCAAGAAGAACCCGCGCCTGGCCCAGTCCGATGCGCGCATCGTCCTGATCGAGGCCATGGGCAAGATCATGCCGGAGGTCGGTGAGGACCAGGCCGTCGAGGTCGTCGAGCACCTGAAGTCCCGCGGCATCGAGGTCCTGCTCAACACCTCGCTGGCCGGTGCCGAGGGCGGCGTCCTCAAGCTCATCAACATGCAGGACAAGTCCGACGCCGGCTCCTTCGAGACCGACACCCTCGTCTGGACCGCCGGAGTGGCCGCCAACGCCGTGGCCAAGCAGACCGATTTCCCGGTCGAACAGCGTGGCCGGATCGAGGTCACCCCGACCCTGCAGATCTCCGACGGTGACGGCGGGGTCCTCGAGGGCGCCTGGGGCGCCGGTGACGTGTGCGCCGTGCCGGACCTGACCGGCGACGGCCCCGGAGGCCACTGCGTTCCCAACGCCCAGCACGCGGTGCGCCAGGCCAAGCGCCTCGCCGCCAACCTGCTGGCCGTGCGCTTCGGTGAGGGTGCCGTGGAGGAATACGTCCACAAGTCCCTCGGTGCCGTGGCCGGCCTCGGCTTCGGCAAGGGCGTCGGCAATCCGATGGGCCTCAAGCTCAGCGGCGTGCCGGCGTGGCTGGCCCACCGCGGCTACCACGGCCTGGCCATGCCCACGTATGAGCGCAAGGCCCGCGTGGTCTCCGACTGGCTTCTGTCCGTGGTCTTCGGCCGGGACACCACACCGATCGAGGGCCTCGAGAACCCGCACAACCCCTTCCTCGAGGCAGCTGGCGGCGAGCTCAAGCCGGGCCGCTTCGACAACCCGAAGGTGCTGGAGTCCGCGAAGTCCTCGAAGTAGGTCTCGCAGTACGCCTCGGCTCCATGGCGGCCCGGTACCCTTGACGGTTCCGGGCCGCCGTCGAATCCAGCCCCCATAGCCCAATTGGCAGAGGCAGGAGACTTAAAATCTCTGTGTTGTGGGTTCGAGTCCCACTGGGGGCACTGTCCGGACGTCTGCCCGGCCCCGGCACGGTTGTTCGCCCCCACTGGCCGTTAAGCCGTCAGCGGAGGGAAGGGGCCGCCGTCCGTTGTCAGGTTGCTTTTCAGGTTCGGCAGATAGACTGTCAGCAGTCCCCATGACGTCCATGCCGCGCCACCCGGCCGGAGAGCACGACCGTGGACCGCACGCGACCAGCAGAGGAGATGGCCAGTGGCCAACCCCGTCTTCAACAGCAAGAACTTCCAGGAACAGATGCACTCCGGTGATGGCCGGGGTGGCGCTGCCACGCAGCAGGCGCCGGGCTGGTACCAGGGTGGTTCCCGGGGCCAGGCTCCGCAGGGCCAGACTCAGCAGCCGCAGTTCGGCCAGCGGGCGCCGCAGGGCCAGCCGAGCCAGCAGTACACCCCGGAGCAGCTGGAGCAGATGTACGCCCAGCCTGCCGCGGGTCCGGCTGACACGGGCCGGATGAGCTACAACGACGTCATCGCCAAGACCGTCATCACCCTGCTGCTCGTCGTGGCCGGTGCCGCCGTCGGTTGGAACATGCCGGCCCTCATGCTGCCCGGTGCGATCGTCGGCCTGGTCCTGGGACTCGTCAACGCCTTCAAGCGCGAGCCCTCGCCCGTGCTCATCCTGATCTACGCCGCCGCGCAGGGACTGTTCCTCGGTGGCATCTCCGGCGTCTTCGAACAGATGTGGCCGGGCATCGCGGTCCAGGCCGTGCTGGCCACGCTCTGCGTGTTCGCCGTGACCCTCGCGCTCTTCGCCTCCGGCAAGTGGCGCGTCTCGAAGAAGTCCGTGAAGATCTTCATGGTCGCGATGATCGGCTACGCGCTGTTCTCCGTGGTCAACCTCTTCCTGATGCTCTTCGGTGTCACGGACGCCATGTTCGGCCTCCGCGGCGAGTTCCCGCTGCTGGGTCTGGGCATCGGCCTCCTCGCCGTGTTCCTGGCCGCGTTCTCGCTGATCATGGACTTCACCGCCATCACGCAGGGCGTCAAGGCCGGGGCCCCGCAGAAGTACTCCTGGTCCGCCGCCTTCGGCCTCACCGTGACCCTGGTGTGGCTCTACGTCGAGATCCTGCGCATCCTGGCGATCCTGCGCGGCAACGACTGACCACGCACTGAACCGTCCACAGCCATCGGCTGGCTCCGTCCGGGAGGAACAATCCGGATGGTGCCAGCCGATTCTGGGTTAATGGAGCCATGAACGAGTCCGAGAACCGTCCCGCCGTCCAGACCGCCGATGAGCCTGCCGGGCTGCAGTTCGGGGGCCCTGCCGCGACGGGCACCCAGTATGTGCTGCGCCACGGCGGGGCCGAGGCCACCATCACCTCGCTGGCCGGTGCCCTGCGCCGTTATGAGGTGGACGGAACGGCGTTGGTGGAGACCTACGGCGCGGACGAGATTCCGCCCTCGGCCTGTGGCATCCAGTTGTCCCCGTGGCCCAACCGCGTGCGGGACGGGCGCTGGACGCTGGACGGCGTCACCCAGCAGCTCGACCTCACGGAACCGTCCCGTTCCAACGCCAGTCACGGACTGCTGCGCAACACCGCCTTCGTCCCGGCCGAGCAGACGGGCCGCCGGGTGGTCCTGCGCGGCGAGATCCACCCCCAGCACGGCTACCCGTTCCGTCTCACCCACCAGGTCACCTACGCCCTGGACGACGACGGCGCCCTCGCCGTCCACCAGCAGGTCACCAACCATTCAGGCCGGCCGGCCCCGGTCGCCTTCGGCGCCCACCCCTTCCTGCGGATCGGAGACGTTCCCAGCGAGCAGCTGGTGCTGACGCTGCGGGCGGCCACCCGGGTGCTGACCGATGATCGGCTCATTCCCACCGGGACGGCCCCGGTCCACGAAACGGCCGAGGACTTCCGTGAGGGCCGGCAGGTGGGCACCGGCCTGCTCGACGCGGCGTTCACCGATCTGGAGCCGGGCGACGACGGCCGCCATCACCACACACTGTCTGCTCCGGATGGGCGTAGCGTGGAGCTCTGGACGGACCCGGCCTTCGGCTATGTCCACATCTTCTTCACGGACCGATTCCCCGGCCGTCACCGTGCCGTGGCGATGGAGCCGATGACGGCTCCGGCCAACGCCCTGAACAGCGGCGACGGACTGGTATGGATCGATCCGGGGAAGCACCTGGAGGCCGCCTGGGGTATCTCGCACCACGGTTCACTGAACCGTTCCTCTCACCTTTCACACGACCGACCACACCCTGAGGAGGAAATCCGTTGAGCACTCGACCAGAGTCTGGGGCCCCGGACGCTCCGGTTCCCGGGCTGCCCGAAGTCCCGGGCCCCCAGCCTGAAGCCCGGGTGCCGGACCCCCTCCTGACCGCGCCCGACCAGGCCAACCGGGTGGCGGCCGACGTCCCCTACGGGCTGACGGTGGCCGCCGCCTGGTCCTGGCGGGTGCTGCTCGTGCTGGCGATGGCCGGGGCCGGCATCTGGCTGCTGAGCCATGTCTCCCTCCTGGTCATCCCCCTGATCGTGGCGGCCCTGTTGTCCACCCTCCTCGCGCCGATCCACAAGCGGTTCGTGGGGTGGGGCCTCCCACGGGGACTGTCCGTGACCGGCGTCATCCTCGGATTCATCGTCGTCGTCCTGGGCCTGCTCACCCTCGTCGGCCAGCAGCTCGCCGTGGGATTCACGGACATGCGGGATCAGATCGTGGTGGGCGTCCAAGGCATCGTCGTCTGGCTGGAGTCCTTCGGCGTCACGACGGACCAGTGGAACGACATCCTCTCGGACCTCGGCGAGGCGGTTCGAGCCAACAGCCAGACCATCCTCTCGGGTGCCCTGGGCTTCGGTTCCACCGCCGGCAACCTCGCCGCCGGCACGGTGCTGGCCGTCTTCGCGCTGATCTTCTTCCTCTATGACGGCCGGAGGATCTGGCGGTTCTGCCTGAACTTCGTCCCCGCCCGCCATCGCATCGCCATCGACGGCGCCGGAGATGTCGGCTGGACCTCCCTCGGCAGTTACGTCCGGGTCCAGATCTTCGTGGCGTTCGTGGATGCCCTGGGCATCGGACTGGGGGCCTTGATCCTCGGCGTGCCGCTGGCCCTGCCCCTCGGTGTGCTGGTGTTCTTCGGCTCGTTCATCCCCCTCGTGGGTGCGTTCCTGACCGGCGCGGTGGCCGTGTTGCTGGCGCTCGTGGCCAACGGCTGGGTGAATGCCCTGATCATGCTTGGCGTGGTCCTCCTGGTCCAGCAGATCGAAGGCAACGTCCTGCAGCCGTTGGTCATGGGGCGTGCAGTCAGCCTGCACCCGTTGGCCGTGTTCCTGGCCGTGGCCGGGGGCACCGCGGTGATGGGCCTGGTCGGCGCGATCTTCGCCGTGCCGTTGATGGCCTTCCTGAACTCCACCATCAAGTACCTCCACGCCAAGCCGTGGCTCGAGAACGAACCCGAACCCGCGGCGGCCTCGGACTACCGCGATACCCGACTCAAGGACCGGGCCGCCGGTCTGGAGGGGCCCTGGGGCCGGGCCTATGTGACCATCGACGGCGTGGTCCGCCGGGCCACGAGTGGTGCTGGCGGATCCAGCAGATCCGGTGACGGCGGAGCATCCGGCAGCGCTGGTGGCACCGCTCCCAGTGCTGCCGAGAGTGCGCTGTCAGCCAGGCGGCGACGTCAGGCCCGCCGCCAACTCAAGCGGTCACAGTCCCGCTCGCGTTTCCTGCCTGGCCGTTTCCGCAAGGATCGCGATGGGAGTGCTGACACCGACTCATATGTTGACCCTGATGCCCGTCCCGACGCCGGCCCAGAGGCCGATACTGGTGCCCCAGTCGACCCCGGAACCGGCACCTCGGGCAATCTTCGCGGCAGAGGGTCCGCGGGGGAGGACAATACGGGGATGGACCACTCCGGCCGCCGGCCGGACCGAAACGGAGGACCACAGTGACGACCACCCCCCAGAGCAGTGCAGAGGCCGCGACGGGTACGGCTGCCGACCGCGCCGAATTCCCGGGACTTCCCGTCACCCTGGCGGACATCGAGGAGGCCCGACGACTGTTGGACGGGGTCATCGTCCCCACGCCGCTGGACCACTCCAGGGCCCTGGGCCGGCTCACGGACTCCGTGGTTCACCTCAAGTGCGAGAATCTGCAGCGTGCCGGCTCCTTCAAGGTGCGCGGCGCCTACGTCCGGATGGCCAAGCTCTCCGAGGACGAGCGCGCTCGCGGGGTCGTGGCGGCGTCCGCTGGCAACCATGCCCAGGGGGTGGCCTTGGCAGCATCCAAGCTGGGGATCAAGGCGACCATCTTCATGCCCCGCGGCGTTGCGTTGCCGAAGTTGCAGGCCACGAAGGATCACGGCGCCGAGGTGATGCTGCACGGCAACAACGTAGATGAGGCCCTGTCCGAGGCGCAGCGCTATGCGGACGAGTCCGGCTCGGTTTTCATCCATCCCTTCGACAATGCCGACGTGGTGGCCGGTCAGGGCACGATCGGCCTGGAGATCCTCGAGCAGGATCCGGAGGTGGACACACTGGTGATGGGCATCGGTGGCGGCGGCCTGCTCGCCGGCGTGGCCGTGGCCGTCAAGGAGATGGCCCGCCGTCAGGGCCGGCACATCAACATCATCGGCGTCCAGGCGGAGAACGCCGCAGCCTACCCGCCGTCGCTGGCCGCAGACGCCGTGGTGCCGCTCTCCCACGTCTCGACCATCGCCGACGGCATCGCCGTGGGCAAGCCCGGCCAGATTCCCTTCCAGATCATCAAGGAACTCGTGGACGGAGTCGTCACCGTATCCGAGGACGCGATCGCCAATGCGCTGGTGTTCTTGCTGGAGCGGTCCAAGATGGTGGTCGAGCCCGCCGGCGTGGTGGGCGTGGCCGCGTTGTTGGAGGGCAAGCTGGCAGAACTCGGGATCGAGTCCAAGCACACCGTGGCCGTACTCTCCGGTGGCAACGTGGACCCGATGCTGATGCTCAAGGTCATCCAGTCCGGCCTGGCCGCGGGTGGTCGCTACCTGACCGTCAAGATCTCCCTGCGAGACCGTCCCGGCGAGCTGTCCAACATCTCCCGGATTATCTCCGAGACCGAGGCCAACGTCACCCGGGTGGACCACAGCCGCATCGGCGGCTCGCTCAGCATGGGGGACGTGACCATAACGATCGACATGGAGACTCGCGGACCCGAGCACTCCGAGCAGGTCCTGGGCCGATTGCGCTCCTCCGGCTACCAGCCGGTCGTGCAGCACTAGCAGGGTTCCTCTGAACGGCTCACGCATCCCGATCCTGAGGCGCCACATCTAAGCCGCCAGACCAGGACGCCAATAGAAGTTGCGGCGGGGCCGCCGTTCGGGGTCGAGGTACTGGGCCGGGATGAACCACGGGATGCCCTGGCGGACGGAGATCTCCCAGGCTCCGGCGTGAACGGCGTGGTGGTGGTGTGAGCACAGCAGTGCTCCGTTCTCCACCGACGTCGGACCGCCGTCCTCCCAATGGTGGATGTGGTGGGCTTCGCACCACGGTGCCGGAATCGAGCAACCGGGTGCCGTGCAACCACCGTCCCGGGCGGTGACGGCGCGCCTGAGCTGAGGCGTGAACAACCGTTTGGATCGCCCCACGTCCAGGACCTCGCCGCTGCCGCCCAGGACAACCGGGATCAGATCGGCCTCGCACGCAAGCTGTCGGATCGTCTGTGGATTGACGTCTCCCACGTAGGACGTGGTCGAGATCGTCCGATCATGGCGTCCCGGCGGACCCGGCGGACCCGGCGGACCCGGCGGACCCGGCGGACCCGGCGGACCCGGCGGACCCGGCGGACCCGGCGGACCAGATGGGCCGGGTGGACCGGGTGGATCAAGGACTCCGGATGATCCGCTCGAGCCGCTTCGTGGAGTCCGTTCGTCGAAGTGCACGTCATCCGCAGCGCCGAATCGGGCGAACAGGGTTTCGTAGTCGATGACCGCCATGATCTGGGGCCGGGCCCGGCTCCTGAGTCCAGGCCGGGCGTTGCCCGTCGGGTTCGTGTTCCCGGTACTGCGGCCGTCCGCGTCCATGCCCGTCTCAGGGCCGAGTCCGACCAGGGCCAGCGCGCCGGTCAAAGCACTGACGAGCCCGTCGAGTTCTCGTTGAGCGCGGCTGCGTCCGTCGAGGGCGTCAATCACGGACCGTTCAGTTGCACAGCCTGCATCACCGGTGCCCGTGCCCGTGCCGGTGTCGGTGTCGGTGCTGGTGCTGGTGCCGGTGCGATCTTGGTTTCGATTCTTCGGGTCCGTGTTGCAGTCAGAGCGAGTCGTCCGGGGGCTGGAGGCAGCGGAGACCACCGTCTTGAGAACTTCATGCTGGGCGTCGCTGGCCAGCAGTGTCCACTGATGCAGCCCCTTGCCCGGTCCGCGGTAGAACAGCCCTTGCATGGCCTTGAGCTGGGCGTCGGTCGGTTCGGAACCGTCTGGATTGACCACGGCTTCGAAACGCTGCCGCCAGTGCGCGCAGACCTTTCTCAGCGTATCCGGATCCAGATCCCGGGCCTGGGCGACGAGCAGCCGTTCACCGTCCGCGATAAGGCCGTCCACCGTTCCGGGAGCCGTGTCTGCCAGGACGGCCTCGCGGTGCGCGGAGGCGATCGTTCCCACGATCATGTCCACCGCGGCTTCGCCCAGCTCGGCTTTCTGCACCGCCTCGGACAGGACCGGCATATCGGCAGGTATCACCGTGGTTCGGTCGAGTGTCAGCGACGCCATGGTGTGAGCAGCCCGGGCCAGCAGGGCCTTCGCCTCGCGACGGTCGATCCGCAAGAGATCGCGCAAGTATTCGGCGCCGTTCCTGAAGGCACACTTTCCGGGCGGGATGCCCAACACTTCCTCTCGAAGTTGGTGTGCCTCGAAAATCCGGTCAGTGTGCCCGGCCAGGGCGGTCCGCGCGGAGTCGACGGCGCGGGCCAGCGCCTCCACGCCCACATGCAACTCCGGCAGGGACCCGGCCACGTTCTCGCTGGAGGGGGAGTCCGCATACTCTTGATTGCCCGATTCACGGTCGACGACCGACACGTCCTCGGAGCCTGAAGCTCTGACGATGTGTATGTCCCCGCCATGCGCCCCGGCTCTGCCGGAATCGTCCGATTCCCCGAAACCGTCAACCTCAGGGTTGGGACGGTCCGCATGGGCGTAGAGGCCCCAGGCAGCGCTACGGTCTTCTGCCGGGTCCTGCCGGAGGCGGGGCAATCGGTCCGCCAGCCTTGGGTCAGCCAATCGAGAGGAGAGTTCGGCGGCCAAGGCGTGGGATTGCGCCAATAGCTCGGGGAGGGGCAGCTCAGCCAGCTCATCACTGTCTGCCATGGACCCTCCCGTCCTGTGCCCTTGAACCGTTGTCCACCAGCCATGATGGAGTAGTACTGGTATTCGAACATGACGGGCGGACGAGTTAAGCGCTGAGGGCTCCAGATGTGGTCGGCACGCCTCAAGCTGGGCGGTGTGGAGGGCAGTGTGGAGGACGAGGCGGACCGAGAGTTGCGTACGCGGTTGCTCAGGAAAGCGGCGGGGACTGGGGGTGACGACCGAATGAGGGCTGGGGTCAGTACTAGGGCGAGAACTGAGGTCAGTACTGAATGAGGGCTGAGGTCAGTACTGAATGAGGACCGAGGCAGGCTGGGCCCGGGTCTGTGGATTCTCAGCCAGCGTTGGTAGCGACCGTGGCCATGGTGGACGCGGTGAAGGGGTCCACACGGCGCTTGACGGCCTCCACGGCAGGAATGTCGTGGGCGATCTCCTCAATGCGCCGGGACAGCTCGCGCCGGTCCATCTGGCCTCGGGCCGGGCCCAAGAGACCGTCGGCCACGTTGAGGGCCTTGAGAAGGCCGAGTTCCGTCGCCTCGGCGAGGGTGGCCGTGCGGTCGCCGGCGAGCACCTGACCCAACCGCTCACGCAGGGCGATCTCCGGGGCGGGGCTGGTGGTCATGAAGTGAGGCCCACCGAGGAAGCGGGACTCCTCGGTGACGATTCCCTGCCTGGCCAGGCTCCGGCCCACGGCCGTATCCGGGTCGAGCTGGGAACGGCCCACCAGGGTGGAGATCTTCTGCCCCGACATGGAGTCCAGGGCCGGCAGGACAGCATCCAGCGGGGCGTGGCCGGTCATCCCAGCCCGCACCACCGTGACCTGCGGGTCCTTGCCCTCCTGAGCGATCTCGATCGTCCCGAGCTCGGAGAGGTCGGCCAGAGCAGCCGCCGCGAGGCCATAGCGGCGGTATCCCCGCGCTCGGCCGGCCGTGCCGTAGTCCTTGTTCAGCAGGAGGAACATCTCTTCGACGATGAGCATGCCACCAACCTAACAAGGTACCGGGCTGCCCGTCGCGTCCCGCTGGCCGCCGCCTCACCCGCCAGCAGTCTCACCCACGAGAACGGCGGCGCACCGGGGAACCGGTGCGCCGCCGTCGGGAAAGCGGTGTGCAGGGAACAAGCCCTGCCGGGCGGAGCAGGCTGTCAGCGACAGGTCCGCCCCGTGAGGATCACGGCTTGTACGGCTTGGCGGAGATGATCTCCACCGCGATGTCCTTGCCGTTCGGGGCGGCATAGGTCAGCTTGTCGCCGACCTTGGAGCCCTGGATGGCGGCGCCCAGCGGGGAGCGCTCGGAGTAGACGGTGATGGAGTCCTTGTCATCGGCGATCTCGCGGTTGCCGAAGAGGAAGGCCTCCAGGTCGCCGGCGATCTTGGCCTCCACGACCATGCCGGGCTCCACCACGCCGTTGTCCTCCGGGGAGGCGCCCACCTGGGCGGTCTCGAGTAGTCGCTTGAGCTCGATGATGCGGCCCTCGTTCTTGGACTGCTCCTCGCGAGCGGCGTGGTAGCCGCCGTTCTCCTTGAGGTCACCCTCTTCGCGCGCCTGCTCGATGCGGTCGATGATCTCCTGACGGCCGGGTCCGGAGATCTGATCCAGTTCCAGCTTCAGGCGGTCGTAGGCCTCCTGGGTCAGCCAGGGAGCGCTATCGGTGTTGCTCATGGACGCGTGTCTCCTTCGAATTGCTCGTCAGCGGCCATCCGGTACGCCACTGAGGGATTGCCGGTGCTGCCGCACACATGATGCTGAGCCGCCGATTGCGGCCCGGGGGGCGATCATGCAAGAACCCCGCCGGCGGAGCCACCCGGTGTTCCACGGGAAGCCCCAGACAGGCGGGGTTGAAACGTACTACTTCTGATTCTAACGGATGTGCTTCAGATACGTCATATTCAAGGTGATGTGCGTCTCATGAGTCCTCTGGGTGCCAGCATGCGTTCACGCCGCCATTGACGCCGAGCGCATCGGTGCGCAGGTCGACGTCGTAGTACGTCGGGGTGCCCGCTGGCCTGGAGTCCTCGGACGCCGGCTCCGGACCGATGGTGACGGTGCGCCAGCCGACCACGGCCTTCTCCTCCGAGAGCACCTGGATTGCGCACTGGACCGTGTCCTCAGGGTCCTTGGTGAGCTGGAACCGCACCGAGGCCTGCGTGGGGGACTCGATCGTGAAACCGACGTCCTTCCAACCCAGCGTCTGGGCGTTGGCTGAGGCGGTGAACCAGACGGTGACCCCCACGGCCAGGACGAGGGCCGCGGCGGCGATCCATTTTCCCCAGCGCTGAGCGAACGAGGGGCGGATTCGTTGGGGGCGCCCATACCGGTTCGCTAGGCTGTCCATCGGAGCAGGCTCCGCCGAGGCCTGGGGTGTAGAAGTCATATCACTCCATGGTATCCCGGCGCGTGACCGTCCACCGCAGTTCATTCCCTGGACCGACCGGTCCCCGAATAAGCCGTCCCGAACCCCCGCACACACCGGCGGGTGACCTCCGGGGCCGGAAAGCAGCCGAGGCCACGTGAGCAGTACGAACCCGACCAACCTGGACGACCTGGAGCACCGGGACGGCATCGCTGCGCCGGAATTCGGGGTGTCCGTGGGGCAGACGTCGTACGGCTCCGTCGAGCCCGAGGTGCACCATGCCGTCCCTGAGGCCGGGGGAGTGCCGGCGTCCCAGGGACTGCGGCTGATGGCCGTCCACGCCCACCCGGATGACGAATCCTCGAAGGGCGCCGCCATGATGGCTGCCTACGAGGCCGCCGGGGCCGAAGTCATGGTCGTGACCTGTACCGGAGGTGAGCGGGGAGACCTGCTCAACCCGGGCTACGGGGACACGGTGCGTCTGGACCGGGACATCACCGGCGTGCGGCGGACCGAGATGCAGGAGGCAGGGGCTGCTCTCGGCATCGAGCATCGGTGGCTCGGATTCATGGACTCCGGACTGCCCGAGGGTGATCCGATGCCCCCGTTGCCCTTCGGCAGCTTCGGTACCCTCCCCCTGGAGCAGGCGGCGGCCCCGTTGGTCAGGGTCATCCGTGAGTTCCGTCCGCACGTGCTGATCAGCTACGACGAGATCGGTGGCTACCCGCACCCGGACCACATCAAATCCCACGAGGTCACGGTGGAGGCCTACCGAGCCGCCGGGGACCCGGAGCGGTATCCCGGCACGGGCGAGGCCTGGACCCCGTCCAAGCTCTACTACGACCGTGCCTTCAACCCGGACAAGTACCGGGCCCTGCACGAGGCCTACCTGGAGGCGGGCGAGGAGTCTCCGTACACGGAGCGGCTGGAGTGGTTCCGCAAGCTCCTGGAAGAGCAGGAGCGGGCGGAGGCCCAGGCGGCCGAGCAGGACGTGCCGTCCGCCACCGCCCCGGCCCGATTCCGGCTGACGCGCCACCAGGTCACCACCCAGATCCACGTGGCCGACTACTTCGAGCAGCGGGACAACGCCCTGCGTGCCCACCGCACCCAGATCGATCCGCAAGGGCAGTTCTTTGCCACGCCGAATGCCCTGCTGCGGCGGACCTGGCCGTGGGAGGACTACGTGCTGATCGATTCGCGCGTGGAGACCACGCTGCCGGAGACGGACCTCTTCACCGGACTGCGCTGACCCGACGCCGGCCGGTATCGGCTGGGTGTCAGCCGCGTGCTGGCCGCACGGTTGCCGTAGGTCGGCCGCTCGCCTCCGCGGGCTGGCCCGTCGCGTGGGGACGGTAGACTGGGTGACCGTGATCGCCTTCCTTCCCCTTGCCGTATCCCCTTCTGCCGCCCCCGCGTCCAGCAGTGGTGGCGAGGCCTCGGAACAGCCGCTGCCCGGGGTGCAGGAACCGACGCTGCGTCCCGGACTTGACCAGACCGAGGTCACGCCCGGCATTGAGGGATTCCTGTTCACGGCGCTGATGGTGGCCATGGCCATCGTGGTCATCCGCCTCATGGTCCGGTCGGTCCGGCGGGTACAGTACCGGTCCTCGCAGGCCGAGGACATGCTCGTCGAGCGCTACCAGGGGCACCTGCCAGAAGATGTGCGCCATCCCCACGACGAGGTGGACGCGGACTCGCGAGCCGCCTCCGACGTCGATCTCCAGCGGGCCCGGCTCCAGAAGAAGTACCCGGGCTACCTTGACAGCCCCGCACCGGAGCCGAAGGGCCCGGACTCCGGCCGCGACTGATCTCGGACTCAATCGGGCCGAAATCGGGCTGGGTCGTCGATCAGACGCCGGCCCCGGCGCAGGCCGCGGTCAGCAGTCCGCGCAACTGCACCGCCGAATGGCTGCCGTTGAAGATCTCCGTGCCGGGCTGGAAGACACGACCGGCGGCGAGCGGGCCGGCGTCGACGGCATCGAAGCCGATCCGGTCGATGAAGGCGCCCACCAGGGCACGCGATGACTCATGATCGCTGGCGACGGCCAGGGCACGGCGGTCCGCGGCGCCGGGGGCTCGATGATCGGCCTCCAGGTCGTGGTAGCCGATGTGGTTCAGCGACTTGACCAGGAGGGCGCCGTGCAGGTGGTCCTGGATGATCTCACTGGTGGAGCGGGCGTCCCGCTCGAAATGCGGCTGCTCGCCGTCCGTGGGGGCCCAGTAATTCATGACGTCGACGACGGTCCGGCCGGCAAAGTGCGCAGGGTCCAGATCTCGGTACCTCCGCAACGGGATCGCGATGACGGTCAGGTCCGTCTCCGCCAGCTCCGCCGCATCGACGGCGACGGCGCCCGGCGTGACGATCTCGGCCAGCAGGGAGATCTCCCCGGCGGGTTTGGCGGTGGCGATGCGAACCTCGTAGCCCGATTCGACTGCCCGGCGGGCCACTGCTGCCCCGACTCGGCCTGCGCCGAGGATGCCGATGCTGCCGGGGGTGACTGCCGTGGTCGTCATGGATTCCTTTGCCGTGGGTGCGTCACATGCGGTGGCTCACGACCGTGCCGGAGCGCGGCGCGCGAGACCGATGGTTCTCGAGTCAGAGTTCACTGAAGGAAACACAAGCGAGTGGCATGGGTATTCCTGCCGTGGCTGAGGTCACCCCCGCAACCGGTCGGTGTCCGCCTCGTCCGTGAACCGGCCGTCCGAACCGCTCGCTCTTACCCGGTGCACGTCCAGGCGCCGCTGCAAAGTGGACCGCCAGCTCTCCGGCACCCCGGGAGAGTCCAGGATCCGCTCGATGGCCTGGATGTCACCCTTGTCCACGTTCATCACGCGGGACAGCTCGGCCAGGTCCACCGCGCCGGGGGTGCGCTCGGCCAGCCTCATCACCTGCCCGGCCTGCAGGGTCCCCGGTGTCAGCACCCGGAGGTACCATCCGGTGCGGCCGGTGGACTGGACGCGGCGGGCCAGATCGGGGATGCCCCACCGGGAGGACAGTTTCCAGCAGGGACGCCGTGACTGCGTCACCTGCAGCCGGACTCCCTCCACCTCCCAGACGTCCTCCAAGCAGACCTCGGACTCCGTCAGGCCGTCCACGGTGAGGTTCTCGAAGAGGGCGCCCTCCGGCAGGTCGAGCCCCTCTGCCTGCCAAGCGGCGTAGTGGGCCCGTCCGTAGCACAGCAGGGCCTTCTCGGGGCCGCCGTGGTGGACCACATCGCCCTGCCCGTCGCCCGCCAGACCGGTGAGTCCGAGGTCCACCGGTCCCTCCACCGGTTCCTTGAAGGAGCCCGTGGGAACCTCCTCGTCCCGCCACCGCACCGTGCGGACGTGGCCCACCCGCACGGCGGTGATCGTTCCGCTGGGGGCAGAGGCTCCCGTGCCCGTGGGGGTGCTGGACGTGGCCGTGGGGGTGCTGGACGTGGCGGGGATGCTGGAGATGCTGGAGTGCCGGGGAGAGCGGGGTCCGGTGGGCATGCCCCCATCCAACCACCACCGTCCGTCTCGCGGTGGAACTGACCGCTGGCTGGTGGATGGCGGGCGCCTGCGCGTCGGGCGCGGAGGACGTCACACCTGCAGGACCGCCAGCACGATCGCGATGTAGTGACAGACGAAGCCGCCGATGGTGAAGGCGTGGAACAGTTCGTGGAAGCCGAACCACTCGCGGTGGAAGTTGGGTTTCTTCAGCGCATAGAACACGGCGCCGATGATGTAGCACGCGCCGCCCACGCAGACCAGGACGGCGGCAGCGGCCTGGGCCGCGAAGAAGTCGCCGATGTACAGCAGGGCCGCCAGTCCCAGCAGGATGTAGACCGGGGTGTAGAGCCAGCGCGGAGCCGAGGTCCAGAAGACGCGGAAGGCGACGCCGGCCAGCGCGCCGATCCAGACGCCGGCCAGCAGGAGCGTGGCCTTGTCCTCCGGCAGGAGGGCCACGGCCAGGGGCGTGTAGGTGCCGGCGATGACCAGCATGATGTTGGTGTGGTCGATGCGCTTCAGCACGAGGGCGACCTGCGGTGACCACTGCACGAGGTGGTAGACGGCCGAGACGGAGAACAGCAGGAGGCCGGTCAGCGCGTAGATCGCGCTGGCCCACTTCAGGCCCGCTGTGGGGGCCAGGGCCACCAGGACGATCCCGGCGACCAGGGTGAGCGGCGCCATGACGGCGTGGCTCATGCCTCGGAGCCGGGGCTTGAATTCGGGATGCTCGGGATCCATGATTCGGTCCAGTCGCCACGTCCGTGAGGGTCTGGCGTCATGCTGGGGCGCGGCAGCCGCGCCGCCTGCGGACTGTTTGCCCGAGGGGGAATGGACCATGGCTCCCAGACTACTCCCGGAAACAGTGGATTACCCGTGGGTAGACCTGTTCGGCCACCGGGCGGGGCGGGCCACTGGTGCGCCGCCAGGCTGGCAGTTCGCTACCGTAGGAACGGACGAACCACCCGCACCACGACGTTTCAGGTGCCGCTCGGATCTGCGGCACGTCCATCGGCCAGACAGGGGACGACCATGAACCTCCCGAACGTCCTCTACAGCTTCTATGAGCGCCGCCTGGCCTCCAGCCTCGACCGCGAGAAGCTGCCCCGGCACATCGGGGTGGTGCTGGACGGCAATCGGCGCTGGGCCAAGGCCTCGGGGGCGACGACGGCGGACGGTCACCAGGCCGGCGCTGAGAAGATCCACGAGTTCCTCGGCTGGTGTGACGAGTTCGGTATCAAGGTCGTCACCCTGTACATGCTGTCCACGGACAACATGGGCCGCCCTCCGGAGGAACTGTCCCAGCTGGTGGGGATCATCGGCAACACCCTGAAGCGCCTCGGGGACGGGCTGGCCAACGGTCACCGGGTACGGGTCCAGGCCGTCGGCGCCCCGGACCTGCTGCCGGCCGGGTTGGCCGAGACCCTGACCGACCTCCAGGCGCGGACCGCCGATGCCGAGGGCGTCCACGTGAACGTGGCCGTGGGCTACGGAGGGCGCCGGGAGATCGTGGATGCCGTCAAGGAGCTCCTGCTGGAGGCGGACGCAGCGGGCCACTCCGCTGCCGCCGTTGCCGGTGAGCTCAGCGACGAGCAGATCTCCGGCCGCCTCTACACGCGTGGACAACCGGACCCCGACCTGGTGATCCGCACCTCCGGGGAGCAGCGGTTGTCCGGGTTCCTGATGTGGCAGTCCGCCTACTCCGAGTTCTACTTCTGCGAGGCCCTCTGGCCTGACTTCCGCCGCGTGGACTTCGTCCGCGCCCTCCGGGACTTCGCCTCCCGCCAGCGCCGCTTCGGCTCCTGACGCACGACGCCGGCCCCGGCAGTGGAGGCCGTCGCCCCAGGAACGTTCGGGAAGTCCTCGGGAAATGCTGACCGGCCGGAAACTTGCTGGTCACCTCGGCAGGGTGGGGTGGAACCTATGCTGCCTTGGATCTCCCGTTACGCCCTGTTGCTCTCCGGACCACGACGCACCCCACTGTTCGATCGCCATCTGGCCTTCCTCTTGGTGGTGATCGCCGGAGCCCTCAATTCGGTGGGCTTCGTGGTGGTGGGCCTCTACACCTCGCACATGACCGGTGTGACCGCTTCGGCGGCTGACAATATCGTCACCGCGAACTGGGGCATGGTCGGCGCCGGTGTGCTGAGCATCGTGTTCTTCGTGCTCGGAGCCATGAGCTGCACCGTGCTCTTCACGTGGGGCCGGCGTCGGCGTCTGTCCAGCCGCTATGCGAACGTCCTGACCCTCGAGGGGCTGCTGATCCTGCTCATGGGGTTGTTCGCCGGCACGGTGGACGGTCCCGGCTACGAGGAGGTGCTGGTGGCGCCGTTGTGTTTCACCATGGGACTGCAGAACGCGCTCATCACCAAGATCCGCGACTTTCCCGTCCGCACCACCCATGTCACCGGCATGGTCACCGATATCGCCGTGGAGCTCGGGCGGCTGGTCTACCGCAACGGTGACCAGGTCGGCGTCATGGCTGACAAGGAGAAACTGGGCGTGCTCAGTACCCTCGTCGGACTCTTCTTCGTGGGCGGAGTCGTCGGAACCCTCGGGTACTGGTGGCTCGGGCTCAACGTCCTCATGGTCGGCGCCTGCCTCATCCTGTTGGCGTCGCTTCCGCCGGTCCTCCGCGACGCGCTGGGCCGTGGGACCCGATTCACCCAGCGGGTCCGGGTCTCGACGTGAATCGGTAGGCGTGGCTCGCGCGGGCCGATCCGGCGCTCGCTGCAACGGTCTCTCTCGGTTCATGCAGAGTTAATCCGCCACCCGGGATTCCTGACGACATTTCCGCGGCCGGAGGCCTACGGTGGTGGTATCAGTCACCGGCGGGAGCGAACGGGCCACCTGGTTCCGCATCCGCATCCCGTGGATTGATCGGAAAGGCCAGGCCGTATGCCGTCACTCCAGACAGCACGCAGCGGGGGCCGTTCCGGCCCCGGGCCGGACCGTCCCACCCCGCCCTCGATCATCGGGGCGTGCGCCCCGGTCTGGAGTCCACCGTGGAGAATCTGATCGCCGCCCCGGCCACCGTCACCCCGGCCACCACGCAGCCTGCCGAGCGGATGAGCGTGGGTGAGAAGTCCTACGTGCTGGACACGTCCGTGCTGTTGTCCGATCCCCGGGCGGTCCTGCGCTTCGCCGAACACGAGGTCATCCTGCCGATCGTGGTCATCTCCGAGCTGGAGAAGAAGAGGGACGACCCGGACCTGGGGTATTACGCCCGAAAGGCACTGCGACTGCTGGACGAACTGCGGATCGAGCACGGCACCCTGAATACCCCGATCCCTCTCGGCACGGAGGGCGGCTCTCTGCGGGTGGAACTCAACCACATCTCCGTGGACGTGCTGCCGCACGGTTTCCGGAGCGCGGACAACGATTCCCGGATCCTCGCCGTCGCCAAGAACTTCGCGGACGAGGGCCGGGACGTCACGGTGGTGTCCAAGGACCTGCCGATGCGCGTGAAGGCCTCCGCCATGGGCCTGCAGGCCGATGAGTACCGCAATGAGCTGGTGAAGGACTCCGGCTGGTCCGGCACGGCGGAGGTCATGGCCACGGAGCAGGAGATCAGTGCCCTGTATGACAACGAGCCGGTGGCCCTGTCGGAGACCGACGGTCTGCCCGTCAACACCGGCCTGGTGATCACCTCCCCGCGGGGCTCTGCGCTGGGGCGCGTGGACCGGCATGGCAACACCCAGGTGGTGCGCGGGGATCGGGACGTCTTCGGCCTGCACGGGCGGTCCGCTGAGCAGCGGCTGGCCATCGATATGTTGCTGGACCCCTCCGTCGGGATCGTCTCGCTCGGCGGACGGGCCGGCACCGGCAAGTCCGCCCTGGCCCTGTGCGCCGGGCTGGAGGCCGTGATGGAACGCCGGGAGCATCGCAAGGTCGTGGTGTTCCGCCCGCTGTACGCCGTCGGTGGCCAGGAACTCGGCTACCTGCCCGGCTCCGAGAACGAGAAGATGAATCCCTGGGGTCAGGCCGTGTATGACACCCTCGGCGCGCTGGTCTCCACGGAGGTCCTGGATGAGGTGGTGGACCGCGGCATGCTCGAGGTCATGCCGCTGACCCATATCCGCGGCCGTTCCCTGCACGATTCCTGGGTGATCGTGGACGAGGCCCAGTCCCTGGAGAAGAACGTCCTGCTGACGGTGATGAGCCGTATGGGACAGAACTCCAAGATCATCCTCACCCACGACGTCGCCCAGCGGGACAACCTCCGGGTGGGCCGTCATGACGGGATCGCCGCCGTGGTCGAGACCCTGAAGGGCCAACCGCTGTTCGGCCATGTCACGCTGAACCGCTCGGAGCGCTCGCCGATCGCCGCGCTCGTGACGGAGTTGCTGGAGGACGCCAGCATCTGAGGCGGGTGGCGTCCGGGTCGAAGCCGGGTAGAGCGCCAGTCGACGGCAACTGAAGAAGAGTTAAAGAAACAGGGGCCGCTGCACGTGTGCAGCGGCCCCTGAGGGTGAATCCGTCCGGGTCCCCGCGGAGGGGGGATGAGGGGACCGGGGATGATCCACCGCAGCCATGGCCCCTTGAAACGGGATGGAGGCCATGGAGTTTAGAGCGCTTCCACGACGGTTCACGAGTGATGAGTCGGTGTCGCACGGATGGAAGCGATTCCAGCATACCGACGTTTGACCCGGTTTCCTACCACTTTCGTGAAAATCACACCATCGACTTCTGGCCAGTCTTGACCGGGACTATCGGGCAGTCTTCTGGCCGCCCTCCGCTGGCGTCCGGGTAATTGCACCAGCTATGGCACCAGCGCATCGTTGCGGCGCTCGCGCAGGTCACGGCGCGCCTGCCGGGTGTCGGCGAATGCCACCACCACACCGGCAGCAGCGCCAGCGAGGTGCCCCTGCCAGGAGACGCGCGGGTTGATCGGCAGGAAACCCCAGACGATCCCTCCGTAGAGCAGTACCACCACCACGGCGGCCGCGATCGCCGTGAACCGCCGGGACAGGATCCCGTAGGTCACCAGGAAGGCCGCATAGCCGTAGACGATGACGGACGCGCCGATGTGGTTGGTCCCCATGCCGCCGATCAACCATGTGCCGACACCGCCAACGAGCCAGATGCCGGCCGTGATCAGCCACCACTTGCGGGTCAGCCAGGCGATCATGGCCCCCATCACCAGGAAGGGCAGGGTGTTGGAGAGCAGGTGGCCGAATCCGGAGTGCAGCAGCGGTGCGAACAGGATGCCGGGCAGTCCTGCCGGGTCGAGTGGCTGGATCCCGAACTGGTTGAGCCGGCCGCCGAGGAACAGGTCGATGATCTCCAGTACCCACATGACCACCACGAGTCCGAGCACGGGCAGGGCGCGCTGGATCCACAGGGGGTAGGACCGCAGCTGGTCGATGACGTGGCGGCGTGACGAGGGGCGTTTCACGGGTTCGGACATGTCCACAGCCTAGTGAGCCGAACCCCAGGGTGGGCGTATGTCGTTCTAGTCTGGGAGGATGCCGACGATCCTGGCCGAGGCGGCCCATGACGGGAACTGGCTGCTGCTGGCAGCCGTCCTGGCGTCCTTGGCCGTCTTCAGCGTGTGCGCGGTCGTCCTGACCGGCACTGATCTGCGCGAACACCGCCTGCCCAATCGGTGGACTGGGGCCTTGGCCGCCGGGGGCGCCGTCACGCTCGGGCTGGCCTGCCTCGTGGACGACGCCGGCTGGTCGCGTTTCTGGTCCATGCTCGGCGGAGGCGTGGGGTACCTGGGGCTGATCCTGCTCCTGCACCTGATCAGCCGCACCGGCATGGGCCTGGGGGACGTCAAGCTGGCCGGCGGCCTCGGGCTCTATGCCGGGTGGCTCGGCTGGGACCATCTCTTCGGGGCCATCGTCCTGGGCTTCGTGGCCGGGGGAGTGGTGGCCCTGGTCCTGGTGCTGGCCCGGCGGGCCACGGGCTCCACGCATCTGCCCTTCGGCCCGGCGATGTTGCTGGGCACGGCCGTGGCCCTGCTCTTCTGACCGCTCGGCCTCAACGCCCGTCCTCAACGCGCTGTGGGGGCAAAGACGAGTAGTCGTCTTTGCCCCCACGCTGGCTGCACCAGGAGGCCGACGTCAGGGCGCCGGCGGCAGTGGCCAGGGAGCCCCGGGCGCAAGGACCGGAGCCCTCCGGTCCAGGGTCAGGCGGGGTGCGTCATGGACATGGTGTCCAGGGCCGCGTCCAGCTGCTCCTCGGTGACCTCGCCGCGCTCCACGTAGCCGAGATCGATGACGGCCTCGCGGACGGTCATCTTCTGGGCCACGGAGTGCTTGGCGATCTTGGCGGCGGCCTCGTAGCCGATGACCTTGTTCAACGGGGTCACGATCGAGGGGGAGGCACCGGCGAGGAACGAGCAGCGCTCCACGTTGGCCTCGATGCCGTCGATCATCTTGTCCGCCATGACGCGAGCGGTGTTGGCCAGCAGTCGGATGGACTCGAGCAGGTTCGCGGCCATCACCGGGATGCCCACGTTCAGCTCGAAGGCACCGTTGGTGGAGGACAGCGAGATGGTGGTGTCGTTGCCGATGACCTGGGCGGAGACCATGATGGCGGCCTCGCAGATCACGGGGTTGACCTTGCCCGGCATGATCGAGGAACCCGGCTGCAGGTCCGGGATGGCGATCTCACCGAGGCCGGTGTTCGGACCGGAACCCATCCAGCGCAGGTCGTTGTTGATCTTCATGAACGAGTACGCGATGTTGCGCAGCTGACCGGAGGCCTCCACGAGACCGTCGCGGTTGGCCTGGGCTTCGAAGTGGTTGCGGGCCTCGGTCAGCGGCAGGCCGGTCTCCGCGGCGAGCAGCTCGATGACGCGGGCGGAGAAGCCCTTCGGGGTGTTGATGCCCGTGCCCACGGCGGTGCCGCCCAGGGGGACCTCGGCCACGCGCGGCAGCGAGGCGTCGATGCGCTCGATGCCATAGCGGACCTGTGCCGCATAGCCGCCGAACTCCTGGCCCAGGGTCACCGGGGTGGCGTCCATGAGGTGGGTGCGGCCGGACTTGACGACGTTCTCGAAGGCCTTGGCCTTCTTCTCCAGGGACACGGCCAGGTGGTCCAGGGCCGGCTTCAGATCATTGATCAGGGCTCCGGTCACGGCGACGTGCACGGAGGTCGGGAACACATCGTTGGAGGACTGTGAGGCATTGACATGGTCGTTCGGGTGGACCTCGGCCTCCGAGCCGGCGGCCTTCAGGGACTGGGTGGCCAGGTTGGCAAGGACCTCGTTGGTGTTCATGTTCGAGGACGTGCCGGAACCGGTCTGGAACACGTCGATCGGGTACTGGTCGTCATGCTGGCCGGAGATGACCTCGTCCGCGGCGGCCACGATCGCGTCGCGACGCTCCTCGTCGATCACGCCGAGCTCGGCATTGGCCTGGGCCGCGGCCTTCTTGACCTGGGCCAAGGCGTGGACGTGGGCCGGCTCCAGGGTCTTGCCGGAGATCGGGAAGTTCTCCACGGCACGCTGGGTCTGGGCGCGGTACAGGGCGTCAACCGGGACCTTGACCTCACCCATGGTGTCGTGCTCGATGCGGAACTGCTGTTCGGAAGATTGCTGCGAAGAAGTCAGATCGGTCATGGTTCCCCACTTTAGACCGTCGCGTGCTCGGTCAATCGCCCATCACGCAGGGTGACCGCCCGGTCTGCCACCGCCACGAACTCCAGATCATGCGTGACCACCACCGTCGCGGTGCCCCGGTCCCTCGTCAGGGTGGCCAGCAACTCCATGACCTCAGCGGAGCGGTGCTGGTCCAGGGCCGAGGTCGGCTCATCGACCAACAGCACCGAGGGCTGGCCCATGAGAGCCCGGGCGATGTTCACCCGCTGCCGCTGGCCGCCGGAGAGCTGGTGGGGCCGCCGTCGGGCTGCCTCGGACATCCCGACGGCGGCCAGAGACTCCAGGGCCGCGTCCCGGACCGCACGGGGCCGGTGGCCACGGAGCACCCCGACCAGCTGCAGTTGCTCGACGGCCGTCAGCGAAGGCATCAACTGGGGCTGCTGGAAGATCAGGCCGATCTCGTTGAGCCGCATCCGGGCCCGCTCGGCTTGGCTGGCCCCGGTGATCTCGGTCGAGCCGATGTGGACGGTGCCGGAGGTGGGGGAGACCAGCGCTCCGGCCACGGCCAGGAGGGAGGACTTGCCGGAGCCGGAGGGGCCCACGAGGGCGAGCATCTGGCCGGCCGGGACGGTGAGGTCCACGGAGTCGAGCGCGTTGAGGGTGCCGTTCTCGCCATCGGGGTAGGTCAGGGTGACGTTGGACAGGTGCAGCATGGGAGGTTCCTTCGAAGTGGGGCTTGGGTGGGGGTCTCGGCAGTGCTCAGCTGCCGCCGAGGGCGACGAGTGGGTCCACCCGGCACGTGCGCCAGACGGCCGCCACCGAGGCCACCATCCCGAGCGCCACGGTGACCAGCACCGGGATGGCGACGGCGGCCGCATCCACCTGGACCGGGACCGCGCCGGAGGCCAGCGAGATCCCGCCCAGGCCCACGGCGCCGCCGAGGGCGGCTCCGGCCAGCAGCACGATCCCGGCTTGGGTGAGAGCGTCCTTGACGACCCATCCGGTGGTGGCGCCCAACGCCTTGAGCACGGCGATGTCCCGGGTGCGATGGAGGGTGAACACGGCCATGAAGGCGGCGATCACCAGGGCGGAGATGCCGTAGAGGAACGCCTGCATCATGACGAGCGATCCGTTCTCCGAGGAGTAGGCGGGCAGGGCGCCCAGGGCCCCGTCCACATCCGTGGCGGCAGTGATGGTCTCGGCGGCCGCGGCCGGCGGGTGGCCGGCATCGGGATCGGTTCCGGCGACCAGCACCGAGGCGGTCCCCTCGGGAGCATGAGTGAGGCTGGCCCACGTCTCCAGGGGCAGGTAGAGCACCGGGGTGTGGGAGTACCAGCTGTCCTCGATGGTCTGGGCGATGGGCACGGCCTGTCCGTTGATGGACACCTCGTCCCCGGCGGAGACACCGAGCTGCTCGGCGGCGGTCCTGCTGATCAGGGCCCCGTCCTCGAGGGAGCCGCCGGCGTCCGCTGCGGCGCCCGGGGACCCTGGGACCAGGCGGGAGCCGGGTTCCAGCCCCATCAGGGTCACGGCGGTCACGGCACTGCCGGAATCGGCGCGGGCCTGGCCCACGCCCACCGGCTCGGCCCACTCGACCTGGGTGTCCTGGCGCCAGCCCGCGAGCTGGTCGGTGGTGACGGAGGAGGCCGTGAAGTCCGTCTCCACGTCATCCAGGGCCGAGGCATGGGCGGCACCGAAGGCCACCGTGACCTCGGCGGAATCGGTGGCGGCGTCATCCCACGCCGAGACGGCGGAGATGTTCTGGTGGGCCAGCCCGTTGGTCAGCGCGGTGAGGAAGACCAGCAACAGGCTGATCAGTCCCACCACGGCCCCCATCAGGGTGAAGCGGCCGGCGGAGAAGCGGACGTCCCTCAGGGACAGGAACGTTGGAGAGGACACGGGAAGGGCTCCTTGGAGTGGAACGGTGGGTGGATGGCCGGTGCGGCTGATATCCAGCCTTCCGTCCCGGGCGGCAGCGCACATCGACCACCCGGCCACTGATGGGTCAACCCTTCGGTTGATTCGGGGCCATCCGCCGCCGCCCGGACCGGGCTACCCTGCACCCATGGGTTCCGAGCGCATGACACCACCGGCCAGGACACTCGTCCGTCCCCTGCCGAGCCCCTCGGACGACACCCGCATCCCGGCACTGCTCGGAGCCATGCGCGTCATCCTGCACGTCACCGTGGCGGGACTGCTGGCCATCGGCCTGATCCGGTCACTGATTCCCGCCATCCGCTCGGGAGAGCACGGCCTGGTGTCGCAGATCGTCTCCCTCGCCGCGGTGTTCGCGCTCATCTACCTCGCCGGGACCGTGGTGGAGAAGCGGCGCAGTGACCGCAGCTCACTCAGCGACAGTTCACTCGGCGTCCGCAGTTCTCCTGGAGACCGCAGCGGTCCGGCCGCGGGGCGCCCCGGCGCGCAGACCGGGGGACAGACTGCACTGCGGTCGGAGGGACAGATCGTCGTGCGGGCACAGCTGGCCTGGCTGATCGCCGTCACCCTCACCTGGCTGGGCCTGATGGCGGTGCACGTGGACTTCGCCTGGCTCGCGTTCCCGCTGTTCTTCCTGCACTTGCACGTAGTGGGGTCACGGTCCGTGCCGGTCGCGATCACCTTGGTGGTCCTGCTGACGGTGACGGTGTTCCTGGGGTTCTGGTGGCATGAGGGCAGGCTCGGCATCGGAGCCGTGGTGGGGCCCGTCATCGGGGCAGTGGTGGCCGTGGCCATGTCCGCCGCCTACTCGCTGTTCTATGCCGAGGCCCGCACCCAACGGCGCATCGCGGCCGAGCTGCAGGCCACCCGCGACCACCTGGCCCGTTCCGAACGCCATGCCGGAGCCATGCGTGAGCGGGAACGGTGGGCCCAGGACCTGCATGACACCTTGGCGCAGGGCCTGGCTTCCGTGGTGCTGCTGTCCCGCGCCGCCCAGGAGCAGCATCCCGCCGAACCCCTGGACGGGCAACTGCAGCAGATCGAACGCTCCGCCGTGGAGAACCTGGCCCAGGCCCGTGCCCTCGTGGAGCAACGCGGTCCCGGCGCGGGCCTGACCGCCGAACTGGTGGCCGCCTGCCGGACCACCCAGGACACGGCGCGGTCAGCGGGCTCGGACCTTGCGGTCGAGTTCCATGGGTCCGACGCCGGCCCGGACGGCGAGGCCGGCGATCCGCCCATGGGTGCCGAGGCGGCGACCATCGTGCTGCGGGTGGCCCAGTCCGCGTTGGCCAATGTGCTGCAGCATGCGCGGGCGAGCCGCTGTGTGGTCACCTTCGCGGTGCACCGGGACGAGGTGACCCTGGACGTGTTCGACGACGGCGCGGGCCGCGGCGATCGGCCCGAGGGCTTCGGGATCACCACCATGCGGCAGCGGGCGAGCACGGCCGCGGGCACCTTGACGGTCGAGGATGCCTTTGCGCCCCGCAACGGGGACGGGTCCACCGGAACGGTGGTGGCCCTCAGCGTGCCGCGGTGGGGAGGACAGGCATGACAGGAATGGCGGGCGTGACAGGCCAGAGAAGGCAGCAGGACGAACCGATCCGCATCCTGCTCGTGGACGACCACCCGGTGGTGCGGGCCGGATTGCGCGCCGTGCTGGAATCCGCGGACCAGCTGGAGGTGGTGGCGGAGGCGTCCACGGCCGCCGAGGCGCTCGCCGCCGTGGACCGGTTGATCTCCCACGATGACGGTCCGGACGTGGTGGTGATGGACATCGAGCTGGGGGACGGGCCCACCGGGATCGAGGCCACCGAGAGCCTGGGGCGAAGCCACCCGGAGCTTCCCGTGCTGATCGTCTCCACCTACGGCGCGGTCTCCGATGTCCAGGCCGCGCTGGCCGCCGGGGCGCTGGGCTACCTGCTGAAGGATGCCTCTCCCGATCAGCTGCGCGACGCCGTGGTGAAGGCCGCCGCGGGGACCTGGATCCTCCCCGCGGACCTGGCCCGGCGTGCCCTGGGCAGCGGGGGCGGGCAGGAGCCGGCGCTGAGCCCGCGGGAGATCGACATCCTCGAACAGCTGGCGCTCGGCCGGACCAACCAGCAGATCGCGGCGGGGCTGTTCATCTCCCAGGCCACCGTCAAGACTCACCTGAACCACATCTTCGGCAAGCTCGGGGTGGGCAATCGCACCGAGGCGGTCACGGCGGCCAGGGCCCGGCGCCTCATCCGCGGTTGAGGCACCGAGACCTGACGGAGGCTGTTCTGGCCGCAGCCAGTGATCAGGCTTGGGCCAGTAGACGCTGGACGCGAGGTTTGACTTCGGTGGCCAGGAGGGTGAGGGACTCCAGGAAGTGCTCGTGGGGCAGGCCGCCGATGTCCATCTGAAGGAAGTGGCGCATGTGGCCCATGTACCCGTGCAGGTGGACGATGCGTTCTGCGACGTCGTCCGGGTCGCCGACGTAATACGCCCCGGGGGCTTCGGCCTGGGCGAGGTAGGCGTTCCTGTCCGGTTCCGGCCACCCGCGCAGCCGGCCCATCTCGACATTGAGGTTGTACCACCCCGGATACATCCGTTCCAGGGCTTCCTTCTTCGTCGGGGCGACCAGCCCGAGAGCGGCCACGGAGACCTTGGTGTCCCCTGGCGCGTGGCCGGACTGTGCGGCCGAACGGCGGTACAGCTCGGCCAGGGGAGCGAACCTCTGGGGCGCGCCACCGATGATGCCGTAGGAGACTGGCAGGCCCAGTTGCCCGGCGCGGGCGGAGGAGCCGGCGTTGCCGCCGGTGGCGAGCCAGATCGGCAGCTTCCCGTTCACGGGGCGGGGCACGACGGCCAGGTTGGGGATGGCCGGGCGCCGCTTGCCCTGCCACGTCACCTCGTCGGAGCTGCTGTCATTGATGGTCATGAGCAGGTCCAATTTGTTGGCGTAGAGCTCGTCGTAGTCGGCCAAGTCGTGACCGAACAGTGGGAAGGTCTCCACGGAGGAGCCGCGGCCGGCGGTGATCTCGATCCGGCCGCCGCCGGAGATGGCGTCGGCGGTGGTGAACTGCTGGAAGATCCGGACCGGGTCGTCGGTGGAGATGATGCTGGCGGCGCTGCCGAGGATGATCCGGTCCGTGGCCGCGGCCGCCGCGGCGATCACCGCCCCGGGGGAGGAGGCGGGCATGGACACGGTGTGGTGCTCGCCCACCCCGAAGTAGTCCAGGCCGACCGCATCGGCGTGGACGATGGCCGCGTGGAGGTTGCTGATGGCCTCTGCGGTGGCCCGGTGGCAGCCGTCGGGGTTCAAAGGGGTGTCGCCGAAGCTGTAGGCGCCGATTTCCATGGGTGGTGTTCCTCGCTGTTGTCAGAAGTGGTGGTCAGAGGGCGTAAGGGGTGATCCGCTCAGCGATGAGCGGAGGCGAGCGCGGACACCGAACAGAGGGTAGGACTCCTTGGAGGACCCGCGGCCTGCGGTGATCTCGGCCCGGCCGTTCGACAGGGCGTCCACGGTGGCGAACTGCTGGAACACCCGGACCGGGTCGTCGGTGGAGAGCACGGTAACTGAACTGCCCAGGCGGATCTGCTGCGTCACCGTGGCCGCCCCGGCCAGCACGACGGCCGCAGCCGAGGCCGGCATCTCTCGGGTGTGGTGCTCACCGACCCCGAAGTAGTCCAGGCCCACCTCGTCCGCGATCCGGATCGCCTCGACCAGATTCCGCATGGCCTCCGCAGTCGACCCCAACCGCCCCGTCGCCGGGTCTTTCTCTACGTCGCCAAAGCTGTAGACGCCTAGCTCCATGACCAACTTTCCCGTCGCCAAAGTATGTTGCTCAACAGATCGTATGTTGAGCAGAACATCTGTGCAACCTCGTGCTTTGGAGTACGATGGTGTTATGGCTGCAGGTAACAGGACCGTCGACACGACTACGATCAGCGCGCCGCCCGGAGACCTGGGCTGGCACCTGGGGATGGTGCTGCGCGGCTACCAGTCCCGCTTCGAAGAGGCGGTGGAGGGAATGCCGGGAGGGATCCGGGGCTTCCAGATCCTCTCTGCGGTAATCCACCGCGACCCCGCGAACCAGCAGGCCCTCGGCGCACACCTCGGCATTGACCGCACCGTGCTGACCTACTTGCTCGATGGCCTGGAACAGGATGGGGTCGTAGAGCGAGTCCCGGCCCCCTCCGACCGCCGGGCCCGCAAGGTCGTGCCCACCGACCATGGACGCGAACTGCTCACCCGGTACGAACAACGCGTCGGTGCAGCTGAATCGACCCTGCTGGCAGGGCTCACGCCCGAAGAGGCGAAGATCCTCGTCAGCCTCGTCGGCCGCCTGGCCATGGACGTCCACCGAGCCCAGCCCGGATCCAATCCCTGCGAGGCCATGGACCACCTGCCGTGACTCCTGGAGTCACTCCCGATCCTGCTCCAGGACTCGGTCAGCCGACCTCGTCCGGATCCAGGTCCCCGATGATCTTGACCGGATTGGCGGTGCCGTTGTCCAGGGAGTAGGTGACGCCGATGATGGCGGTCCGGCCCTCGTTCACGGCCTTCGCCACGGACATCGAGGACTCCATCAGGCGGGAGCTGATCTGACGCACGTTCTCCGCCACCGTGCCGTTGACGTCCTTGACCCCGGCACGCCGGGCGGAGATCACGGAGGGGATGATGCGTTCCACGAGGGAGCGGATGAACCCGGGGGGCATCTCCCCGGAGACGTAGGACTCGACGGCGGCGGTCACCGCACCGCAGCTGTCATGGCCGAGGACGACGATCAGCGGGATGTCGAGGACGTCCACGGAGTACTCGAGGGAGCCGAGGACGGCGTCGTCGATCACCTGGCCGGCCGTGCGGACCACGAAGACGTCGCCCAGCCCCACGTCGAAGATGATCTCCGCCGCGAGCCGGGAGTCCGAGCAACCGAAGATCACGGCCACCGGATGCTGCTCCTGCGTCAGGGAGGCACGGCGCGCGGCATCCTGGTTGGGGTGGTTGGAGGCATCCATCACGAAGCGTTCGTTGCCGGCGCGCAGCAAGTCCCACACAGCGGAGGGTGTCAGGGGTGAGGAGGACGGAGAGGTGGCGGTCTTCAGGTCGGCACTGTCAGTCATCGGCTCTGCTTCCTAATGGTTGAACTGCTGTCAGTTGTCCTCGGCGGAATCGTGGATGGCGTCCTGGATGGCGGCCGCCAGGGTGTCCAGCGCGGCCAGATCACCGGAGCCGCTGATGAGGATGGTGGTCCCGTCCAGCTCTGTCACCATATGCCGGTCACCGTCGGCCGGCTCGTACAAGTCCCACGTGGTCCCGTCCACGGAGCGCGTCCCGGTCAGGGGTGCGTTGTCCATCTGCTGGGAAAGCCAGGTCGGATTGGCCTGGACGGTCTGCTTGAATCCGGCGAAGTCATCCTCGGCGGTGACGTACCCGGCCTCCCAGAACTCCACCTGGTCCACGCCGGCGCCGTTCCACCGGGCAAAGTTGGCGTTCCAGTCCGCGGGGACGCGCGGGGCGACGGCGGAGAAGCCGGCGGTGGCCGAGGCCTGCTCGGCGGTGGCCGTCACGTCCACGGTGCGCTCGTAGGTCTCCTCCGTGCTGCTGGGATTCATCAGCACCACCAGCAGGGCGATGGCCAGGGTGGCCAGCACAGAGATCACCATGGCCCGTGCGGACTGTCCGGCCCGCTTGGCCTGCTTCTGCGTCAGACGTGGCTTGGGGGCCGGGGTGGAGGCCGAGCTGGCGGCCGGATCGGCCTCGGGCTGAGGGGAAGTCACCGGTCCATTCTGCCATCAGCCGGGACACTAGGATGGATTCCGAGACGTTCCCCCACAGACGGAGTATTTCGGTGACCACTGACCAGCCCGAGAACAATGGCGTTCGGACCGACAAGGCACAGTCGCGCACCGCGGAGCCGCATCACACTGATCGCAGCATCCTCAGCCCGAGCCTGGCCGTGTCCGGGACCAAGCCGGACCGCAACCTGGCCATGGAGTTGGTCCGGGTGACCGAGGCCGCCGCCATCGCCGCCGGCCACTGGGTGGGCTATGGAGACAAGAACACCGCCGATGGTGCCGCCGTGGACGCGATGCGCGCCTTCATGGACACCGTGGCGATGAACGGTGTGGTGGTCATCGGCGAGGGCGAGAAGGACGAGGCGCCCATGCTCTACAACGGCGAGAACGTCGGTGACGGCACCGGCCCCGAGGTGGATGTCGCCGTGGACCCGATCGACGGCACCCGCCTGACCGCCATGGGCTACCCCAACGCCCTGTCCGTGTTCGCCGTCGCCGAGCGCGGTGCCATGTTCGACCCCTCGGCGGTGTTCTACATGGACAAGCTCGTCGTGGGACCGGAGGCAGCCGACTTCGTCGACCTCCGCCTGCCCATCAAGCAGAACATCCACCTGGTCGCCAAGGCACTGGGCAAGCCCATCAGCCAGCTGAACGTGTGCGTGCTGGACCGTCCGCGTCACGAGAAGCTGGTCGCCGAGATCCGCGCCGCCGGTGCCCGCGTGAAGTTCATCATGGACGGTGACGTGGCCGGCGGCATCGCCGCAGCCCGCCATGACACCGATGTGGACATGCTGCTCGGGATCGGTGGCACGCCCGAGGGCATCATCACCGCCTGCGCCATCAAGGCCATCGGCGGTGTGATCCAGGGCCGTCTGGCCCCGGTCGACGACGCCGAGCGCCAGCGGGCCATCGACGCCGGCCATGACCTGGACGCGGTCCTCACCACCGATGACCTGGTCAAGACCGACAACGCCTACTTTGCCGCCACCGGCATCACCGACGGTGACCTGCTGCGCGGCGTGCGTTACTACAACGACCGCGTGACCACGCAGTCCATGGTCATGCGTTCCAAGTCCGGCACCGTGCGCGTGATCGAGGCCGAGCACCAGGCGCGCAAGTGGGAGCCCTGGATCGGCCCGGACGCCCTGCCGGTGCGCTGAGCCGTCACCGCACCCTCACCACTGGCGGTCGAAATCGCACCATCTTTCTGGCGGGTAACCGACCGGCACGGGGCGAAATCGACCGCCAGTTCCCTGTTGTCAGGGGAGGGTGACGGAGAAGAGGGTGGCCGGCTCCTCGCCGGCGCCATGAACGATCGCGGTGGCATCGGCCGCCGTCAGGAACACGGACTCCCCGGGGGCCAGCACGGCCGCCTCGGCTCCGGTCTCGACCCGGGCCCGCCCGGCGGTGCACACCGCCAGGACCGGCCCGCGCGCGGTCAGGGTGGTGCCGTCGGCGGCGGGTAGATCCATCCGTTCGACCTGGAACTCCTCGAACGGCGGACGGAACACCAGGTGGCCGTCCCCTACGGAGACGGGGGCGCAGTACGGCACCGGCACGGACTCGAAGGCGACGACCCGGCGCAGCTCGGGGACGTCCACATGCTTGGGCGTGAGCCCGCCCCGCAGCACGTTGTCCGAGGCGGCCATGACCTCCACACCCAGGCCGTAGAGGTAGGCGTGCACATTGCCGGCCGGCAGGTGGATCGCCTGGCCCGGGGCCAGGTCCACGCGGTTGAGCAGGATCGAGACCAGCAGACCCGGATCGGCCGGATAGTGCTCGGCGATCCCCACCGCCGTGGACAGGTTCAGATCCTCGTCCAGTGCCCGCGGAGCCTTCTTCAGAGCGGCGACGACGGCCGTCACCCACGTGCCCGAAGACCAGGTCCCGGCGGGGTCGAGCAGGTCCGCGAAGACGCGCTCGAGCGCCGAGCTGCCGCCACCGTCGACGTCATCGCCCTCGGATTCCTCTCCGCCGTGCAGGAGGAGGTCGGCGTAGCCGGCCAGCGTCTGGGCCACGGACGCACCCGATGCTGACGCACCGGGCCTCTCAGACGCCCCGGGTGCGGAGTCTGCGGGACCGGCCAGGCCGGCGTCGTGGTCCTCCATGTTCTCGCCCAGCACCTGGGCCAGCCGGGAGAATGAGGTGCCGGCATCCTGTGCCGAGCGGAAACCGCACAGGGCGGCGAACGGGGTCAGGGCCACGAGCATCTCGGGCTTGTGGTTGTCATCCCGGTAGTTGCGGTGGGGCGCCGAGGCCGGGACGTCCGTGGCCTCCTCGGCGGCGAACCCGGCGCGGGCCTGTTCGAGAGCCGGATGGGCCTGGATCGACAGGGGGCGCCCCGCGGCCAGCAGCTTCACGAGGAAGGGCAGGCCGCCGTAGCGCGCGGCCTCGCCCAGCAACGCCTCCGGATCAGAGGCCAACAGCTCGTCGAGGGGCACCGGCGCGGACTCGGGGTCGCTCGCCGGGACCGCTCCAGCGGGAGCGCTGGGGTGTGCGCCCATCCACATCTCCGCCTCCGGCCGGCCGGTGGGAGTCCGGCCCTGGAGCTCGGCCAGCAGGGTGGCGGAACCCCACGCATAGTCACGGATGGGCGTTCGCAGCAGGTACATGTTCCCCAGCCTATCGACCCGCCTGGGACATCCGTGCACGGAGGCATGCTGCCGGCAGGGACTCGAGTCACCCGACCGGGGGACCGGTCCCTGCGTTCTTGCTGGCCGCCCAGCGGCTGGCTAGCCTGCCGCGCAGAGGTGGTTGGTGGAGGCGGCGTCCTCCAGCAGACCGGTCTGGCCCGTGTCCTCGAGGTGCTGCAGATACTCCTGCGTGATCTCGGATCCGTCCGGCTGGGTCGGTGGTGCCGGCCAGTCAGCGGGGTCGTCGCTGGTGCCGGCCTCCTGGGATGCCGAGGCCACCAGGGAGGCGGTGGCGTTCACGAACAGCAGCGGGGCCGGGGACGTGCCGGCGGCGTTCGGGGTGCCGTCCTCGGCGAGCATGCCGTCCACCCGGGTGTGGATCTCGTCGAAGTCCGGGTAGGTGGTGAACCGGCCGTCCTCGCCCTCGAAGTCCGGGGGACCGATGGTCAGCCGCCCCATGCCCTGGGACTGCCCCTTCGTGGCCAGGGAGACGAACGTGCCCAGCTGCTGCCCCGGCAGGTCGGTCTCCACGATCTGCTCGCCGGCGTTCAGGATGCCCTGGAACCGGGTCACCAGGGTCTGCGGATTGAACTGGGCCAGCATGGCGGACTGGATGCACTGCTGGCGGCGGATGCGGGAGTAGTCCGTGGAGAAGTGGCGGGAGCGGGCGAAGGCCAGGGCCTCCTCGCCGTTGAAGTCATAGGTTCCGGGGCCCCACCAGGCGTTGCCCCATTCCCCGTCTGGGCGGGGGCCGCGGTAGGTCGTCCAGCCGCCGGACGTGACCGTCACTCCGCCCATGGAGTCGATGAGCTGGGAGAACCCGCCCATGTCCACCATCGCGTAGGACTGGATCTCCAGCCCGAGGATGCCGCCCGCGGCGTCCATCATGGCCTCCGCGCCGGGGTCCTCCGCGCCGGGATAGAGGTCCTGGTGGTTCTCCATGACGTCCACGTAAAGGGCGTTGATGATGCACTCGTCGCCGCAGCTGAAGCCCTCCGGGTAGGCGCCCCAGAGCGGGGAGTCCTCGGAGAAGGGGGCGTTCTGGAAGTTGCGGGGGATCGAGAACAGGATCGTGCTGCCGGTCTCGGCATTCACGGAGGCCACATGGATGGAGTCCGGCCGCAGCCCGACCCGGCCCTCACCGGCGTCGCCACCCATGAGCAGGAAGTTGTAGCGGCCGGCCACCGGCTCGATGGCGGGACCGGGCGCGAAGATCTCGTTCAGGGCGTTGCGCCCGGCGTTCACGGCGAAGGAGCCGTACCCGAGTACGCCGGACGTGGCCACCAGCAGCAGCACCGTGGAGAAGGCCAGCAGCGGCTTCATCCCGGGGGCCACCAGTCTGAGCCGCAACAGCCGGAAGGTGTCGATCCAGAGCACCACCCACCCGATGGCCAGGGCTGCCAGGATCACGACTGCAGCCAGTTGGACCCACGTGTTGGCGAAGGCCTGGACCAGCAGGTCGCGGTTGACCACCAGCAGCACGAGCGCGACGACGACCAGGAACCAGACCGTCAGGGTCACCCGCAGAGCGGCGCGGCCGAGGGCACGATTCCCGGCGACCACCTGGGCACCGCCGGGGACGAAGAGGGTGAGCAGCAGCAGGATCCAGGCCCGCTTGGTGCGTTGGGGGGCCGCGGCACTCTGCGGGTCACGGACCGGGTCAGGCCCTCCTGCGCCCGCGCCCTGCGGGCCGTGCAGGAGGGACGGGTTTCTCTGGGGAACCTGGCCTGCCATCACGGGCGGAATCCGGGCCGGCCGGCCAGCGACTCCTGCAACCGTTCTCCTTTGGCGCTGGCCGTGTTCCGCAGCTCGGCGGCGAACTCCATCAGCTTCTCGCGCAGTTCCGCCGCCTCCGGGTCGGTTCCCGCGGCGAGGATCCGCACGGCCAGCAGCCCGGCATTACGGGCACCGCCGATGGACACGGTGGCCACTGGGACGCCGGCGGGCATCTGCACGATGGACAGCAGGGAGTCCATGCCGTCGAGGGTCTTCAGCGGCACAGGTACGCCGATCACCGGCAGGGGAGTGGTGGAGGCGATCATGCCCGGCAGGTGCGCGGCGCCGCCGGCACCGGCGATGATCACCCGGATCCCGCGTTCGTGCGCCTCGGTGCCGAACGCCACCATCTCGTGCGGCATGCGGTGGGCGGAAACGACGCCGGCCTCGTAGGGAATCCCGAATTCCTCCAGGGCCGCTGCGGCGGCCTCCATGACGGGCCAGTCGGAGTCAGAGCCCATGATCACGGCCACCCTGGCGGGGGCCACACCGCCCTGGGCGGTGGTCGCGGATGCTTCGCTGGGGGTCATGACTGCTCCTGCTGTTCGGCGGCCCACGATCCGGCCTGCGATCCCTCGCTGATGATCGCGGCTGCTCCCTCGGCGGCTGTCCGGGCGGAGGCCAGGTCCTCGGGGGTGGCCGCGGTGACATTGACGTGACCGATCTTGCGGCCGGGGCGCACGGACTTGCCGTAGGCGTGGATCTTGGCCTCGGGGAAGGTGGCCATGGCGGTGGGGAAGGCCGCGTAGAGATCCTCGTTGGCTCCGCCGAGGTAGTTCTTCATCACGGTGTAGGAACCGAGGGTCGCGGTGGACCCCAGCGGCAGGTCGAGCACCGCGCGGACGTGCTGCTCGAACTGGCCGGTGACGGCGCCGTCCATGGACCAGTGGCCCGAGTTGTGCGGGCGCATGGCCAGTTCGTTGATCATGAAGCCGGGGCCGACGCCGGGCGTCTCGAACAGTTCCACGGCGAGCATGCCGGTCACGCCGAGCCCCTCGGCGAGGGCCACGGCGGCCGCCTCGGCCGCGTGAGCGGTGCGGTCATCCAGGCCCGGTGCGGGGGCGGTGACCACGTCACACACCCCCTCCGTCTGGATCGATTCGACCACCGGGTAGGAGGCGGTGGCCCCCGAGGGGTTGCGGGCCACCTGGGCGGAGAGCTCCCGGGAGAAGTCCACCATCTCCTCGGCCAGCAGGGCCTCGAATCCCAGCTCGAACCAGTCGCCGCAGGATTCGGCGGCCTCTGGCGAACGCAGGACCCGCACGCCCTTGCCGTCGTAGCCGCCGCGCGGGGTCTTGAGGACCACGGGCCAGCCGGTCCGGTCGCCGAAGTCGAGCAGGTCAGCCACGGAGGCCACGGCGGCCCACGCCGGGTTCGGCAGTCCGAGGCGGTCACAGGCCTGGCGCATGAGCAACTTGTCCTGGGCGTACTGCAGGGCATCCGGCCCGGGCTGCAGGTTCACGCCGGCCTCCTCCAGTGCCCGCAGGTGCTCTGGGGGCACGTGCTCATGGTCGAACGTCACCACGTCCACCTCGGCCGCGAAAGCCTTCAGCGCCTCGAGGTCCCGGTAGTCGCCCACCGTGGAGGGGGCCGCCGTGGTGGCCGAGACGTCCGGGCCCTCGGCCAGGACTCTCAGCCGCACGCCCAGGGCCGTTGCTGCCGGGGCCATCATGCGCGCCAATTGGCCGCCGCCCACTACTCCGATCACAGGAAAACTCACGGACCTAGGGTAACCAGCGGATCAGCCCCAGCCCGACAGAACCGCCCGGCGGTCTCCAGTTGTCAGGAAACGGAGAGAAATCCGGTCTAGGGTATGCAAAGACATTTTCCGGTTCTCGGCCCGTCTTCTGCACGCAACAAGGAGTCCACCCACCCCCATGATCAGCAACCTGTGGCAACGTCTCGTGGCCCTGGTCGCCATGCTCTGGCGCGAGGTCGCCAAGTTCGGGGCGGTCGGGGCGGCCGCCTTCGTGGTGGACTCGGCGATCTTCCTGTGGCTCATGCACGGCCCGATGGAGGGCAGCAACGTCAAGTCCAAGATCGTGGCCAGCGTGGTCGCCACGATCTTCTCCTATGTGGCCAACCGCCTCTGGACCTTCCGCCACCGCCGGCAGAACAACCTCATGCGCGAGTTCGTGTTGTTCGCCGTGATGAACGTCATCGGCATGGGCATCCAGGCCGGTTGCGTGTTCGTGGCGCAGTACTGGTTGGGCGTCACCTCGACCGCCGGCATCTTCATCGCCGGAAGCGTGGTCGGTCTGGTCCTGGGCACCATTTTCCGCTTCTTCGCCTACCGGTTCTGGGTGTTCACCGAGGAACTGGACGCGGACCCCAGGTTCAAGGACGACCGCGAACGGCTCACCGGTGAACTGCCGGTCATCCGCACCGCCGACACCCCGCGCCGGCACCGCGGGGGGGCTGCATCATCAGACTCCGGGACGGCGGCGCCACCCTCCCGCACAGCGCTGCAGGGTCCTTCCGCACCGTCGGCACGCACGCCCGCCGAACCTCGATAACCACTCACCGGGACGGCGGGACGGGGGAGCCCACCCGCTCGGCCTCCACGAGCCGGGTCGAGGCCGCGCTGAGGTCCGTGTCCCGTTCCGGCACCAGCACCACCGGAAGTCCCCGGTCCCAGGTCCCGACGACGGCGCGTGCCGTCTCGCGGTCCAGCCGCCCGCCTGCGGCTGCCACCACCAGACCGCGCTCGCGGTGGGACCACCGCGGGAGGGCCAGGCCGGCGTCGTCCTCGTGGCCTGTGGCAGCCAGATCCCCCCAGGCCTCGATGAGCGCCGGCAGGCTGGTCCCCGGCAGGGGCAGGTGACACTGGTCCGCCTGCATCTGCACCTCGGAGGCATAGTCGAGGGCGTGTGACGGCACCTCCGCGTCCGATGAATCCCGTGATTCCGGGTGCTCCGTGCCCATGAGTGTTCCCTGGGACACCGCCCAGAGTTCGGCGGGATGCTCCGACCAGGTGCCCGGAGTGCCGGAAATCACCAGGTCCACCGAGCCGGACTCGTCCGGGGTGACGGAGATACCAGGGGCAAACTGCACCTCGACCCTTGCTCGTGCGGCACCGAGCATCAGGGCCAGTGACTTCCAACCCAAGGGCAAGTCCAGGAGGACCGTGGACCCGGGGCCGTGCCCCTCGACATCCAGCAGATTCGCGGTCTTGGCAGCCCAGTTGGCCAGGACCCGGCCGGAGAGTTCGACGCGGTCGCCCTCGGCGGCGTGGTCCACCACGGCCGGACGGGGAGAGGCCGCGATCGCCTCGAACCAGGTCAGACGCCGGCCGGACGGACCGTTTGCGCCTCCCGCTGTTCCAGCGGGTAGATTCGTTCCGAGATTGACCAAGGGTGTCCTTTCGCCGTGACACAACACGCCCACTTCCGAGCATCGGCGCAGCGGCGTGTCGGTAGGTTTGGGGCTGTTCCCCGCCTTACATTGTGCCGCCTCCGCTTGACTAATAGAGAGTTACACCGGTGTAATTCACTGTGGAACGGTCATGGTGACCACGGCGCTTCCCACCGCCCACCACTGGTTCCCCGCTGCCGTCGGTACGGACGGATTCGGTCCGGGCGTGCCCGGCGCCGCGGGGAACGTGGTCGGAAGGCGTGTCAGGAGCCCTGCCCGATCCGCAGACACCGGAACCTCCGGTGACGGGATGATCAGCGTGAGAACGTGAGAACGGGGAGGAATCACATGGAGAACGCCCAGCGCCTCGACGAGATCCACGAGTCCGATGCCAACCAGACCGGACTGTCCGGCCAGCCCTTGACCGATGGCCCACACCCGGGCCGCAGCGTACCCGCCGACTGGTTCCTGGACCCGGCTGATCCGGACGCAGCCCGCCGTCTTGAGGTCGGCACCTCCCTGGGATCCCTCGAAGACCAGGCCACCGCCTTCCTGGCGGACCATGCCGTAGACGACGCCGAAGCCGAATCCCCGACGGCTTCCGACGGCGTCGCCACCGTCACCGCCCTGCACCCCGGCACGATTGCCCCCTTGGAGACTCCCGGCGAGGTGCCGGGCGCGGGCTCCGCCAGCACCGCCCAGCCCTCCGTGTGGCTGGGACTGCCCGGACTGGCCGATCCCCTCGACGTGGACGGCGAGCTGGCCTGGCAGGTCGACGCCCTGTGCGCCCAGACGGACCCCGAGGCCTTCTTCCCCGAGAAGGGCGGGTCCACCCGCGACGCCAAGAAGGTCTGCTCCGCCTGCACCGTTCGCAGTGAATGCCTCGAGTATGCCCTCGGCAACGACGAGCGTTTTGGCATCTGGGGCGGGCTGTCCGAGCGTGAGCGGCGCCGCCTGCGGAAACGGTCAGTCTGATTTCAGCACCGGCCACCCTGCCTGCGTCCGCCGTCACCGGCGGCCCCGCGGCCCAGCACGTCACCGCCGTCGTGGTCGTCGACCGGCGGCCCGACCTGACCGCAGACGCCGTCCAGGCGTTGCTCGACCAGGACCGGTGCCCGGACCGCATCGTCGCAGTCTTCGCGGGAGGAGCCGGTGCCAGTACTGAAACCGTCACTGGCCCTGACGCCGAGACCGAAGCGCAGTCAGGGGCTACGGAGGCTGACCCCCACACCGCTGACACCGAGGCTGCTGGCACCGCCGGAGGACTCCGGCAGCACCTCGCCGACCTCGTGGACGACGCCGGGCTCGCCTTCGCTACGTTCGACGGTGCTGCCGAGCTGGCCGCCACGGATGGCACGGGCTGGCTGTGGTGGATCCACGACGATTCGCGTCCCGCCCCGGACGCGCTCCAGCGTTTGATGACGGTCGTGGAGACCTCGCCCTCCGTGACGATCGCCGGCTGCAAGCAGGTCGAGCTGGGCCGTCCCCGGCACCTGCTGGACGTGGGCCTGACCGTCACCGCCGCCGCCGAGCCCATCAGCCTCGTCGAGCCCGGCGAACTGGATCAGGGCCAGTACAACGCCCGCACGGACACTTTCGCCGTGTCACTCCCCGGCATGCTCATCCGCCAGGATGTGTGGACCGGGCTGGGCGGGTTCGACCCGTCCGGGCCGACCACGGCCGACGCAGTGGATCTGTGCTGGCGCAACCGGCTGGCCGGGCATCGCGTGGTCGTGGTCCCCGAGGCGGTCATCGGCCACGGCGGCCGCGATGAGGGCCTGGACGCCGGTACCTCGGCACTCCGCGAGGCCGCCCTGTGGCTGCGTCTCAAGCACGCCCGGCCGTGGGCGGTGCCCCTGCTGTGGATCTGGGGCCTGGTCACTGGGCTGGGAGGATTCGCCGCCTCGCTGCTGGCCAAGGAACCCGGCCGCGGCGCCTCCCACCTGGCCGGCACCATGCGGACCCTCGTGCGGATCCTGCCCCTGGCCGCTGCCCGCCGCCAAGCCCGCAGGACCCGGCGGGCGTCCCGGTCGATCGTGGCCCCGCTCAAGGCCTCCCGCGCCGAGGTGCGCACCTACCGGCGCAGTGTGCTGGACCTGGAATCGCCGGAGGAAATCATCGGTGACGGCACCGGATCCACGATGATCTCCAGCGAGGCGACCGGCGGTCACGACGATTTCGCGGCCCTGGCCACCCCTGCACGCAACTGGGTGGGCACCGGCCTGGTGCTGGCCCTGCTGCTGCTCGGCGGGCTCTCCCTGGTGGGCCTGCGCGACCTGCTGGCCGCCCCCGCCCTGACCGGCGGTTCGCTGTTGCCGCTGTCCGCCTCGGCCGCCGAACTCTGGCACCACGCCACCGGCAGCTGGGCGCCCGCCGGAGTCGGCGCCCCCGTGCAACCCGGCCCCTTCGGGCTGGCGTTGACGGTCCTCGGTGTCACCGGCCAGGGATCTCTGGCACTGGTGTGGCTGACCATCCTGGCCATGCCCCTGGCGGCCATCGGCGCCTGGATGGCCGCCGGGGCCGTGGCCCGCAGCCGTGGCGTGCGCCTGTTGGCGGCCCTGCTCTGGGGGTTGTCCCCGGCCCTGCTGACCGCCGCCGGCGAGGGCCGTCCGGGAGCCCTCCTGGTACACCTCGGCCTGCCCTGGCTGGCCCTGGCCGTCATCCGCGCCACCGGATCGGCCGCTCTGCGGCGACCTGACCCGGAAGGCGTGACCGAGGACACCCTGGGCGCCCTGCAGCGTCCGGGCCACCGTGGGGTGATCTCCTGGACGGCCTCGGGCTGGACCGCCCTGCTCCTCGCCGCACTGGGGACCGCTGCACCCCTGCTGCTGCCGTTCCTGGTGGTGGGCGTGCTGGGCCTCGCCGTGCTGATGGGCCAGCGCGGGCGTGCCCTGTGGTGGACGCCCCTGCCGGGCCTGGCCCTGTTCCTGCCCACCGTCCTGACACATTGGACGGACCTGCGCGCGGTCCTCGGTGATCCAGGGGTGCCGCAGGCCTACGATCCGGCCCCGCTGTGGCAGCAGATCCTCGGCTTCCCGGAGGCCTTCGCCGCGGACTCCGGCCTGCTGGCCCTGCCGTGGCTGGACACGGCAGGGCCGGGCGGGGCCGGGTACCCCTGGGCCCTGGTCGCTGCGCTCGTCATCGGCCTTCCCGTCCTGGCAGCCGCCGTTGTGGGCGCCTTCATGACCGGGCGGATCGGCACGCAGGCCCGCATCGGCCTGGGGGCCACGGTGCTGGGACTGGCCGGCGCCGCCGTCGCGCCCCTGATTGCCACTTCGGTGGACGCCAACGGTGACCTGGTCACCGTGTTCACCGGCCCCTTCACCTCCACCGCGTTGCTGGGCGTGCTGATCGCCGCCGTGGCCGGCTTCAACGGCGTCCTCGGCCCGCGCCGGGTCCCCGGCGCGTCACGTCTGGGTCTGCGCGCCGGCATCGGCCCCGCGCGGCGGACCGCCGTGGTGGTGCTGGCGGTCCTGGCCAGCTGTTCCGTGGCCCTGACCGCGACGCTCTGGGCGGTCCCGCGCACTGTCCCCGGCTCGACCCTGGACCCCGCCGCCGGCGAAGCCCTGGCCTCCCGCACCGCGGACGGCGAGGCAGAGGCGGTGCTGTCCACGCTGGGCACCGGCAGCGTCATCGAGTCCAGCCCCGCCCGGCTCCTCCCGGCCACCGCTGCCGACCAAGGCGCCAGTGCGCTGGCGACCCGGACCGTGGTCCTGGAACGCCGTGCCGACGAACTGCAGGTCAGCCTTGCCAGTGGTGCCGGCCCCGCACTGGACCGGCTCAGCGCCGGGTGGACCGCACGCTCCCTGACCGGCCCCTTGTCCAGCCCGACGGCGGCCGCCCCGGACCGTGCCGACGAACAGTTGCGCAGCCTGGGCGCTCAGCTGGTCTCCGGTGCCAACGCGGACCCGCGGCCCGCCCTCGAGGACTTCGGAGCCGCCTTCGTGGTGCTGCGGGATCGGGATGGGGGAGAGCTCGGCACTGCCGCCTCCATCGACGCCGTCCCGGGCCTCGCTCCGGTTGGCCTGACCGACTCGGGCTGGTTGTGGCGCGTGCTTCCCGAGGAGACCGGCGGCATCCCCGTGGCCGGAACGCATGACCTCGAGGACCGGATGGGCTTCTCGACGGCCCGCGCCCGGATCGTCGACGGCGCCGGCGAGACCACCCATTTGGTGTCCCGGCCCGGCACCACCGTGGAAACGCCCATTCCGGCCGCCGAGGACGCGGCGGAGGGCGGAGACCGCCGGTTGGTCCTGGCCGAACGGGCCGACGCCGGCTGGCACGCCACGCTCGATGGTGAGCCGCTCGGCGCCCACACCGATGACGGCACCGGCTGGGCCCAAGCCTTTGAACTGCCCGCTGACGGTGGTCAGCTCCGGGTCTGGCACTCCTCCCCGGCTGCGGCCTGGGCCTGGTGGATTCCCGGACTCCTGCTCGTACTCGCCGCCCTGCTGGCCATCCCCTCGCCCACCCGGCGCACGGACGGCCGGCCGCGGGCTGGCGACGCCGGCTTCGGTGACGGAGCCGGTGTCGGCACCGGTGAGCGCACGGTTGAAGACACCGTTGACGACACGGTTGATGACAATGCGCGGACGGAGCAACGATGAGCGGCCAAGACCACGATCAGCACCCCGACGCCTCCAGCCCCCCGGACGAGTCCGGTACACCGAGCCAGGACTCGCTGCAGGACCCACCCGCCTCGCGGGGGCAGCTCAAGGGCCAGCGGGCCGCAGCCGCCCGTGACCTCAAGCGTCAGGCCGCGCTCGAGGCGCACCAAAGGGGCGTGGTCCGCAGGGCACCCATGACCGCGGGCCTGGCCGGGGCCGGCGTCGTGGTCCTGGTGGCGGCCGCGGTCACCGCCGGGACGCTCGTACCGCCCGCCACGCCGGAGGTGGACGGCCGGGCCGTGCCCGCCGCGCTGAATGCCGTGCCGGTCCGTTCGGTCTGCGCCGGACCGCCGCGACTGCCCGCCGGCGCCGAGGAGGGGACGGACACGCAGTTCAGTCCCGTCTCCACCTCCGCCGTCTCCCGGGTCACCTCGGTGCTGCTCTCCGATCTGGCCGGTCGTTTCCCCGGCACCTCGATCAGCACCCTGCAGTCGGCGGAGAACGGTGACTCCGGCGAGGGTGCCGAACCCGTGGACCTGACCGAGTCCCAGCCTGAAGAGGTCCAGCAGGGGGATCCGGCCACGGCCGGTGCGGATGGTGTCCCGGTCCGGGAGTCCGCCGTGGACCACGTGCAGTCCCCGGGGGGCGAAGCGGGCGAGGCCACGGCGGTCACGGTCGAGCCGATCGGCGGACAGGCGATGCCCTCGGACGCCGTGTCCCTGTACTCCGCCACGGACGGCGACCTCGCCGGCACCGACGCCAGCTCCTGCCTCGCCCCGGCCCACGAGCACTGGCTCACCGGCATGACCACCACGGTGGGCTCGACCTCGATCCTGGTGCTCTCGAACCCCTCGGCGTCAGCCAGCACCGTGGACCTGACCCTCTACGGGGCCGACGGGCCGGTCGAGGCACCGGGCACCGCCGGCATCGTCCTGGCACCCGGACAGACCCGGTCGATCGTGCTGGGCGGCATGGCCCCGGACGAGGAGCACCTGGCCGTCCAGGTCCGTGCCCAGGGGGGTGCGGTCGGTGCCACGGCCCAGCAGCACCGGCTCTTCGGCATCACGCCGGGCGGCGTGGAGATCATCCAGCCGACCTCGAACCCGTCCCAGGGTGCGGTCATGCCCGGGCTCGTGGTGCCGAACAGGGCGGTCACCGAGGAGATCGTCGGCCAGGACGGCTATGAGCAGGCCGGTCCGGCCCTCTCGCTCGCGGCGCCGGCCAGTGCGGCCACGGCCGAGATCACCGTGAGCGGCCCGGACGGCACCGTGGAGCTGCCGGAGGGCGGCCTGGTGGACATCGGCGCCGGTTCCACCGTGCGCTTCCCCCTCGACGGGCTGGACCATGACGTGTACACCGTCACCGTGAGCGCTGATGCGCCCGTGGCGGCCAGCGCCCGGGGCCTGTCCGGCCAGGCCGGCGAACCGGTCGACTTCTCCAGCGTGTCCGCCGTGGGCTCGCTGGGCCTGGAACGGCTGGTGTCCCGGCCCGAGAACACCACCGCGAACCTCGTGCTGTATTCGGCCGATGGCGGGGCCGTGGAGATCACCCCCGTCTCAGAGGACGGCAGCCTGGGGGAGTCCCGGGTGCAGGAACTCGGTCCGGAATCCACCCACGCGCTCTCCTTCGCGGACCTGGCTGGCGGTGAAGGTGCCGTCCCCAGTGGGGCTCTGGTGGAGACCGTGGAGGGTCAGGTGTACGCCGCCGTGGACGTGCGTGGCGCGCAGGGGATCTCCGCGTATCCGGTGGTGCCTCAGCAGCAACAGGTCTCCGGCGTCCCGGTGCGCGTGGGGTACTGAGCCGGCCACCGGGCGGACCCGGCAGGTCTCGGCCCGCGCCGGGCACCGGCTGTGCAGGCCGTCTACCAGTGGAAGTCGGGGTCCACGGCCTCTGGCGCCACACCGGTCAGCTCGGCCCACTGCTCCACGACCGCCCCGTAGACGAGGTCGGGCAGCAGGGACGGAGCCGGGCAGCGGGCCTCGAGTGGGCGCCGGTGGATGGTGATGACGGCCGTACCTTGGGCATCGCGGCGCGTGGAGCCGGTGGGATCGTCCACCAGTTCCGTGCCCCAGGCCCGCACCAACTCCAGGCGGTTCTCCAGGTCCTCGGGGATCATGGTCATGCGGAAGCGGGCCTGTTCCACGGCGGGGCCGCAGACCTCGGCCAGCCGGGACACCGCGGCAGCCAGGTAGTCGGAGAAGGCCTCGTTGCGGCTCCGGGCGCCGGGCAGTCCCGGCGGCATCAGTGGTCCGCGCAGGCCGCGTCCACGGCGGTCCCGGCGGGGAGACCGGGACACGTTTCCTGACGTGGATCCTGACGTGCGGGGTGCGCGGGCTTGGCCCGAATCCTGCCCCATGCCCCGTGCCACGCCGTGTTCCACGGCAACGGGTTCGAAGGAAGTCATGACTCGATGCTAGACCCCGCAGGGGTGGGCCGGTACCGGACACCGGAAGGCCGGTACCGGACACGGAGGTTCTGCGGCCGGACGCCATCAGGTGGGGGCTGGAACGCCGCCGGACACGCGTCCCGACGAAGCAGTGCACGGCTTCAGGGGCCCAGCGCGGTAGGGTGGTCTGCCGTGGGATCGATGCGACAGTGCTCCAAGACCAGCTGCCAATCTGCGGCTCTGGCAACGCTGACGTACAACTATGCCGATTCCACCGTGGTTCTGGGCCCCATGTCCCGATTGGCCGAACCCCACACCTATGATCTGTGCGAGAAGCACGCCCGCAGCATGACCGCGCCGAAAGGCTGGGAGCTGCTGCGCATCCAGCCGCCGGAGGGTGCCGAACCCCCCGTTCCGGAGGAGCCGGACGACCTGTTGGCCTTGGCCCACGCCGTCCGTGAGCCCGCTGTCCGCCCTGCTTCCTCGAGTCCCTCGGTCGGTCGCCGAGGCACCACTCCCGACGCCGGCCCCCGCCCGGAGACGACCGGTTCCGTCAACGGTGACGCTCCCGCGCGCCCCGGCCGGCCCGCCCTTCGCCTGCTGCGGGATTCCTGACCCCGCCCGGCGAGCCGGGGAACAGCGCCATGCGGGGAAACCTCCGCGCTGGTGAGGACGTGGTCTGCCCTAGGCTGGGTCCATGACTGAGAACCCTGCCGTCAGCGCTCCAAGCCCTGCCACCGACCCGGGGTACGCCAACCGCGTCACCGTCCCCGGGGCCGCCTTCGACTTCGCCGTCCGGGACCTCTCCCTGGCTGAGGCCGGCCGCCACCAGATCCGCCTGGCCGAGCACGAGATGCCGGGGCTGATGTCCCTGCGCCGCGAGTTCGGCGAGGCCCAGCCCCTCAAGGGTGCCCGGATCGCCGGCTCCCTGCACATGACGGTTCAGACCGCCGTGCTGATCGAGACGTTGGTGGCCCTCGGCGCTCAGGTTCGATGGGCGTCCTGCAACATCTTCTCCACCCAGGACGAGGCGGCCGCCGCCATCGTGGTCGGCACCGGAACTCCGGACGAGCCCAACGGCGTCCCGGTCTTCGCCTGGAAGAACGAGACCCTCACCGACTACTGGTGGACCGCCTCCCAGATCCTCCTCTGGCCCGGGGCTGACCAGGACCCGGAACTGGGCCCGAACATGATCCTCGACGACGGCGGGGACGCCACCATGCTGCTGCACAAGGGCGTCGAGTTCGAATCCGCCGGCGCCGTGCCGAGCCCCACTGCGGAGGACCCCGAGGAGTACCAGGTCGTCCTCGAGACCCTGCGTGCCTCGCTCGCCACGGACGGCCAGCGCTTCACGCGGATCGCCCAGGGCGTCCGCGGGGTCACCGAGGAGACCACCACCGGCGTGCTCCGCCTCTACCAGCTGGCCGAGACGGGTCAGCTGATGTTCCCGGCCATCAACGTGAACGACTCGGTCACCAAGTCGAAGTTCGACAACAAGTACGGCATCCGCCACTCGCTGCCGGACGGGATCATGCGCGGCACCGACGTGCTGATCGGCGGCAAGACGGCAGTCGTCTGCGGCTATGGCGACGTCGGCAAGGGCGCCGCCGAGGCCTTCCGCGGCCAGGGGGCCCGCGTGGTCGTCACCGAGGTGGACCCGATCAACGCCCTGCAGGCCGCCATGGACGGGTTCCAGGTGGTCCGCCTCGACGAGGTGATCTCGTCCGGAGACATCTTCATCACGACCACGGGCGGCATGGACATCATCATGGCCGAGGACATGGTCCAGATGAAGGACAAGGCGATCGTCGGCAACGTCGGCCACTTCGACAACGAACTGGACATGGCCGGCCTGGCCAGGATTCCCGGTGTCAGCAAGACCGAGATCAAGCCACAGGTCCACGAGTGGACGTTCGACTCCGGCACCGCGGACGAGCGCTCGATCATCGTGCTGTCCGAGGGGCGCCTGCTGAACCTGGGCAACGCCACCGGCCACCCGTCCTTCGTGATGAGCGCCTCCTTCACCAACCAGGTGATGGCCCAGATGGAACTCTTCGCCCGCCACGGGTCCATCACCGGCGTGGAGTACGAGAAGCAGGTGTACGTGCTGCCGAAGGTCCTGGACGAGAAGGTCGCCCGCCTCCACCTGGACGCCCTCGGCGCGCACCTGACCGAGCTGAGCAAGAGCCAGGCCGAGTACCTCGGGGTGGACGTGGCCGGCCCGTACAAGGCGGACCACTACCGCTACTGACCGTCAGGAGAACGGCAGGGAGTGCAGGCGCTCGGCGGCGGCGTCCGCCCTCTCCTGCTGACGGCTCAGCAGCCGGAAGTCGCGGTTGCGCCGCTCGGCCACCACGGCCAGCAGGAAGTCCTCCATGGGCACCCCGGGTGGCGGGCCGGGGGCCACGAACGGCGCCACCTGCGCTGCCAGGCGGCCTGCGGTCTGGTGGCGGACCGCAGGCGGGACGGAGCGGGCGTTGCGCAGGAACTGCGTCACGGAGGCGACCAGGGCGTCCGGGAGGCGGCCGACGTCGGCCACCTCGGCCCACGGCCGCATCGACTCGGGAACGCCGGGCAACGGCGGAGGGACGGCGCGCTGGCGCTCGACGACCACCTGGCTGCCGGCGACCATGTCCGCCAGGCGCTTGCCGCGTTCGTTCAGCATGGACGCGATCAGCGCCACGGAACCGAACGTCATCCACAACTCCATGATCCCGACCAGGACGCGGACCAGACTGTGCCGCAGGCGGATGGAGCCGCCGTCGTCCCGCACCACGCGGGTGCCGAAGACGAGCTTGCCCAGTGAACGGCCCCGGCTGAGGGTCTCCACGGCCAGCGGGACGCCCACGAGCATGCCGACGACGAGGGCCAGCACCGTGGCCTGGGCTGCGGCGGGGTCCAGCTCCTCGAGGATCGTCTGGGCCAGGACCCAGACCACCGCGAGGAAGAGCAGCACGAGGGCGATGGCGTCTATGAGGGCGCCGGCGGCCCGGACCACGAAGGACGCGGGCCGCAATTGCAGCACCACCGCCTCGCCGGTGACCACCGTCGTGCTCATGAACAACCCCCTGATACGGTCCAGCAGCTGCGCCGAACGGGTCATGCGGCCCGTCGTGCGCCCCGCCCAGCGTAGCGGCCGGTAGCCTGAAGTCGTGGATCTGGACGCCTACACCTCGGTACATCGCCCCACGTGGGAGCGGTTGGACTCGTTGGCGCGCACCCGCCGTCTCGACGCCGGGCAGGCCGACGAGCTGCTCGAGCTCTACGGCCGGGCCTCCACCCACCTGTCCGTGGTGCAGGCGCATGACCCGGACGGGCCGCAGGCCGCCGGGCTGTCCATGGTGCTGGCCCGGGCCCGCAACCGCATCACGGGGGCGCCCTCCAACGCCTCCGCCGGCTTCTCCCGCTTCTTCCTCGAACAGCTGCCCGCCGCGTTCTACCGGATCCGCTGGCTCACGGTGCTCCTCGGGGCGGCCTTCTGCCTCGTGGCCGTCTGGTTCGGATTCTGGGTGAACGGCGAACCCGAGGTGCTCGCCTCCCTGGGCACCGAGGAGCAGATGCGCGAGTACGCCGAGGAGCAGTTCACCGGCTACTACTCCGAGAACCCGGCCGCTTCCTTCGCCGGGCAGGTGTGGACCAACAACGCATGGATCGCCGCGCAGGAGGTGGCCTTCGGGATCACCGGCTACTTCGTGCCCTATGTGCTCTTCGTCAATGCGCAGGGCGTCGGGATCTCCGGCGGGGTCATGGCGGCCCACGGCGAGCTGGACACCTTCTTCCTGTACATCCTCCCGCACGGATTCATGGAGCTCACGGCGATCTTCATCGCCGGTGCCGCCGGCCTGCGGATCTTCTGGGCCTGGGTGGCCCCGGGGCAGCGGACCCGGCTCGATTCGCTGGCCTCCGAGGGCCGCTCGCTGTTCACGGTGGCCGCCGGGCTGGTCCTCGTGCTGGCCGTGTCCGGCGTGGTGGAGGGCTTCGTCACCCCGTCCGGGCTGCCGCACTGGCTGCGCCTGGGCATCGGTCTGCTCGTGTTGGCCGGCTACTGGGCCTACACGCTGATCCTGGGGCGCCGGGCCGTCGCCGCCGGCGCCACCGGGGACCTCGAGGCCCACGACGCCGGCGCCCGCCAGCTCACAGCGTAGGTCGCCCTGGGTGCCCCGCACCCGGAAGCCCACGTGAGCGCAACGATCTGGCCACCAGTGCGGTGGTGTGGTTGTGCTCGAAGATCGACAGTGTGACGATGAAGAAGCACTGCCAGTGGAGTGCTGGCAGGCAGGAAGAGGGACCGAACCGTGAACGCATTCTCGGGGCCCATCGTCAAAGCCCTGGGCCTCGGAGCGGCCGTCCTGTTCGTCGCCACCGCGTGTGCACCCTCAGGGGCTCCAGCGGGCAGCGGGAGCGTCGCCTCGGAGACACGGACCGTCACCAGTCCCGCGGAGAACACCACGTCCCCGGCCGGCGAGCCCAGTCAGACCGATGCGCCCAGTCCGAGTGGGCACAGCAGTTCCGGTGAGCCCAGCAGTTCTGGTGAGCCCAGTCCGGACCAGGACGGCACCACCGCGTCCGGCCCAGGCTCCGAACCCCTGCCTGACGACGAGATCAACGCGCTCAGTCCGTACGACGACGAGAACGCGGAGCCTGCTTTCCCGGACACGGACGAGGTCCACGTCGTCGGGGTCCCCGAGGGCAGCGGCCTGAACATCCGGTTGCAGCCCGGAGTGGGTCCGGACGGTGATGTGATCGCCAGCGCCGGCCCGATGGACCAACTGACGCTGACCGGACGCGAGGGATTCTTCGTGGACGAGGGTGGGTGGTGGATCGAGATCGTCACCGAGTCCGAGGACGGTGGAGACCTCTACGGATGGGTGAACCGCCAGTACGTGGCCACCTTCGGCCCGACGGCGGATGTCACCGAGGACGTCGCGGACGCCGGATCCAGGACCGATGCAGAAGAGCTCGTGCTCCACGTGGCAGACCTCCGTGCCCCGGAGAGTGAACCGGGCCCCGAACACCAGGACACGGGGACCGAACGCACCATCGTCCGCTCTCCGCAGGGCGGAGTCGGCGCATGGACTGTTGATCTGATCGGTGGTTACCGAGACGGGCAGGATGACGCTGGAGACATGGCGCACGGCGAGCGGCTGGAGGTCCAGTTGCAGGACAGCGGCGGTCAGTTCACCGTGTCCTCGGTGCAGTCCACGACGCTGTGCAGGGGCGCGTTCGATGATGATGGGGTCTGCGGTTGAACTGACGCCGTCCTGACCGATGATGGCTTGGCAACGCCGTGGAGACCTGGCTCGGGCGTGCCCCCGCCTCTGACTCTTCGGGCGGCACTAGTCTCTGAAGGAAACGTCTCATCACGCGCGAACAGAAGGCAGGACGATGGCTGGCAAGGACAGGTCACAGGACGGCACGAACGCCTCCTCCGGCAAGAATGGGGACCGGGACGGGCGTGCAGCGGAGCACGCGGATAGCCACGAGTTCGAGAGCGGCCTGGACTACGCGGCGTTCATGGAGGACGACGAGGCGGACACCTCTGATCCGAACGCCGAGGAGAGTCCTGACACCGCGCCGGTGACCTCGGATGCCCTGGATTCCAGTGATGGCGGCTCACACCGTGCGGATCTGGGCACCCAGCCGACCGAGTCCATCGACCGACCCGACGGTGCCGGCCGCGCCGAGCACCGCGCGGACCCGGGAACCCAGTCGACACAGTCCATCGACCGGGCCGAGCTCGATGCCTGGGCTGCCGGCGATACTGTGGCGCGGGACCGGCCGGCTGCCCGGGCGCGCGGTGACAGGAACGGACTGCCGCCGGAGACCGTGACAGCCACGTCCACGCCGGAGCCCGATCCCGAGTCCAGCCGCGCCGGAACGGGCACCCTGTGGGACGACGTCGCCGTGGCAGGCTCCACCGCCGCCGGCGCAGGAGCGGCTGCGGGGGCCCCCGTCACGGCGCCCCAGACCGCCCAGTCCGCCCAGGACGACTACCGGGGCTTCGCCAGCGGTGCACACGCAACGGACGCTGAGGACCGGCGTCGGGACCTGCGTGGCGCCGAGGCGCGTGCCGCGGCCCGGGACGAGGCGCTGGAAGGCCCCTCGACCGCACCCAAGGTGCTGCAGGTGCTGTTGGCGATCTTCTTCCCGATCGTCGTGCTGATCGCCGCCGTCCGCGCCGTGGCCTCCCCACTGTTCCTGTGGATCGAGTACCACCGTCCCGGCTTCCCGGCCGACGAGCTTGGCTTCACCACCGAGGACCGGCTGACCTACGGCTCCGCCGGCATGGACTTCCTCTTCAACGCAGCACCGCCCCGGTATCTGTCCGACCTGACACACCAGGGCAACCAGCTGTTCACGGACACCGAGGTCTCCCACATGGCGGACGTCAAGCTCGTCATGCTCATCAGCATGGCCGTCGGCGCCGTCCTGGGCCTGCTGTGCATCGTCTTCATGATCGTTCTGGCCCGCACCGCCAAGGGTGGCATCCGCCGCTCGCTGTTCGCCGGGTCGGTCTGGATGCTCGTGGTCCTGATCGCCCTGGCCGTGCTGGCCGTGCTCGGCTGGGAGCAGTTCTTCGCGACCTTCCACAGCCTGTTCTTCGCCGACGGCACCTGGACCTTCCAGGCCACGGACGCCCTGATCCGGCTCTACCCGAACCAGTTCTGGATGGACGCCGGGATCGGCATCGCCGCCCTGGTGCTGGTCACCCTCATCGTGACCCTGATCTGCACGTGGCCCACCCGCCGCCGGCGGCACGAGTCCCGCCTGGCGCAGATGGACCTGATCCAGCGCCGCAACGACTGGTACGACGCCCAGGAGGCCTGACCCCGAGAACACGAAAGCGGTAACTGTCGAGACTCTCCGGTGGAGTCGACAGTTACCGCTCTCGTGATGGAGGGGGTGGAGGCGAGGGGCTACGCCCGGTACAGCTCCTCGATGGCGTCCGCGTAGTCGGTGATGACCACGTTGCGCTGCAGCTTCAGGGACGGGGTGAGGTGGCCGGACTCCTCGGTCAGCTCGGTGTCCAGGATGGTGAACTTCCGGATGGACTCCGCCTGGGAGACCGACTCGTTGGCCAGGTCCACGGCCTTCTGCACCTCGGCTCGCAGCCCCTCGTGGGTGCTCGCCTCGGCCAGGGAGAGGGGCGAAACGCCCTGGGCGTTGGCCCACTGGGCCAGCCCGTCCGCGTCCAGGGTGACGAGGGCGCCCACGAAGGGACGGCCGTCGCCCACCACGACCACCTGGGAGACCACACCGGCGGAGCGGATGGTCTCCTCGAGAGGCGTCGGGTAGACGTTCTTGCCGCCGGCGGTGACGATGATCTCCTTCTTGCGGCCGGTGACATAGAGGTAGCCGTCCGCGTCCAGGCGGCCGATGTCCCCGGTCCGGAAGAAGCCGTCCTCATCCAGCGCCGCGGCGGACGCTTCGGGCTGACCGTGATACCCGTCGAAGACGATGGTGCCCCGGATGAGGATCTCCTGGTCCTCGGCGATGCGGATGGTGGTCCCCGGCACCGGCAGTCCCACGGAGCCGATGCGCGTGTGGCCGGGGATGTTGAGCGTGGCGGGAGCGGTGGTCTCGGTCAGGCCGTACCCTTCCTGCATCCCCAGTCCGGCGCCGCGGAAGAAGTGGGCCAGTTCGGGGTTCAGGGCGCTGGCCCCGGAAACGGTGTACTTCGCCGAGCCGCCGAGGATCCGGCGGATCTTCGGGTAGACCAGCTTGTCGAACAGTGCATGGCGGGCCCGCAGCAGGGCACCGGGCCCGCTGCCCTCACCCCTGGCCTCGGCGTCCTGGGCCTCCGAGTACTCGATCGCGGTGGCGCGGGCGGCCGCGAAGATCTTCGCGGTTCCGCCCTCGTGCGCGGCGGCGGCAGCGCCGGCGTCGAGCTTCTCGAACACGCGCGGCACGGCCAGCAGCCACGTGGGATGGAAGGAGGAGAGGTCCGTGGTCAGGGTCTTCAGGTCCGAGGCGTGGGCGATCTGGATCCCGCCGACCAGGCAGATGTACTGCACGGCATGGGCCAGCACGTGCGCCAGCGGCAGGAACATCAGGGTGCGCTGCTCGCTGCCGCCCACGATCCCCTGGGCGAAGGGGAGGATGTTGGCGGCCCCCACGGCGAAGTTCGCGTGCGTGATCCGGGCGCCCTTGGGCTTGCCCGTGGTGCCGGAGGTGTAGACGAGGGAGGCGACGTCGGCCAGGCAGTTCGCGGACCGGGCCGCCTCGAGCGCCTCGTCCGTCACGCCCCGGCCTGCGCGGCCCAGCTCGGCCAGTCCGGCGGCGTCGAGCGGGACCACGGAGACCTCGAAACCTCCCTGCCCGGCGGCACGCTCCACGGCGGTGCGGTGCCGTGCGGCGGCGGTGAAGACCAGCCGGGCGCCGGAGTCCGCGAGGATGTGCTCCACCTGCATCGGTGAGGACGTCTCGTAGACGGGGACGGACACGGCACCGGCGAACCAGATGGCCTGGTCTATCACGGCCCACTCATAGGAGGTGGGTGCCATGATGCCCACCATGGATTTCGGCTCCACGCCGAGGGCGATCAGCCCCTTGGCGGCGGACCTCACCTGGTCGAGGAAGGAGGCGTAGGAGACGTCCAGCCACCCGCCGGCCCCATTGCGCACGGCGTAGGCCGGGGCGTGGGGTCGTTCGGCCGCCACGGCCAGGAACCGGTCCGTCACGTTGGTCTCGGCGGGGAGGTCGGCGACCTGGTCGGTCTGGGCTTCCTGCATCATGGGACTCAGCCTATCCGCTGAGGTCGGACTCAGATCCAGCTGCTCATCCACATCCGCAGCCGCCACTGGTCATAGGGGATCATCTCGCCGGTCCAGACCGGCATGAAGAAGGCGCTGGCCGCCACGGCCACCGCCACGAACGCCAGGACCAGCACCGTGTTCCGGCGGCGGTTCGCGGGGCCGCCGAAGCGCATCAGGGCGCCGAGGCAGAGGGTGAGCGCGAGGATGAGGAAGGGCGTGTAGGCGATCGTGTAGAAGAAGAACATGGTCCGCTCCGGCCAGAGGAACCAGACGAGCTGGCCGGCCGCGTAGACCCCGAGGAATGCCCCGGCCCGCCAGTCGCGGCGACCCAGCCACAGGAACACCAGGGCCAGCACTGCCAGGGTTCCCGCCCACCAGATGACGGGGTTCGCCAGATCGGTGATGGCAGCGGAACAGGTGTCCACTGGGCAGCCGTTCGCGCCGTCGTCGTAGCCTTCGTAGTAGAAGGACGTGGGGCGGCCCATGAACGGCCACGTCCACGGGTTCGAGGCGTAGTCGTGTCCGGAGGACAGGCCCCCGTGGAACTGGGTGGACTGCCGGTGGTAGTCGCCCAGCGAGCGCAGCGGGCCGGGCACGAGGTGCTCCCACCAGGACTGCGGGGGATGGGTGGCGTGCCACTGCCGGTTGTAGCCGTTGCCGGTGACGAGCCAGCCGGTCCAGGTGGCCAGATAGGTCGCCGCGCCCACGCCGACGACGGCGACGAAGGCATAGAGCCCGTCATGCGTGACGCCGGCGCGGACCCAGTGCCGGATGCCCGCCACGCGCCGGGCGTTCATGTCCCACAGCACGGTCGTCAGCCCGAAGACGGCCATGAAGGCCAGCCCGGAGAGCTTCACCCCGCAGGCCGCACCCAGGAGGATCCCGGCCACCAGGCGCCACGGGCGCCATCCCAGCCACGGCCCGTACCTCAGCAGGGACGACGGCGGCGCCCCACCATGGCGTGCGGCCGCGGCCGCGAGCCGCTCGGCCAGACGGCGCCTGCCGTCCGCGCGGTCCAGCAGCAGCGCACCGAAGGCGGCCAGGACGAAGAAGGAGAGGAAGATGTCCAGCAGCCCAGTGCGGGACATCACGAGGTGATGGCCCTCCACCGCCAGCAGCAGGCCGGCGATCCCGCCGAGGAAGACCGAACGGAAGAGCCGTTGGGCGATCAGTGCGGTCAGCAGCACGGACAGGGTGCCCGCCACGGCCGCGGAGAACCGCCAGCCGGTGCCGTTGTCCGCACCGAACACTGCCATGCCGAGGGCGATCAGCCACTTGCCCAGCGGGGGGTGCACCACGTACTCGGGAGTGTTCTCCGGTTGCGGGTTACCGGCCGCGAACTGCTCGTTGTGGTCCTCCGGCCAGTTCATCTCCACGCCGGACTGCAGCAGGGTGAAGGCGTCCTTGACGTAGTAGGTCTCGTCGAAGATCAGCTGGTGCGGGTGGTCCAGCCGAATCAGACGCAGGACGCCGGCCAGGATGGTGACGGCCAGCGGGACGATCCAACCCCAGTGGCCCGGATGGAAACGCTCGCCGAGCAGCCGAAGACGCAGGGCCGCATCCGTGTAGGCGGCTGCGGGGGTGCTCAACCACCGGGTTGGGGATGTGGCGGGCGCTGGAGATGCCGGCTGCACCGGCCGTACCGACTGCGCTGTGGGGGTGGACTGAGGCACCCTGCCATCGTACGTGCAGGCGGGGGCGGTGTCCGGGGCCTTGGGGGTCCGATCCGCTGGCCCCTGGTGGCCGCTTCCGCTCGCCGCCTCGCCCATTTGCGCAGGAACCGCCACGCTGGCATGATTTCGTACATCCCCGGCCGACGGTCGGGGATTTTTCTGATTTCTTGAGAGGAAACCGATGTCTACTCCCGGTGACAGTCCGGGGCACAGTCCGTGCCTCCCACTGACACGAGCGCATGCGCTCACAACGTGCGGTGGGGGGTGTAGTCATTGGAAATAGTCTCGATCCTGGTCGGCCTCGTGCTGATCATCGCCTGCGGCCTCTTCGTGGCTGCGGAATTCGCCCTGATCACGGTCAACAAGAACGAGGTCCGTGAGGCCGCCGCGCAAGGGGACCAGAAGGCAGCGGGTGTGCTCAAGGGTATGAACACCCTGTCCACGCAGCTCTCCGGGGCACAGTTGGGCATCACCTTGACCAACCTGGGCATCGGCTTCCTGGCGGAACCGGCCATCGCCGCCCTGGTGGTCGGTCCCCTGACGGACGCCGGCCTGGCCGCACCGCTGGCCCGGTCCGTCTCCGTGGCGCTCGCCCTGGTCCTGGCCACCGTCCTGACCATGGTGTTCGGCGAGCTGGTGCCCAAGAACCTGGCCATCGCCCGGCCCCTGGCGACCGCACGGGCCGTCGTCGGCTTCCAGCGGGGGTTCAGCACCGTGACCAAACCCCTGCTGACGTTCTTCAACGGCACGGCCAACCGGATCGTGCGACTGTTCGGCATCGAGCCCCAGGAGGAACTCGCCTCGGCCCGCTCGCCGGAGGAACTCACGGTGCTGGTGCGCCACTCCGCCCGTCAGGGTGTGCTGCCAGCGGAGACCGCCGAGCTCATCCAGCGGTCCTTCGCTTTCGGCAACCGCCGTGCGCACGACTCGATGACCCCGAGTACCCGGATGACCACCCTGGCGCCGGGCAGCAGTGTCCAGGACCTGCTGCAGGTGGCGGCCACGACCGGCCACTCGCGGTTCCCCGTGATGGAGCCGGGCTCGTCGGCAGTCGAGGGCCTGGTCCACATCCGCCGTGGCCTGGCCGTTCCGTTCGACGAGCGCCCCTCCACGCCCGTCTCGGACGTGATGGAGACGCCCACCCTGATGCCGGACACGATCGAGCTGGACCAACTGATGGACACCCTGCGTGCCGGTGGCCTGCAGATGGCCGTCCTGATGGATGAGACCGGGGACGTGGCAGGCCTGATCACCCTCGAGGACCTCGTGGAGGAACTCGTGGGGGAGGTGGTCGACGAACACGATCCGGACGACCGGACCAGTGAGAGGCTGCCCGATGGGGCCTGGGCCTTCGATGGCGCGCTGCGCCCGGACGAGGTCACCGAACTGCTGGGGCATCGGATCGCCGAGGACGCCGAGTACGACACCATCGCCGGCTTGCTGACCCTGCACCTCGGGCGAATCGCGGCCGTGGGCGACGGTATCGAGCTGGAGACCGAATCCGAACACGGCTACCCGGCTGCTCGCGTCTCCCTCACGGTGGAGGCCATGGACGGGTCCCGCATCGCCCGCGTCCATGCCACCGCATCACCCCTCGAGTCCCAGGAGGACGATCGCTAGTGGATACCGTCGGTATTGTCCTGACCGTCGTGCTGCTCGCGGCGAACTTCTTCTTCGTGGGAGCCGAGTTCTCCCTCATCGCGGCCCGCCGCAGCATTGTGGAGCCCAAGGCCCAGGAGGGCGGGCGCGGGGCCAAAATGACCCTGTGGGCCATCGAGAACGTCTCGCTGATGATGGCCGGGGCGCAGTTGGGGATCACGGTGTGTTCCCTGGCCCTGGGCTATGTCACCAAGCCCATGATCGTCTACGCCCTGCAGGGACCCTTCGAGGCCTGGGGGATCCCGGCGACGATGATCGACACCATCGCGTACATCATCGCGTACGCCCTGGTGACCTACCTCCACGTGGTGCTCGGCGAGATGGTGCCCAAGAACATCGCCCTGGCCGGGCCCGAGCGCATGGCCTTCATCCTGGGCCCCGCCCTGGTGGTCGTCGTGCGTGCCCTGCAGCCGCTGCTGTGGACCATGAACGCGATGGGCAACGGCATCCTGCGCCTGTTCAAGGTGGAGCCCAAGAACGAGGTCGCCAGCACCTTCACCCGGGACGAGGTGGCCGGGTTGGTGGGTGAGTCCCGTGAGGGCGGGCTGCTGGACCACCAGGACGAGCGGCTGCTGCTCGGTGCTCTCACCTTCGAGGAGCGCTCCGTCCAGAGCATCGTGATCCCGTTGCATGAGGTCGTCACCCTGCCGGCCGGATGCACACCGGAGCAGATCGAGAAGGTCGCGGCGAACGGCTATTCACGGTTCCCGGTCCAGGCCGAGGACGGGCACCTGAACGGCTACATCCACGTCAAGGACCTGCTGGGCCTGGAACCGGCGGCGCGGACCGTGCCGGTGCCGGACGGCCTGGTGCGGGAACTTCCGCGGCTGCACGTGGAAGACCACCTGCAGTCGTCCCTGCGCCGCATGCAGCGCGACGGTGCGCACCTCGCCCTGGCCGTGGACGAGTCCGGTCACCCTTACGGCGTTGTGACCCTGGAGGACATGCTGGAGGAACTCGTCGGCCAGATCCGTGATGACAGCCGTGCCACCCGGTAGGCCCCGGATGGCCGGAGCTGCGGCGTGAACGGCCTCGAAGGCGCCGGGGTGGCGGGGGACCTGATCTCCTGGATCGGGCTGATCCTCGGACTGCCCGTGCTGCTCGTGGGATTGCTGCTGCGCTCGGGTGAGAAGGGCCTGGTCCCCACCGAGGTCGTCCTCGTGGCGGACGCCGGGACGCTGTGGGCGCGTTGGTTCTCCGCCGGTGAGTTCCATGAGCGGCCCCTGAGCGGCGCCGAACGCGCGCGCCTGGCCGGCCAGGACGTGTGCCGGGGCTATGTGAGCCGGCGTGACCCCTCCGCGGTGCGGTTCGAGCGCCGCACGCCGGCGACCAGCGTCTGCCTGGCCCTGGGCTCCACCTTCGTGGTGCTGGGTGTGTGCGGGTTCGCGCTGTCCCTCCTGCCGATGGTGTTCGGCTGACGGCGGACTCAGGGCCCTGCCTGGGCAGGGGAGAGGAGGGTGGTGGCCTGGTGTAAGTGGGGAACGTGTCCGCGCAAGCTCCCCTCGACGGCGAGGGCAAGGCGATGTCCGGCTTCGATGTTCAGGCTCGCCTGGACGGCAAGGGTGAGTTCGGCCTCCAGGTGATGCCCGCTCCACCGGGCGCGCACCTGTTCCACGGAGATGACCCCCGGAACGGCTGCTGCGGTGCTCTCGATCAGATCCAGGGTGCCGGCTTCGACACCATCCATAAGTCGGCGCAGGACCGTGCGCATCGAGCCGACAAGTACCGCGACGACGACCGCTGCGATGACCAGCCCGATGATCGGGTCCACCCAAGGCAGGCCCACCCAAGCGCCGAGAACGCCCAAGATGACAGCCAGGGATGTCAGCGCATCGGTTCGCGCGTGTTGGCCCTCGGCGATCAAGGCCGCTGATCCAATGCGCCGCCCTGCCTGGATCCGGTACCTGGCTACGATCTCGTTGCCGACGGCCCCGACCACCGCGGCGGTCAACACCCACCCCAGATGGGTCATGTCCCGCTGCGCGGTCAAGGCTCGGACCGATTCCCAGATGATCAGCCCGGCAGAGAGGGCGATGACGGCCCCGATCAGGAGGCCGACGAGATCTTCGGCCCGCCGGAACCCGTAACTGTACCGTCGGGAGGGCGCTCGACGGCCGAGACGGAAGGCGATAATCAGCGGGACTGTGGTCGCCAGGTGCCCCAGGTTGTGCAGGGTGTCGGCCAATTGGGCCACCGAACCGCTCAGCCAGACGATCACGATCTGCAGAAGCGCAGTGGCCCCCATGCCTGCCAGGCTGATCTGCGCGGCGCGGATTCCGATGGAGCTGGCTTCTTCGGCGGTCTGGATCGCCTCGGAGTGGTCGTGACTGTGAGGCACCAATGCTTGTCCACGCCGCCCCTGATGACGATCATGCGCGGATTGCCGCGGAGACCTTTCGAATGCTCTCCGACGCAACGCGAGTGAAGATCCTCTGGGCGCTGTTCCAGGGCGAGTCCAGTGTGAACGCCCTGGCCGAGCTTGTCGGTGCCGCGCCCACGGCGGTGAGCCAACATCTGTCCAAGCTGCGACTGGCGGGCCTGGTGGACAGCCGGCGTGAGGGCACCTTCGCTTACTACTCAGCGACCGATGCGCACGTGAACCGCCTTCTGGCCGAGGCGCTCTCGCACGCCGAACACATCACCGGCACAGCCACGGCGTAAGACCTGCAGCTACCGCATGGCTGCGGCAGGCCGCCCATCACCGCGGCCCCCATTCAGTTCAGTTGTGCGAAAGCCTCGGCTTTGCGGGTCGGTCCGGCCACAAGCAGGGTGTCATCGGCCTGGAGGATGTAGTCGCGGTCCGGGTAGATCCATTCGCCTTGGTCCTTCACGGCCACGACCGAGACGCCCCGTTCGGCCCGTAGCCTGGTCTCTGCCAGTTCCCGCCCGACGTATCGCTGGGGGACTCCGGTGCGGACGATGGCGAATCCGGGCTCGACCTCCACATAGTCCTCCATGGAAATCCGGACCAGGTGGGCCAGTCGGCGGCCCATGTCCCGTTCGGGGTGGACCACGTGTTGGACTCCGAGTTGGCGCAGGATCGTCTCGTGAGCGTCGTCGTTGGCCTTGGCCCAGATGTTGTCGATGCCGAACCGGATCATCAGTGAGGTCGTGAGGATCGAGGCGGCGAGGTGGGTTCCGATGGCGATCACCACCCGATCGGCCTCGTGGACCGAGAGTTGGCGCATGGCCTCCTCGGAGGTCGTGTCGGCGCGCACCACGTGGGTCAGCTGGCCGTTGAGGGCCTGCACCGGTTGCTCCCGGACGTCGATCCCCAGGACCTGACACCCGGATTCCATGAGTTCCAGGGCCAATCCGGCTCCGAACCGGCCCAGGCCCAGGACGACGACGGTTTGTCCGGCAGGACGGGCGGAGGTCGGGCCGGTGAACGGGTTGGTGAAGGCGCCGACGACTCGGTGCCGGTGCCGGCGTCGCGGCTCACCGCGCGGGGGCTCGCGGGGGTCAGTGGCGGGGATGTCAGCCAAGGAGGGGCCTTTCCTTTGGGAGTTCGTAGAGCAGTTGGCGTTCGCGCAGCGCCAGGGCGCCGGCGACGGTGGCAGGACCGATCCGGCCCAGGAACATCAGGACCATCAGGACCCATTGACCGGCCTCGGGAAGGGTCGCGGTGATGCCGGTTGACAGCCCCACCGTGGCGAAGGCAGAGACGGCCTCGAAGAGCAGCCGGTCCGAGGTCTCCTCGCTGAGGCCCATGAGGACGGCCGTGCCGACGGTCACGGCGGCGACCGAGAGTAGCACCACGGTGATGGCCTCCCGGTGCGCCGACCGGGCCAGACGGCGGCCCATGACGTTGACCGCGGCCTGTCCGCGCAGCTCAGTGAGCATGATGAAGAACAGTACGCCGAAGGTCGTGATCTTCAGCCCGCCGGCGGTCCCGGCGGGGCCGGCACCGATGAACATCAGGACGTCTGTGCCCAGCAGGGTGATGGGGTCCATCTGCCCGAAGTCCAGGGAGTTGAACCCCGCGGTGCGGGTCGTCACGGATTGGAAGAAGGCCGCCAGCACACGGGCGGCCGGGTCCAGGGGGCCCAAGGTCTTCGGGTTGGACCACTCCAGGATCAGGTACATGGCGGTGCCCCCGGCCAGCAGGAGCGCGCTGCCCAGAAGAACCAGCCGGGTGTTCATGGTCCACCGGTGCGGAAGCCGCCAGTGTCGGCGTAATTGGACCAGGACCGGGAAGCCGATGCCGCCGAGGATGATGCATCCGGCGATGGGTAGGCAGATGAATGGGTCGTCCACGAAGTCCATGAGATTGGCCGAGTACAGGGCGAAACCGGCGTTGTTGAAGGCCGAGACCGCGTGGAAGACACCGTGCCAGGCCGCCGTGCCGACGTCGAGTCCGTGTCCGAGCCAGAACCGTAGGAACAGCAGCACCGCACCGGCCGATTCGATGACAGCGGAGACCTTGACGATGCCGAGCAGGATGCGGGACAGATCTCCGATGCCCTCGGCCCGGGCCTCCGCTGCGGTCTCCAGCCTCCGAGACAGACCCAATCGGCGGGAGATGAGCAGGCCCAGCACCGTGGCGAAGGTCATCACCCCCAGTCCGCCCACCTTGATGAGGACCAGGATCACCAGCTGGCCGAAGATGGTCCAGAACTCCGGGGTGTCCACCACGGCCAGACCCGTCACGGTGATGGCACTGGTGGTCGTGAAGGCGGCTTCGGTAAGGGTCGGGGCGCGGTCCTGGTAGGACACGGGGAGCATGAGCAGCGCGGTGCCGGCCACGATCGCGGCCAGGAACCCCAGGACGATCACCTGGGCCGGTTTCCGGTGGGACCGGCGGGGCGCAGGTCGCGAGGCCGGCCGGCGTGCCGAACGGAGAAGGTTCCGCCGAAGCGGGGGCAAGGTCACGAGGGAACAAGCTACTCTCGACGAACCGTGTTGACCAGCGAAACGATGCTGCCGTACGTCACATCTTGAGTGGGTGCCGTTCCCTCGACGCGTGACACAGAGGTGATACTGCCCCTGGTGGGGCCCGACACGGTATTGAGAATCGTTCTCATGTAGCATGTCGACTATGCACCTCACCGTCGTCAGCGCCCTCGATGCCCTATGCCGTCAACAGGCCTGCGACATGCTGGCCGTTGCCTATCCCGAAGCCGTGCTGATGCTGCATGACCTACTGGAGGACGGCCTGCTGGTGCGCCGATCGATCCGGTCCGGGGCGCCCCCACAGCGGGGAGAGACTCGACTGGAACATCCCTGTCCCAACTGCGCCATCCGGTTGGACATTGAGCCCTCCGTGCAACGCGCAGGGAAAGCTGGCGTGGACCACCTCATTCTCGGCTTGCCTCCCGCGCTGCCGGCGGCTGCCGTGGTGCGGGCGCTGAGCGGCGGCGCGCGCCGGTCACTGGTGCTCAACGCCGTGGTGCTGGCCTGCTCGCCGGGTGCGGTCGAGGACCAGATCTGGGACCGTCACACCCTCTTCGAGTCCGGCTATCTGGCCCTGCCCGATGATGAAAGGACCTCCGGAGAGTTCCTCATGGAGGAGCTGGCCTCGATCGACACCGTGCTACTGGCAGACCCCGACGTGGTCCCGGCCGACCCTGCTGCCAGCGCTCGAGGCGTGCAGCTGCTCCGGGAACTGGCTCCTCATGCGCGGGTCACCGACCGGGCAACCGACATCTGTCCTGCCCACCCAGGAGCGACTGCATCGGGACGGAACACAGACGTGGGAGGGCCATCATGCGCCGGGATCGCGAAGGAATCTCCGTTCACCACCGTCGTCCACCAGTTCCACCGCCCGCTGCACCCAGGGCGCTTCCATCACGCACTGCGTTCTCTCGCCCAGGGATGCTGCCGTCTGCGTGGCCAACTCTGGATGGCACCGGCACCGGAGTGCCGGATCCTGCTGCGGGGGGCCGGTCCCCGCGTATGGCTGGAGAATGTGGGTCCCTGGCCTGCCTACCTGCACGATCACCCGCAGGAGCCAACAGGCGTTGAAGACCCGGTCACCACCGTCCGCGCCAGGGCGGACGCAGGCCACCCGAGCACCGTGATCGCCGCAACCGGGGAAAGCCTCGACGCTGCCGAGATCATCCGACTTCTCACCGACTGTCAGCTGACAGAGACCGAGATGAAGAACGGTTTCACCACATTGGCCGACCCGTTCGGCCTGGACACCACCCATGACATCGATTCCCGGAGGGCATCATGAAAGTACGGAACTCACTGCGGGCGCTGAAGAAGGTCCCCGGCGCACAGGTGGTCCGCCGGCGCGGGCGCGTGTTCGTCGTCAACAAGAAGAATCCTCGAATGAAGGCCCGCCAGGGCTGAGGCGAGTCAGCCCTGGCGGGGACTCAGTCCTCGGACAGGGCTCTAGCATGAGGGGATGGCGCCTACACAGACTCCCGAGGACCGGCTCGGCGACACCACCGGTCAGATCGTGCTGGCAGCCACACCGATCGGGAACCTGGCCGACGCCTCCCAGCGGCTCAAGGACCTGCTCGCCACCGCGGACATCGTGGCTGCCGAGGACACCCGGCGGGCTCATCACCTGGCCCAGGGGCTGGGCGTGCGGATCACCGGGAAGGTCGTCAGCCACCACGAGCACAACGAACGCGAATCCACGCCGGAACTGTTGGCGGCCGCCCGGGGCGGGGCCGTCGTCGCCGTCGTCACCGATGCGGGAATGCCGCTGGTGTCCGATCCCGGCTACCGGCTGGTGTCCACAGCCGCGGCCGAGGGCGTGGACGTCACCTGTGCCCCGGGGCCCAGCGCCGTCACCACGGCGCTCGCGCTGTCCGGCCTGCCGACGGACCGCTTCGCCTTCGAGGGGTTCCTGCCCCGCAAGGAGGGGGAGCGGGCACGCCTGCTGACCGAACTGGCGCGGGACGCCCGCACCCTGGTGTTCTTCGAGTCACCGCACCGGCTGGCCGCCTCCCTGGCCTCACTGCGCGACGCCTTCGGCGCCGACCGGCCCGCGTGCGTGGCCCGGGAACTGAGCAAACTCCACGAGGAGGTGGCCCGGGGATCGCTGGCCCACCTGGTGCAGTGGGCGAACTCCAAGGAGATCCGCGGCGAGATCGTCATCGTCACCGGAGGGACCGAAGCGGAACCCGACACGGACACGGCCGGCCAGGTGGCCGACGTCGAGGTCCTGGTGGCCTCCGGAACCCGGTTGAAGGAGGCGGTGAACACCGTGGCCGCCGCCCGCGGCGTGCCGAAGCGGGACCTCTATGAGGCGGTGCTGGCCGCCCGCGCCTGAGGCCTCGGCCTTCCGATTCCGGAGAGGTACGGTGGCGCCCATGGCTATCGCACGCTTTCCCACGTTCGTGATCGACTGTCCGGATCCGGCGGCTCTGGCGGAGTTCTACGGTGCCCTGCTCGGGTGGGACGCCCAGGACCAGGCCGACGGCGACGACCACTGGCTCGACCTCCGTCCCGCCGATGGCAGCAACTGCATCTCCTTCCAGCGGGCCCAGGACTACCGCGCACCGGACTGGCCGGGGCAGGACAACCCGCAGCAGATGCACCTCGACGTGATGGTGGAGGATCTCGACGCCGGGGAGAAAGCCGTCCTCGAGTTGGGGGCCACCAAGACGGACTACCAACCGGGCGAGAGCTTCAGGGTCTTCCTCGACCCGGCGGGGCACCCGTTCTGTCTGTGCCAGGCCGAGGAGTCGGACCGGCTCCCCACGGGCGGCTGACACCGCGGCTGACTCCCCAGTGATCTCCTGGGCAGTATCCGCGGCCGCACCAGCGCAGTCGCAAAGTGACCTGCTCGCGTCACGGGGCTTCGTCGCCAGTAGGCTGAGATCGAAGGTGCCCAGCCGCGCGGTCTCACCGGCGCTGGCCCGACCGAGCCGACTGACCGGAAAAGAGGTTCCCCATGACTGTCACCACTGTCACTGCCGAACGCGAGCAGGAACTGCTGCAGTCCGTCCCCACCGGCCTGCTGATCGACGGGGCGTGGCGTGACGCCAGCTCCGGCAAGACCCTGGATGTCCATGACCCGGCCACCGGCAAGGTCCTGCTGTCCATCCAGGACGGCAACTCCGATGACGCCATGGCCGCCCTGGACGCCGCCGCGGCCGCCCAGCACGACTGGGCCCTGACCGCCCCGCGTGAGCGCGCCGAGATCCTGCGCCGCGCCTTCGACCTGGTCACCGAACGGGCCGAGGACTTCGCCCTGCTGATGACCCTGGAGATGGGCAAGCCGCTGGCCGAGGCCCGCGGTGAGGTCACCTACGGCGCCGAGTTCCTGCGGTGGTTCTCCGAGGAGGCGGTGCGCCACTACGGCCGCTACTTCACCTCGCCCGAGGGCAAGAACAAAATGATCGTGACCCACAAGCCGGTGGGCCCGTCCCTGCTGATCACCCCGTGGAACTTCCCGCTGGCGATGGCCACCCGCAAGGTCGCCCCCGCCGTGGCCGCCGGGTGCACCATGGTGCTCAAGCCCGCCAAGCTCACTCCCCTGACCTCCATGCTGTTCGCGCAGGTCATGCAGGAGGCCGGGTTGCCGAAGGGCGTGCTGAACGTGGTGGCCGGCTCCTCGGCCTCCGCCATCTCTGGCCCGCTGATGAAGGACTCGCGCCTGCGCAAGGTCTCCTTCACCGGATCCACCCCGGTGGGCGTGAAGCTGATGCAGGACGCCGCCAACAACGTGCTGCGCACCTCCATGGAGCTCGGCGGCAACGCCCCGTTCCTGGTGTTCGCGGATGCGGACCTGGATGCCGCCGTCGAGGGCGCCATGGCCGCCAAGATGCGCAACATGGGCGAGGCCTGCACCGCGGCCAACCGCTTCCTGGTCCATGAGGACGTGGCCGTGGAGTTCAAGGCCAAGTTCGCCGCCGCGCTGAAGGCCCTGAACCCGGCCCGTGGCACCGAGCCGGAGTCCACCGTGGGTCCGATCATCGACGGCGGCGCTCGGGATGACATCCACCAGCTGGTCACGGACTCCGTGGCGGCCGGCGGCGAGGTCGTCACCGGTGGCCAGCCGAAGGACGGCGACGGTTACTTCTACCTCCCGACCCTGCTGTCCGTGGGCAATGACAACCCGATCCTCTCCGAGGAGATCTTCGGCCCGGTGGCCCCCGTGACCACCTTCGCCACCGAGGAGGAAGCCATCGAGCTGGCGAACGCCTCGCAGTACGGGCTGGCCTCGTACATCTACACAAAGGACGTCAACACGATGTTCCGGGTCTCGGAGCAGATCGAGTTCGGCCTGGTCGGCTTCAACGCCGGTGTCATCTCCAACGCCTCCGCCCCGTTCGGCGGGGTGAAGCAGTCCGGCCTGGGCCGCGAGGGAGGCGCCGAGGGCATCGAGGAGTACACCACGGTGCAGTACATCGGCATGGCGGACCCGTACGCCGCTAAGAGGTAGTCCCTGACGTCAGGGCGTCGCGCCGGTTGCCCACTTTTGACCCGCCGATCGTGACGATTCCCGGTGATCATCACCGGGAATCGTCACGATCAGTGGGTCTTGTGATGTGTTGGTCCGTCACTGGTCGCGTGGGATCAGCGGCGGAGTGACTCTGGCACCAGGGACCGCGGGAACCACCGGGCACGACGCCGGACGGCCGGATCCGCGGCGTCCTCCAGTCCCACGATGATCACCCGGGCGGCCACAGCCACGTCCTCGGTCCCCTCCGGGGGCGGCGTACCGTCCGGGGCGTAGCGGAGCCAGGTGATCGCCTCGACCAGGGTGTGCCCGGCCGCCACGAGGTCCCGTGAACCCCCGGCCATCCCTGCCAACCCTGCCACCCCGACCGCCTCGAGGTCCGGCGACCGCCCTGCCATCCCTGCCGTCCCTGCCGCCACAGCCACCGCGGGCGCATCGCTCACCGAAGCCACCGCCGTCAGCCTCGAGGCGAACACCGGCTCGGACTCATGCGGCTTCCGGCCCAGGCCGAGGTCCACGGTGGTGTCCTCCACCTCCGCCCAGGCCAGGGGCGTGGATCCGGAGGACAGGCGTGTCTGCCGCCGACGGTGCCGGAGTCCGCGGGGGAGTGCCAGCAACAGCATCACGGCGAGGATCGTCCCGGCCAGGGTGAGCAGCACGCCGACCGGCAGTCCGGGGGCACCTGGGGTGCCGGGCCCGGCCGTGGCGCCCGGGCCGGCGTCGTCACCGGGGGACTCCGGCTCCTCGGAGGCGGACGGGGATGGGGAGGCTTCCTGGCCCTCCACCGAGGGATCGGGTGCGGCGGTGGGCTCCGCGGTGTCCTCGGACTGGGCGTAGGACGGCACGCGGCCGACGCTCTGGGTGGGTTCGAAGGGGACCCAGCCGACCTGGTCGATGTAGAGCTCCGGCCAGGCGTGGGCACGGTCCGCCGTCACCCGGTGGCGCCCGTCCACCGCGCCGACCGGAGCGTACCCCACCACCACACGGGCCGGGATGTCCACGGACTGAGCCATCATCACCATGGCCGAGGCGAAGTGGATGCAGTACCCGGCGCCGGCCTCCAGGAACTGCTCCGTCAACTCGAGGCCGGACCCGTCATAGCCCTGCTCCACGGGAGCCGTCTCCGAATAGGTGAAGTCGTCGGAGAGCAGGTGGTCCTGGAGTGCCACGGCCTGCTCCACCGGATTGTCCGTGCCCGCGGTGAGGTCCTCGGCGAGCGCTTGGACGGCGGAGCCCTCCAGTGCCGGGTCAGCACCCCACCGGTTGTACACGCCCTGCGGGGCGATGGCGCCGGCCCGGTCGGCCAGTTCCTCGAACGTCAGGTCCAGGGGCAGCACGGCCGTCTGGTAGGAGATCTCCACCGGGCTTGCCTCCTGGCGGTAGGCGCTGAAGGTGGTGGGATCCACCTGCCAGCCCCACTCGCCGACGATCGGCTCGATCTCCACGGTCTGGTCCGGCAGCGGGGCCCAGTTCCCGGCCCATCCGTCGAGGGTCAGGGACACCAGGTCCCGGCTCGGCGGGGCACTGCCCTCCCCGGTGCCCGCGGTGCCGTCGGTGCCGGCAGCGTCGCCGGCATTGTCTGCATTGCCTGCATCGACAACCTCGCCGCCCTCGATCTCAGCGAGGTGGGCCGCGGCCGGGTAGAATGGGGTGTTGGACGGATCGCCGGCGTACTGCGGTGGATTCGCATCCCAGGGGGAGGCCATCACGTCGTCCACCACGGCGGTGCGCAGGTAGACGCCCAGACCGTCGTCCGTCTCATAGGTGATACCCGCATACCCCTGGCCGCTGCGCAGTTCCTGGCTCAGGTCCGCCGCTGGGTTCACCGGCCCGGTGCCCTGTCCGAGGATGAAGCGCTGGCCCTCGGGTGCCAGCCCGGCGGACAGGAAGGGCAGCGTCAGCTGCGCCACGATCAGCGCCCCCACCGCGACGCCGGCCGCGGCGGCGAGCGCCAGGGCCGGCCACGGGGTGGACCCCGCCGTGAGTGCGGCCGACCCGGCGATCAGGGCCAACGGGGGCAGGCCGGCGATGGCGGGGCAGCGCAGGCCCACGGCGATGGCATCGGTCACCAGGGCGGTCAGGGCCAGGACGGCGCCGACGCCGGCCAGCAGCGGCGCGCTGGTCTCCACCGGGATGGTCGCCGTCCAGATGGTCTCCCGCAGGTCGGCGGTGGAGGTGGTGATCGCTGTGAGGGTCTCCGGTTGTGGCACCAGCCCGACCATCAAGGTCTCGGGCCACCACTGCCGGCACCAGAACCATCCGGCGGCCAGCAGCCCCGCCAGCAGCGGGCGCAGCATCCGGGGCCCCAGGCTGCGCACCACGGCCGCTGCCCCCAGCCCCACCACGGCAGGTCCGGCGGCCGGCATCAGCCACGTGGTCAGCGGTGCCCGGAAGGCGGCATCCACGGCCACGGCGGCGGACAACACCAGCACCGCGACCAGCACCGCCGGCAGCCACACGGTCCTGAACAGCTGACGAGCCGCGGTCATGACCCGCCCTCCGCGACGAGCCAGCCGCCGGCCTCCAACCGCGTGGCGGCATCCCGGCGGCCCTCCGCCCCGAACAGCACCGCCACCCGCTGCAGGTGGTGCGGCACCGTGGCCAGCACCGGGAGGTCCTGTGCCACGGCGGTCCCGAGCAGGGCGACGACGGCGGCTGCCTCGCCCGGCAAGGCGGCCGGCCACGTGGCCTCCCGGAAGGACGGTTCGAGGACGGCCGGCGCCAGGGACGGGTCCAGGGCGTGGCCGTCCTGGTCCATCAGCAGCACCTGGTGGCCGGCATCCTGCAGCCGCAGGATCAGGGCGGCTGCCGCCTGCAGGGCCCGTTCGAACCCGGGGGAACTCTGCCAGTGGCGGCCGGCACCGCCGTCCACGTCGAACCGCCCGGCGGCGAAGGAGACCGCGCGGCAGTCCAGGACCACCACCGCCCAGGGGTCGTGTGCCCACTCCTCCTGACGCACCATGAGCCGGCCGGTCCTGGCGGTTGCGCCCCAGTGGACGCGGGTCAGCGCGTCCCCGTCCCGGTGCTCGCGCACCAGCAGGTCGTCCGGGGCGGCCTGGCTGCCCAGCAGGTCGGCTGCGTCGTGTTCACCGACGCCGGCCCGCAGGACCTGGTCGAGCTCGTCGTCCTCCAGCGGCAGGGGCTCCACCTCGACCCTGCTCGTCCCGGCGACCTGGGCTCGGGCCGACCATAGGCCGAAGGGGCCGGTCAGGCGGGCCAGGGCCGGGCCGACGTCGTACACCCCGCGCTCGCCGGCCCGCCACCGGTAGCCGCCCTGCGCTACGGGAATCGACCGGCCGCCGGGGAGCGCATCGATGAGGCCGGGTACGCCACCGTCAAAGGTGACCTGCGCGTTGCCACCCACCTGCAGCGCGCCGGGCACCACGGACCGCGTCAGCCGGATGCGCCGGGCCAGCACGGTCCGTGCGGCCAGCACCGCACAGGACACCGCCACGACGACGGCCAGGAAGAGTCCCAGCGCGACGGCCTCACGCCGGCCCAGGGCCAGCCCCGCCACCACGAGCAGGGCCGCCGCCACGGTCAGGGCCAGTCCGCGCGGCGTCGGCCGGGGCGTGGTCGGGGAGGAGGCGCCCGCGATGGCGCGGCGGGAGGTACGGGCGGACGGGCGCCGGGAGGGGAGGTCGGAGGCCATGGCGGGGGGATCGTCTCAGAGCGGCTCAGGACATCACGGGCCGGCCGGCACCGGGACCGAATGCAGGATCCGCTGGGTGGTCGCGTCGGCCTGGGCGGCCTCCTGCGTGGAGCGGCGCCGGAGCATCAGCCGGTGCGGGAACACCACGGGCACGACGCCGGCCACGTCCTGGGGCGTGGTGAAGGATCGGCCGCTGATCGCGGCCTCGGCCTTGGCCGCCCGCAGCAGCTGCAGCAGGGACCGTGGGCTCGCGCCGACGAGGACGTCCGGGTGCTCACGGCTGGCACGGCCCAGGTCGATCACGTACCGGGCGACGGCCTCGGAGACGTGCACGCGGGACACCGCCTCGATCATCTGCAGGACCTGCTGTGTGGTGGTCACGGGGGCCAAACGGTTCACGGGGGCGGAGGAGGGCAGCGGCCCTTGGTGGGTGCGGAGCATCTGCAGCTCGGCCTCCGGGTCCGGATAACCCATGGTGATGCGGGCCATGAACCGGTCCCGCTGGGCCTCTGGCAGGGGATAGGTGCCCTCGGACTCCACCGGGTTCTGGGTGGCCACCACCATGAACGGCTCCTCGAGTCGGTGGGTGGTCCCGTCCACGGTGACCTGATGCTCCTCCATGCACTCGAGCAGGGCGGACTGGGTCTTGGCCGAGGCGCGGTTGATCTCGTCTCCGATGACGATGTTGGCGAACACCGCTCCCGGGCGGAACTCGAAGGTGTGGCGGTCCTGGTTGAACACCGAGACGCCGGTGACGTCCCCGGGCAGTAGGTCCGGGGTGAACTGGATGCGATTGACCTTCCCGCCCACGGTCCGGGCCAGGGCCCGGGCCAGCAGGGTCTTGCCCACCCCCGGGACATCCTCCACGAGCAGGTGCCCACCGGCCAGCAGGACCAGTAGGGCGGCGCGGACCGCCTGGTGCTTGCCGTCCACCACGGAGTCCATGGCGTTGAGCATCGCCGCCGCGGCGGCCGTCAGCCGCTCGCCGCCTGCCGCCCACGAGTCGTCCTGCCGCGGGCCGCTTCCGGGCCCGTCCTCGTGCCGTTGTCCGGCTCCGTCCTCGTGCTCCTGCCTGGCGGTTGACACGTCCACGGATCCTCCTGCGCTGGTGCGGGTCCCTCGGGAACCCAGCCTACTGGTAGGATGGTCGGCGTTGCCCAGGCGAGGGAGCTTTCAGCTCCGTGATCGACGAGGCCGCCGTACTGCACGGCTGTTTTCCTGCCTGGAAGGCCCGCCGCCACCACCGTGGCCGCGGATGAAGAAGTACAGGAGGAACACCATGAGCGACAACACCAAGATCCAGGTCACCCTGCGCGAGGACTTCGGCAAGGGCGCATCCCGCCAGGCGCGCCGCGACGGGCTGATCCCCGCCGTGGTCTACGGGCACGGCGGCGACCCCGTGCACCTGCTGATGCCGGCCCAGCAGACCTCGCTGGCCGTCCGTAACCCCAACGCCCTGCTGACCGTGGTCCGCGACGGCGAGGAGCACCTCGTGCTGCCGAAGGCCATCCAGCGCAACTTCATCAAGCAGACCATCGACCACCTGGACCTCATCGTCGTCCAGCGCGGCGAGAAGGTCGTCGTGGACGTGTGGGTGCACGTCGAGGGTGAAGCCGCCCCGGGCACCACCTTCAACCTCGAAGAGGCCTCCGTGCCGGTGCTGGCCGATGCCACGCAGCTGCCGGAGAGCGTCACCATCAACATCGAGGGCCGCGCCGCGGGCGAGCACGTCTTCGGTGCCGACGTCCAGCTGCCCGCCGGCTCCACCCTGGAGCTGGCCGACGACTACGTCATCGCCACCATCTCCGAGCTCACGGTCCAGGACCTGGGCGACACCGAGGGTGAAGGCGAAGAGACCGCGGCCGCCGAGTCCACCGAGGGCTGATTCCTCTCGTGACAACGCAGGATACGGCGCGGGGGGCCGGTGCTCCGGCCTCCCCGTCAGCCTCAGGTGCTTCCACCTGGCTGGTGGTCGGGCTCGGCAACCCCGGGCCCGACTACGCCCGTACCCGGCACAACGTCGGCCAGATGGTCATCGACGAACTGGCCGACCGCTTCGGGACCCGCCTGACCGCGCACAAGGCGGGCGCCGCCGTCGGGACAACCCATGTCCGTCCCGGCGGACCCAAGCTGCTGCTGGCCAAGCCGGCCAGCTACATGAACGTGTCAGGGCGTCCCGTGGGCGCCCTGGCGCGGTTCTACTCCGTGGCTCCGGCGAACATCATCGTGGTGCATGACGAGCTCGACATCCCCTTCGACGCGCTGAAGCTCAAGATCGGCGGCAGCGAGGGCGGCCACAATGGGCTGAAGTCCATCTCCCAGGTGCTCGGCACCAAGGATTACCTCCGCGTCCGCGTCGGCGTCGGCCGGCCGCCGGGACGTCAGCCCGCCGCCGACTTCGTCCTGAGGCCCTTCAGCGCCGCCGAACGCGAACTGCTGCCCCTCCACCTGGACCGGGCGGCCGACGCCGTGGTCGAACTGGCCACCGCGTCCCTGGAACAGGCCCAGCAGAAGTTCCACCCCGCGCCGACGCGCTGAATCAGCGGGCGAGCTCCGCCAGCAACTGAGCCATGTGGCCGACCGCCGGCTCCAGCACCTCGGCCATGGCCGGGTAGGCGGCATCCTCACGGCCATAGGGGTCCGGCAGGTCGATCGATTCCAGCGAGCCGCGGACCACCGCGCGGTGCCGGGCCAGGTGCCGTGCCAGGGACCGGACCAGCTCGGGCAGGTCCTCGGAAGATCCAGTGCCCGACGACGGACCGCCCCACGCCGGCAAGGTTCCGTTCTGCAGGGCCTCGGCGGACGCACCGAACTCGGTCATGGTGAAGGTCCGGTTCAACGCGCCCGGAGTGTCCCGCAGGATCCGGGCGATGTGGTCCTCGGTGGCCGCGAGGATGAGGTCCGCCCGCTGCACCGTCCGCGGATTGAGCGCTGTGGGGGAGTGGGTGCCCAGCGTCTGCAGGCCGGCGGCGCCCGGAAGCCCGTGGATCTGCTGCGGGACCGTGAGGCGGGGATTGACCTGGGTGCCCGCCGAGATGACCCGGTAGCGGCCGGGGGCCTCCTGTTCCAGCCGCTGGGCCAGCATGTGGTGGCCGTAGGCGGAACGGCAGATGTTGCCCGTGCACACGAAGAGCACCGTGGCTTGCTGATCGGTCATTCTCTTCAGGGAGCCTTTCGCAGGTGACGGGTGCAACTGTCCATGGTAGTGAACGGGGAGCATATCCTCGCATCCACCTGATCCAGCGGCCTGATGTCCAGTGCGGTCTCACCGTGACAGAGGGCCGGATTCGTGGTTCCTCAGATATCGCCCCCCTTCACCGGACAGATCATGGGATGGGTCCTACGGACACTGTTTGAGGGCTGGTCCCGTTCGACCAGGTCAGCATCGGGTGTGCCCCGTAATGGTTCCCCTCACGGGACGGGCGGCAGTGTGCTTCTCCCGACCGACCATTCTGTGTCGGAGGTCGGCGGCTGCCAGAACGACTACCCTCGGATTTGGCGGAGAAACCTGCCGACCAAGCGTTGCGCGACCGACCTGCTTGCCGCGGATGGACTGCTCGACCAAATGAAGTGGACTGGTGTGTCGTGAGTATTGAATCGGAGCGACGGTTGGCCGTCGACGGGCCCAGGGCTTGAGTTCGCATGTCCGACGAAGTTAGGAACTTGGATGATCGGCAGAAGCGTATCTTTGAAGCCCTAGTGGAAAAGGAGCGTGCTGATCTCGCGGACTTGTATCGTTCCGCGCTTGATCTGCTTGCCTCGGCACCCGAGGAAAACACTCAGCGAACGCGGATCTCGTACATATGCCACTCGATGCGTGAGGTCATGAACCGTGTGCTCGGAGCCATGGGAAACAGCGCCAGCCCCAGGATCAGGCCTTCGACCGATGACCAGGTTCAGGTGCTTCCGAACGTTGTCGCGCAATACCCAGACCTAGCCCTCGACGCGGAAGGCGAATCGATTCCGGTTCCGCAGGCCGTTGCCGAAATGTTCGACAAACTGATCAAGACCGCCATCCAGGAGAAGCGCCGAAGCCGGGATGATGTTGCGGCCTTGCTCACAGACGACGACAACAGCGAGCATGCCGCCGTGACGCGCTGGATCGAATCACGGACGTTCTTCGTGAAGTGGGCGCACCTGCACGGCACGCATATGGACGTGTCTGAACTGCCTGGAGATGACGTGATAAGAGACCACATCAACGTATTCGACGAGTTGTTCGACGGCGTCATCACCGGCTTCTTCACGCTCAGCCATTCGATCGAGGATCTGCTTGCCGAGATCAACGCTCCAGTGATGGAGAGCGGTGATGAATAAGTTCAAAGCGCCGACTTCCGCGGACGTCAACGCAACACTTCTGAAGGTTCCGACTCTTCAACTTCGTCGAGTGTTCTACGAAGGTCTGCTAAACCCCCTTTGGGTCAAGCCGCTGTGCGAGGCCGGCGCGTTCTCATCGCCACCTGAGCCACAGGCGACCGACGACGGCTACGTACGCGACGTCTACTGGCCCGAGCTCTCTTACTTGAGCCGAGTTGCCTCCGTGGTTCCGGCTGATGTCGTGGACGTGCTGCTTCGCCTCAAAAACAGTAACAACGCGTGGGTGCGGCGAGCGGTCTTCGAGATCGGCGTGAAAATCCCGGCCAATGAGGGCAAACGACTTCGACCTCTATTAGAGGCCTGGAAGACGACGGGTTTTAGCTGGCGGACTGATCCGGGCGAGCTTGTTTCATTCGCGATCACGCTTCTCGAGGGTGGGGAATCGAAGACCGGGCGTTGGCTTACCAACCTGCTCTTCGAGCCGCGGGCGCCGAAGACAGAGGGCCCCTTGAAGAAGCCGCACGTGGAGCTGGAGGAGTACTGGTACCAAAAGGGGCTGCCGAGGGTGTTGCCGGCGCTCGGGGACGATGCCCTCAAAGCAGCCACGGGTTGGCTCGCGAAGTATGCACAGTTTGCTGGTCACTCAGGCAAGGGGCATGACTTCAGCGGCATGATCCGACCATCAATCCGAGAACGCCGTGATGGCCATCCGGATATTGAACATGCGCTCGTCGACGCTGTGCGTGACCTTGCCGTTCCAGCGATGTTGAGTGATCCGGAAGCCACGCTGGAGATACTTCTGCGTCCCGGAGTGCAACTCGTACGAAAGATAGGTTTGTTTGCGGTTGGCGAGGCGCTTCGTCAACGTGTTGAAGAGGGCAATGTCGCGACGTACCTGTCTGGAGTGGCCGAGCGACTCCTCGGCGATACCGGGTCCGACAACGAATACCTGAGAGTCGAGTACGCCGAGTTGGCACAGGCAGTGGCAAAGGTTGAACCCCAAGCGCTGAATGTCATCAACGAGTTCATTGCCGCTGCCTACGAAGAAGACCTCAGGTGGATGAGAGAGCGGCTGACCGAGGAGGACGCCGCAGGAGACGATTCTGAAGCGCAGATCGTCGAACGAGCCGACCGATACAAGCATCACTGGCTGTCGACAATAGGCGCGGAGGCACTTCCGCCACAGTTGCGTGACGCCTTGTCGTCATTGAATGACAGATTCGGTTTGATTGGGGATGCACTTACTCCGTTAGGTATGGTCACGAGCTGGACGGGCCCGAATCCCTACCTGAGCCAGAACGAGATGGCGGTGGTTAGTCCGCAAGAGCTCGTTGCTCAGCTGTCTAGTTGGCATGACACTGGAGATGGCTGGGGCCCAGAGCCATCTCACGAAGGCCAAGGTAGAGAGTTGTCTGCACTTCTCACCACGAATCCGCTCGCTCTCTCGGGAGTGAATGACCTCATGCTCCAACTGAGGCCGACGTACCTTCGGGCGATCGTCCGAGGATGGGCGGCAGCGCTCAAGGCAGACCTGGAGCTCGACTGGATGCAGGTCGCCAATCTGATTCGGGACGTCCTCGAGCACGAGAATGAGTCGTCTTTTCCAGTTGAGGGGAGAGACTTCGACGATGACAAGGACTTCCGCGGAGCTAAACGTGCCGCCGTTGGACTGCTCGTCGAATTGGTAAAGGTGCGTAAGGGCGTAACGATTCCCACCGAATCCGTGCGTAAGTTCGCAGAGCTGCTCATCGAGCAAGCAGAGGATGACGAAGCGTGGGCGGAATACGACTCCTACGAGCGGGGCGAGGATACTGGGGACCCGCTCACCATGTCACTCAACTGGCAGTGGCCTGAACGGCTTCGTGGCCTCTTTCACCTCGCCCTGCGCAAAGAAGACTCCCCGTGGAAGAAAGACGCGTTCTCAGTGCTAGAGGTGGAGTTGGACCGTCCGGATGAGCATGGCGCGGGTCGTGCTGTGCTAGGAGAGAATCTCGGTCGAATGTATAACCACGCATTCGAATGGTTGACTTCGCGCTCGAAAGAGTTCTTCGGATCTGTAGAGGGAATTATTGTTCCTCAACAGATTGCCCTCACGACGGCCATGGCAATGCACCACTACCACCGAGATCTGTACGACCTGCTGGCCCCGTCACTGGCCGCAGCGATCGAGATCGGGGACAACCTGGTGAGTGGATGGCGCACCGACTCGGACCCGCTCCAGCGCATTGGGGAGTGGGCCACTAATGCGATCGTCTTCGGACACAAGACGATCGACGATCCAGTCGCAAATGCGTTCTTTACGAAAACGCCCGCGACCGTACGGGGCGAAGCAATCGGAAAGATTGCGTGGTCGTTTTTCCATGCAGAGAACGTTGATGATGTGATTCGCGATCGCTTTGCTAAGTTCCTTGACGACCGGATAGCTCACGTGGCCGCCCACCCTGAGGACGGCGCGGAACTTACCGGCCTCCATTGGATCGCTAAGGGTGGCAAGTTCTCAACCGAGTGGTGGCTTCTTCGGCTGCGGCGAGCATTAGAGCTCAACCCAGACATTGCCACGGAGCGGCACATGATCGGCGCCGAACTTGGGAAAGCTTCGAGCGTCGACCCCGGGAATGCGCTAGCGGTGCTGCAGCTGCTCCTAGCAGGACGCGACGAAGACGGGATGGCTTCGTTCGATCTCACTCGACATGCGGTGCCAAGGGTGATATCAAACGCTCTACAGTCCGGGGATGACGACCTGCGACAAGAAGCTGATCGATACATGAACGAGCTTGGCGCGAAAGGCAATTTGGGTCTCGAAGCGGAGGTGCTCGCGATTCTCGAGCAGGAAGTCACGTTCCAATACCTTGACGAGGAGTCCTGACCAGCGGACCGGTCCGCGGAAACACCGAGATAGGGTTCGAGTCCTAGGCCTTCCTGTATGGGGATCCTGTTGCGGGACGGATTGGCAGTTCAGGCGAACGTCCTATCCAGTATTCTCCCGGCGTCATGGTTTCCAATGAAGGTGATTGTTGTCGTCAACCGAAGCGTTGCCTTTGGTCAACACCAGCACGAACATCGGCCACCACGGCGTTCATGACAGGTCCATCGCCGTCGGCAGACTGGTGGCGGAATGCCCCTCACGCAGGGCTGAATATCCCGATGTGCCAGCATGGAGGACATGGCCTCCGAAACACCCACACCGTCCGCCGAAGCCGAGAGCACCGTCCCTGAGGCGTACCGGCCGGCCCCGGCCGCCGACGAGGCCGCCGGCCGATCCGGCGACCCGGCTACCGACGCGGGCGAGACGAACGTCTCGGGAGATGGCCGTCGTCGTGAACCGACGGAGGAGAAGTCCAAGCGCCAGCGTCGGCTGGAGTATCCGCCGGCGCCCGAGCCGCTGGGGGTGTCCGTGGTGGACAACCACACCCACCTGGACTTCCGTGACGGCCTGATTTCTGTGGACGTGCACCAGGCGATGGACGCCGCGGCCGCCGTCGGGGTCGCCGGGGCCATCCAGGTGGGCTGTGACGTGGAGTCGGCGCGCTTCACCATCGAGGCCATCGAGGCCGAGCCCCGGCTGCTGGGGGCCGTGGCCATCCACCCCAACGACGCCGCCCGGCTGGCCTCCCGCGGCCACCTGGACGCCGCGCTGGCAGAGATCGAGACGCTCGCGGCCCACCCCCGGGTGTGCGCAGTGGGGGAGACCGGCCTCGACTACTACCGCACGGGCCCCGAGGGGGTGGAGGACCAGCAGGAGGCGTTCCGCTGGCACCTGGACCTGGCGCACCGGTTGGGCAAGGCCGTGCAGATCCACGATCGGGACGCCCATGAGGACGTGGTCCGGATCCTCCTGGACACCCCGCAGCGCCCGGACCGGGTGGTGTTCCACTGCTTCTCCGGTGATGTGGACCTCGCCCGGATCTGCAACGAGCACGGCTGGTACATGTCCTTCGCCGGCCCCGTGACCTTCAAGGCCAATGACGGCCTGCGCGCGGCGCTGGCCGAGGCCCGCGAGGACCTGCTCCTGGTGGAGACCGACGCTCCCTTCCTGACCCCGCACCCGTGGCGGGGCCGCCCCAACGCGCCCTACCTGGTGCCGCTCACCCTGCGCGGCATGGCGGAGACCCGCGGGCTGGAGGCGGACGCGCTGGCGGCGGCTGTGGCGAACAACACCCGGCGCGTCTACGGGGACTTCTGACCAGCGCTTTCGACTCCCCGTGGTAGCGCCGGACGGGTTCCGGACACTCAGGCCACCGTGATCAGTTTGAGATATTTGTTATCTTGCCGTTATCGTTGTCCCTCAATTGGCCGGATCGGGCCGTTCAGTATGCCTGCGCCATCGGCCCTGAAGCCCCGTGACCGGAGATGACAACGTCTGGACGTACATGGCACGAGTGATGAAGGGCCGCCTGGCCAAGGTGATCGCCCAAGTAGCAGCCCTGGCCCTGGTGGTCGGCGGACTGGTGGCCTTCGTGGCCACCCAGCGCGGAGCCGAGGTCACCGCCTCGGAGCAGACCGCCAGCCAGGTCTCCGCCGGAGACGCCGGTCAGGACGGGACGGCGCCGGGCGAAGGCCTCGGCGAATCCGTCCTCCAGCTGGAGCGCGCATCCCAGGTGACCGTGGACCTGCCGAAGGTGCTCACCGTGACCGCCGGCGGGGAGACCACGAGCTTCGCCACCCAGGCAGCCACCATCGAACAGGCGCTGCGGGAGAACGAGGTGTCCTTCGATGAGGACGACCAGGTCTCGCCGGCCCTGGACACCGAGATCACCCAGGACGTGGACGTGACCGTCCAGCGGGTGGACACCGGCACCGAGACCACCTCCGAGGAGGTGCCGTTCGAGACCATCGAGGTCGAGGACGAGGACCTGGCCGAGGGCAAGACCTCTGTCCTGGCCGCCGGCACCCCTGGCGAGAAGACCACCACCTGGACCGTCACCACCGTGGACGGTGAGGAGACCGACCGCGAGGCGACGTCCACTGAGACCGTGCGCGAACCGGCCGAGCGTCGCATCGCCGTCGGGACCAAGAAACCGGAGCCGACCCCCTCCTCCGCCAGCTCGTCCACGGACTCCGCCGATTCGTCTGAGTCGTCCGGAACCTCGTCTTCATCTGAGTCGTCCGAAACCTCGTCCGCCTCGCAGGCCAGCGCCCCGGCGTCCGGCGTGTGGCAGTCCCTGGCCGAGTGCGAGTCCGGCGGCAACTGGTCCATCAACACCGGCAACGGCTACTACGGCGGCTTGCAGTTCTCGGCCTCCTCGTGGGCCGGTGCCGGCGGCACCCAGTATGCGCCTCTGCCGCACCAGGCCACGCCGGCCGAGCAGATCGCCACCGCCGAGAAGCTGCGGGCCAACGGCGGCTGGGGACACTGGCCGCACTGCTCCGCTCAGCTCGGCCTGCGCTGAGCGACTGAAGCGCACCGCTGCACCAGCATCAGCAGCACGCCGTTATCCCCAAGGGCCCGCCTCGGCGGGCCCTTGGTGTCTCTTCCCCACGTAGGATGGAACGCGTGACCGCACCCGACGCCCCCCTGCTTTCCGCTGCCGACATCCGGCGCCTGGCCTCGGAACTGGACCTGCGGCCCACCAAGACCCTGGGGCAGAACTTCGTGATCGATCCCAACACCATCCGGCGGATCACGGCCGTCTCCGGCACGGGTGCCGGCGAGCACGCCCTCGAGGTCGGCCCCGGCCTGGGGTCGCTGACCCTCGGGCTGTTGGACGCCGCCGAGGCCGTCACCGCCGTGGAGATCGACCCCGTTCCGGCCGGCCGGCTGGCCCGCACCGCCGAGGAGTTCCGGCCCGGGGCGGGTCAACGCCTGGCCGTGGTACTGGCCGACGCCATGCACGTCTCGGCCGCAGAGCTCGAGGCCGCCCGCCCCGCGGCGACCTCCGGCCCGCCCACCGCCTTGGTCGCGAACCTGCCCTACAACGTGGCCGTGCCCGTGCTGCTGCACCTGCTGGCCGAGTTGCCCTCGTTGGAGCACGGCTTGGTCATGGTGCAGGAGGAAGTCGCGGACCGGCTCGCCGCCGGCCCGGGGTCCAAGACGTACGGGGTGCCCTCCGCGAAGGCCGCCTGGTACGCCTCCGTCCGCAAGGCCGGCACCATCGGCAAGAACGTGTTCTGGCCGGCCCCCAAGATCCAGTCCGGGCTCGTGGCCTTCACCCGGCGCCAACCGCCCGAGACCACGGCCAGCCGCCAGGAGGTCTTCGCCGTGGTAGACGCCGCCTTCGCCCAGCGCCGCAAGACCCTGCGGGCCGCCCTGTCCGGCTGGGCCGGCTCGCCCACCGCGGCCGAGGCCACCCTGCGGGCCGCCGGAGTCGACCCCCGTGCCCGCGGTGAGGTGCTCGGCATCGAGGACTTCGCCCGCATCGCCGCCCACCGGGTGGACGGCGCCGCCGAGACCCCCACTGAAGGAGCCGGCCTGTGAGCCTTCCTGCCCCCTCGACCACCCGGCTTTTCAGCCACGCGACGGCGCAGGCCCCCGGCAAGGTCAACCTCTCCCTGCGCGTCGGCACCCCGCGAGCGGACGGCTACCACCCGGTGGCAAGCGTCTACCTCGCGGTCTCGATGCTGGAGGAGGTGACGGCCACCCCGCGCCAGGACGGCGAGATCACGGTGACCCTCTCCGAGCAGTCCAGTGCCTTCGTGGATCCGGACGCCATCCCCGTGGACTCCTCGAACCTGGCCGCCCGGGCCGCGCTGCGCCTGCGAGAGCACCTGGGCCGGGATCCGCAGACCCACGGCGTGCACCTGGAGATCACCAAGCAGGTCCCGGTGGCCGGCGGCATGGGCGGGGGGTCCGCGGATGCCGCCGCCGCCCTGCTGGCCTGCGCCGCCCTGTGGGACGCCGGCCTGTCCCGGCAGGCCCTGGCCGAGATCGCCGCGCCGTTGGGCGCGGACGTGCCCTTCGCCGTGATGGGCGGGGCCGCCGTCGGGCTCGGGGTGGGCGACGAGCTCACGCCCCTGCTGGCCCGCCACCCGGTGCACCTGGTCCTGGTGCCCGCCACCACCGGACTCTCCACGCCGCAGGTCTATGGGCTGTTGGACCAGCTGCGCGAGGAGGGCGGGCTGCCGATGCCCGAGGCGGACCCCGAGGTGGACCCCCACCTCGTCCAGGCGCTGACCTCCGGTGACGCCGAGGAGCTGGCCCTGCTGCTGGCCAATGACCTGCAGGTCCCCGCCGCCACCCTGGTGCCCGAGCTCTCGGAGATGCTGGACGTCGGGCTCGAGGAGGGGGCCCTGGCCGGCCAGGTCTCCGGCTCGGGGCCGACCGTGATGTTCCTGGCCCGCAGCGCGGAGGAGAGCTTCCAGCTGGCCGCCCGCATCGAGGACCGCACCGGGGTGGCCGCCGTGGCCGTCCACGGACCGGTCCACGGGGCTAGAGTGCTGTAAATGGCTCATCTGCTCGGCGCCGAGAACATCGGCATCTCCTTTGGCACGCGTACCGTCCTCGACTCCGTCTCGATCGGTGTGGACGAGGGGGACCGGATCGGCCTCGTCGGCCGCAACGGTGACGGCAAGTCCACCCTGATGCGCATCCTCGCCGGCCAGCAGGATCCCGACGACGGCCGGGTCACCCGCCGCGGCGGCACCACCTTGGGCGTCCTGGACCAGCGGGACGACCTGGACCCCGAGGATACGGTCCAGCACGCCGTGGTCGGCGATGTCCCGGACCATGTATGGGCCTCCGATGCGAAGGTCCGCGACGTCATGGGCGGCCTGCTCGGCGGCCTGGACTGGGGCCGCACCGTGGGCACCCTCTCCGGCGGCCAGCGCCGCCGCACCGCCCTGGCCCGGCTGCTCGCCGGCAGCGACGACCTGATCTTCCTGGACGAGCCCACCAACCACCTGGACGTGGAGGGCGTGGCCTGGCTGGCCGAACACCTCAAGACCCGCTGGCGCGCCACGGACGGCGGACTGCTCGTGGTCACCCACGACCGCTGGTTCCTCGACGAGGTCTGCACGCGCACGTGGGAGGTCCATGACGCCACGGTGGAGCCCTTCGATGGCGGCTACGCGGCCTGGATGCTCGCCCGTGTGGAGCGGGACCGCGCCGCGTCCGTGATCGAGGGCAAGCGCCAGCAACTGGTGAAGAAGGAACTGGCCTGGCTGCGCCGCGGCGCCCCGGCCCGCACCGCCAAGCCCAAGTTCCGCATCGAGGCCGCCAATGCCGTCATCGCGGACGTCCCCGAGCCTCGGGACTCCGTCTCACTCTCCAAGATGGCCACGGCCCGGTTGGGCAAGGACGTGTTGGACCTGGAGGATGTCACCTACTCCGTCCCGGTGCCCGACGGCGGGGGGAGCCGAACGCTGTTCGACGACGTCACGCTGCGGCTGGCCCCCGGCGAGCGGGTGGGGATCGTGGGCGTCAACGGCGCCGGCAAGTCCACCCTCATGCGCCTGCTCGACGGCCAGCTCACCCCGGACTCCGGCCGGATCCGCCGCGGCAAGACCGTGCAGACGGCCATCCTCACCCAGGACGTCACGGAACTCGACGAGGTGCGGCACCTGCGCGTGGCCGAGGTCATGGCCCAGGAAGGCAACTCGTTCCAGGTGGGCGGCAAGGACCTGTCTCCGGGGCAGCTGCTGGAACAGCTCGGCTTCGGCACCTCCCGCCAGTGGACGCCGGTGGCGGACCTCTCCGGCGGCGAACGCCGCCGGCTGCAGCTGCTGCGCCTGATGGTCGGCTCACCGAACGTGCTCATGCTGGACGAGCCGACCAACGACCTGGACACGGACACCCTGGCCGCGGTGGAGGACATGCTGGACGGCTGGCCCGGCACCCTGGTGGTGGTGTCCCACGACCGGTACTTGCTCGAACGGGTCACCGACCATCAGCTGGCCCTGCTCGGCGACGGTCAGATCCGTGACCTGCCCGGGGGCGTGGAGCAGTACCTCCAGCTGCGTGCGGCCCAGGAGGCCGGCGGCACCGGTTTCGGCGGGACCGGCACCGGAGCGGGCGGTACGGGCGCTGACGGCTCCGGGGCAAGCGTCGGGAAAGCCGGTGAGGGAGTCGCCGGACAGGGCGGCGTCAGCGAGGCCGAGAAGCGGGCCGCCCGCAAGGAGGCCGCCAAACTGGAGAAGCAGCTGGCCCGGATGACCCAGGAGGAGGCTGCGCTGCACGAGCGGATGGCCACCTTCTCCGCGGCCGGCGACTTCGGCGCCCTGGCCGAGGCCAACGCCCAACTCCAGGACCTGCACCAGCGCAAGGACGAGGCCGAGATGGCCTGGCTCGAGGCCGGCGAGGTCGCCGAAGGCTAGGCGCCTACCCTTCCATCGTCATGGTGGTCCACGGCATCCGGTTAGTCATCGGCGTGGGCTCGTCCTGACCCTGCCAGCGCGTGGTGTTGATGGTGGGGAAAGCGCCGTTGAACCAGGCCAGCGGCGCGTAGTACATCATCTCGGCGGCGCGGTCCTGCAGGGCCGTGAGCGCCGCACCCCGGTCTGCCTGGTCCGAGACGGCCAGGGCCTCGGCGGCCGCTTCGTCGATCTCCGGATCACACAGGCCGGAGGGATTGGCCGCGGCCGCCTTCGCCTCGTTGCACTCGTACCAGCGCACGATCCCGATGCTGGGGTCCGCTCCGACGGTTGATCGCAGGAACGCCAGGTCGAACTCGCTCTCCGTGTAGACCTTCTCGGTGAACACCGCGCCTGAGGTGCCCTGCATCTCGATGCCGATGCCGACCTCCTCCAGCATGGACTGGGCCATCTCCACGGTGGCGGCCACGTCAGAGAGCTCGTTGATGTACCGGACGTTCAGGGTGAACCGCATCCCGTCCGCCCCGCGCTCGAAGCCGGCCTCGTCCAGGGTCTCGTTGATGGCATCCACGTCCCGCGGGAAATCCTGCGAGAAGTCCACGTTGGGGCTCACGGCCCACTCCAGGGCCTCGGGGAAGAACCCGTTGGCCGGCGTGCCGATGCCGCTCAGGGCGGTGTCCACGATCGCCTCCCGGTCCAGGGCGGCGAAGACGGCGGCCCGTACCGCCGGATCCTCCAGGTACTCGCTCTGGGCGTTGAACATGACGGTCACGAGCTGCGGGAAGTTGCTCTCCTCCAGCAGCAGCGTGGTGGGGTCATCCGACACTCGGTCCTGCTGGGAGACGTCCACAGAGGCCTGGTCCACCTCGCCGGCGAACAGGGCCTCGGCCCGGGCGTTCGGATCCGTCATGATCGGGTAGACGGCCCGGTCCACCTGGACCTCCCCGCCCCAGTAGTCCGGGTTGGCGGTCAGGGTCACCTGCTCCCCGGAACTGTAGGAGTCGAACACCATGGGCCCGGTGCCGATCGGCTCCATGTTCGCCTGGTTCGTCACGTAGTCGGTGCCCTCGTAGATGTGCTTGGGGACCATGAACTGGGAGGCCACCGTCTCCAGCAGGGGACCGAACGGCTCGCTCAGGTGCAGGACCACGGTGTGCTCGTCCACCACCTCCGCCGATTCCAGCCGCTCGCCGATCTGGGCGCCGAAGGACTGCAGGGGCACGATCTCCTCGAAGTTGAAGGCCACGTCCTCCGCGGTGAACGGCTCGCCGTCATGCCACGTGACGCCCTCGCGCAGGACCAGCGTTAGGTTCAGGCCGTCGTCGCTGAGCTCCCAGGACTCCGCCAGTCCGGGCGTCATCTCGTAGTCCTGGGAGAGGAAGATCAGCGGGTCCAGGATCTGGGCGCTGAACATGGAGGGGGTGGCGCCGCTGATCAACTGGGCGTTCAGGCCCATCGGATCGTCGGCGATGGCCTGGACGTAGACGCGTTCCCCGCCCTCGGCCCCGTTGCCGCCTCCGCCGCCGGCGGTGCCTCCGGTGCACGCGGTCAGGGCCAGGGCCCCGGCGGCGAGCACGGCCAGCAGGCCGGTGGTTCGCTTCTGTGGTGTGCGCATTTGTGGTGCCTTTCGACTGTGAGGTGCAGGTGCAGGGTGGATGCCGGCCGGTTCTCAGGGCAGGGCCGGAGACGCCGCGAGCAGTTCGCGGGTGTAGGGGTGGGAGGGGTCCGCGAAGATCTGGTCCTTCGGGCCGTGCTCCAGGATGCGGCCGTGACGCATGACGTACACGTGGTCCGCGACCTTCTGCACCACCGGCAGGTCGTGGGTGATGAACACGTAGCCGACCCCGAGCCGGTCCTTCAGGTCCGCCATCACGGCCAGCACGCCGGCCTTCACCGAGGCGTCCAGGGCGGAGACGGCCTCGTCGGCCACGATGATGCGGGGGTCCAGGGCGATGGCGCGCGCGATCAGCACCCGCTGCCGCTGCCCGCCCGAGAGCTCGTGGGGGAACCGGTCCATGAAGGCCGCCGCGGGCTCCATGCCCACGAGCTCGAGGACCTCGGTGACCCGTTGTCGGGTCTCGTCGGACCCCCGGGCCATCCCGTGGAGCCGGATGACCTCACCGATCGCCTGCGCCACCCGCTTGCGGGGGTTCAGGGACCCGGCGGGGTCCTGCAGCACCGCCTGGACGCTGCGCCGGTATGCGCGGCGCTCGGTGCGGTCCATGGAGCCGACCTCGCGTCCGTCCAGCCGGATGGAGCCCTCGGTGGGATCGAGCAGGTCCAGCAGGAGGCGGGCCAGGGTGGACTTGCCGGAGCCGGACTCACCTACGATCGCCACGAACTCGCCGGGCCTGGCCTGCAGGGTGGCGTTCTGCACGGCGTGGACGGGCGCCGATGTGCGGCGGGAACGGAACGTCTTGGAGACGTCGATGGCCTCAAGCAACATGGGTCGGCTCCTCGGCGAACCGCTGGCGCAGGGCCAGGGGGATGGAATACAGATCGGTGTCCCGGTCGGTGAGGCTGCGGACACTGCGCAGCAGGGCCTGCGTGTACTCGTGCCGGGGCTCCGCGAGCACCCGCGCGGTGGGGCCCTCCTCCACGATCCGGCCCGCGTACATGACGTAGACACGGTCGGTCATCCCCGCCACCACCGCGAGGTCGTGGGAGATGAGCATGAGGGAGGTCCCGAGCTCGGCCACGGTCTCGTCCAGGGTCCGCAGCACGTGCTGCTGCACGGTGGCGTCCAAGGCCGTGGTCGGCTCATCGGCCAGGACCAGGGACGGCTCCTTGGCGATGGCGATGGCGATCAGCACCCGCTGCCGCATGCCGCCGGAGAGCTCGTGCGGGAAGGACGCGGCCACCTGCTCGGCGTCCGGCAACCCGGCTTGCCGCAGGAACCGGAACACGGCCCGGTCCCGCGCCGTGCGGTCCCCGCGCGCCCCGGAGCGGACCAGCCGCCGGTCGGGGATCGATTCGGCCACCTGCCGCCCCACCCTCATGGTGGGATTCAGGAACGTCAGCGGGTCCTGGAAGATCATGCCCACGGTCTTGCGCCGGACGTCGTTCCAGGTGCGGGCCGGGGCCCCGACCATCTCCTGGCCGCGGATACGGATGGAGCCGCTCACCCGCACCCGGGGGGAGGTGGGCAGCAGGCCGGCGATGGACCGGCCGGTGACGGACTTGCCGGAGCCGGACTCACCGACCAGGCCGACGCGCTCGCCGTCGTGGACCACCAGGTCCACCGACTTCACCGCCTCCACCTCGCTGCGTTCTCCGGTCGGCAGCACCACGTTCAGTCCGGTGAGCTCAATCAGCGGGGTGCCGGCGGCCGGTGGGTTCTCTGCGATGGTCATTTCACCCTCCCGACGGTGGGGTTGTAGGCGTCGTTGAGGGCGTCGCCGAGCATGTTGACGGCGAGCACCACGAGGAAGATGCACAGGCCGGGGGCCACGGCCAGCCACCAGCCGTCCCGCATGTAGGCCTGGGCGGAGTTCAGCAGGGCACCCCACGAGGGGTGGGACGGGTCACCGATGCCCAGGTAGGCCAGGCCCGACTCGATGAGGATGGCCCGGCCCACCGTCATGGACGTGGCCACCAGCACGGGCGGCAGGGCGTTGGGCAGGACATCGGACCAGATGATGCGCACGGACCGGAACCCGGCGGCGCGGGCGGATTCCACGTAGCCCAGCTGGGAGATGCGCATGGCCTCGGCCCGCACGATCCTGGCCACCGCCGGCCACATGGTGATGGAGAGGATGGCCACGATGATGAAGACGTTGGCCCCCAGCAGCGCCGCCGCCACCAGTGCCAGCACGATCCCGGGCAGCACCTGGAAGAACTCCGCCAGCTTGACCATCAGGGTGTCCATCCAGCCGCCGTGGTAGCCGGCGAGTCCGCCGACGACCAGGCCGATGGTCATGCAGAGCACCGCCACGGTAAAGCCCACCAGGAGGGAGATCTGGCCGCCATTGACCACCCGGGACAGGTAGTCCCGCCCCAGGTGGTCGGTACCCAGTGGGTGGGCGGCGCTGGGAGCGAGCAGTTCGGCGTTCCCGGTCGCGGAGGGATCACCCACCAGGAGCGGGCCGAGGGCCGCGATGAGGACGAACAGCCCCAGCAGGGGCAGGAACACCATCGTGCTGGGCTTGCGCAGGAACACCCGCCAGGGGGACCGTTCGGTGCCCGGGGGACGACGCCGGCCGGAGGCACCGGCGGGGGCGTCCGGCCGTGCCGGTGGTGGGGCCCCGGTGCCGTCGGGTGGCGCCATAGTGCCGGCTGCGCCGGCGGTGCCGGCGGCCTCCGGTGGGGGGACCATGCTGGTTTCCTGCTGGGTCATGCCGCTACCTCGTCACTCTGCCGGTCCTGCCGGCCCTCGGGCGGCAGGGTGCGTTGGGGGGAGAACTGGGCCCGCAATCGTGGATCGACCAGCCCGTACACCACGTCCGTGAGGATGTTGACGAGGATGATCACCACGGTCAGGACGATCACCACGCCCAGGATGACCATGTTGTTCTGGCGGTTGATGGCGTCGATGAACAGCAGGCCCATCCCGGGCCAGCCGAACACGCGCTCCACCAGCACGGACCCGGCCAGGATGTAGCCGAGGCTGTAGCCGGAGACCGTGACCATGGGCAACAGGGCGTTGGGCAGGGCATGGCGCCAGAGCACGTGGGACGAGGAGAGGCCCTTGGAGCGGGCGGTGTCCACGAAGTCCTGACCCAGGGACTCGATCATGGACGAGCGCATGATGCGGGTCTTGTACGCCAGTTCGCTGGTGGCCATGGTGACCACGGGCAGGACCAGGTACTCGAGCCCGATGCCCGGCTGCCCGTACGGGCTCTTGCCCTGGGTGGGGAACCAGCCCAGCCAGATCGAGAACACCATGATCAGCAGCATGCCGAACCAGAAGTTGGGGACGGAGAACAGCGCCACGGCGCCGCCGGAGATGCCGCCGTCCAGCCACCGCTTGCGGGTCCGGGCGGCGATCGAGCCGAGGATGATGCCCCCGATGGTGGAGATCAGGAAGGCGGGGACCGCCAGGGCAAGGGTGTTCCCGGCCCGGCTGAGGATCAGATCCAGCACCGGTTCGTTGTTCGTGCCGAAGGAGAACCCGAGGTTTCCGGTGAAGACGTTGCCGAGGTAGAGCACATACCGCTCCCAGACCGGCTTGTCCAGGCCGTAGGCGGCGGTGATCTGCGCCCGGAACGCCTCGGAGAGGGGGACGTCCCCGACCAAGGTCTGGATGGGATCCCCGGGGGCCAACTCCAGCAGGAAGAACAGCACCGTGATCACAGCGATGAACAGGATGAGGGACGACAACAACAATCTGCCGTAGTGAAACAATCGGGCCTTCACCGGCACCTCCTCGGCGGTGGGGGAACCGGTCAGGAGGCGGGTGCGAATGCACCGGGGTCCGTGGCCTCGGCGGTGAGGCCGGGGAGCTGGACCGGGACCGTCTGGACCGGGTTTCCCCTCAGTCTGCTGGGGCTGTGATGTGGGCCACAGGGTGCCTTCCATGCGTTGGAAGGCGCACCGGACGGTGGCGGGGTTCGGCCGGCGTCGTCAGCCCAGGCCGGCCTGGCTCCGGTTGAAGGCGATGGTGCGGGGGTCCAGGACGGGGCGCTCGGAGCGCGCCCGGGCAATGCGGCGGGCGGTGGCAAGGACCAGGTCCGGCAGCCCGTGGGGTTCCGGGTTCCGGTGTGCGTAGATGGCGCCCACGGCCACATCGACCCGGCCCAGGGCATCGGGCACCGGGGCCGCGATGGAGCCGGCCCCGGCAGCCACAGCGCCATCCAGCCGGAGGATCCCCTCGCGCCGGGCCGCGTCCATGGTCTCGTGCAGCTCCTCAGGCCGGGTCTTGGTGAACCGGGTGTACCGCTTGAGGGGAGTGGCCAGGTACTCGTCCTGTACCTGCCGGCCGGAGTTGGCCAGCAGGACCAGCCCGGTGGCCGTGACGTGGAGAGGGAGCCGCCCGCCCATGCGGTTCTGCCCCGTGTAGTTGGGATGGGCCCGCAGGGCCTCGAGGTACATGACGTCATGGCCCTCCCGCACCGAGAGGTTGACGGTGAGTCCGGTCCGGCGCTGCAGGTCCACGAGGTGTGGCAGGGCCAGCTCACGGATGCGCAGGTCCTCCGTGGAGGCGCTCGCCAATTCCAGGATCTTGCGGCTGAGGCAGTACCGTCCCTCCTCATCCAGGTCCAGGCCGCCCCATTCCCGCACCTCGTGGGCGAGGCGGTGGGTGGTGGTCAGGCTCAGATCGGCACGTCGGGCTATCTCGGAGAGGGTCAGCGGTTCACCCCGGTCGGCGAACGCGTCCAGCAGGGACAGGACGCGGGCGGCAGCCGTTCGCTTCGGGTGTCCGGGTGCGGTGTCGCGGAGCCGGTCTCGCACGCTCTGGATGTCCACGGGTGGGTTCTGGTTCATCTCGGTCAGTCCTCCGGTGCCACCCGGTTGTGGTGCGCCGTCAACGGGACCGGATCGGCGGATGCCGGAGGCCGTGGGAACGGTGGCGGGCGCGAGGCAGGGCTCGCGGGGCACGGGACGCACCGGTGGTGGGTGTGGCCAAGGTTAGGAGCCGGCGTCGTGCCTACCGGCCGGTTTCCGCCGGGCGAAAGCCGGAGGGAAGGGGATGGGGCAGGCCGGTGCGGACTGGCGGGGGCCGGTGCCGAGGTGGCAGGTCCAGGCCGTGGCGAACCGTCAGGAGGTGGTGGAGCCGGCCTGGCCCGCGCTCGGGGCCACCGTCCCGCCACCGTCCACCGGGAGGACCTGGCCGGTGACCCACCTGGCGGCGGGGGTGCAGAGGAAATGTGCGGCGGAGGCGATGTCCCAGACATTGCCCTCGGTGCGCAGAGCCACGCTGCCAGCCCTCAGCTCGCGGCGTTCCTGGGTCATGCCGCGGGCGGCGAAGGCGCCCCAGATCATGCCGACCCGGATGCAGTTCACGCGGATGCCCCGCGGGGCCAGGGTGGCGGCCGCGCCCACGCAGAGCTTCTCGAGGGCGGTCTTGGCCAGGGTGTAGGGCAGGCCGGGGCCGCGGCCCTCCACCGCTCCGGAGGACACGTGGACGATGGCCCCGCCGGATGACATGTGCGGCTGCACGGCACGCATCAGCAACAGGGCGGTGCCCAGGTTGACGTCGAAGGCCCGCTGGTAGTCCTCCAGGGAGGTCTCGAAGATGCCGGTGATGCCGCCGCCGCCCACCGAGTTGCCCACCACGTCGATGGGTCCGTACTCGGCCAGCACCCGGTCCACGGTGGCCAGGACATCGGCCTCGTCGGTGAGGTCCACGGCGAAGCGACTGGCGTGGCCTCCGGCCTGCCGGATGGCGTCCACGGTCCGCTGTGCCGCCTCCTGGTCCCGGTCCAGCACCGCGATGCGGGCTCCGGCCCGGGAGAAGAGCCAGGCCATGGCGAAACCCACCCCGCCCTCGGGCCCGCTCAGGCCGCCACCGGCGACGACGGCGGTCTTGCCGGTGAGCCAGGGGGTCTGTTCGGCCTGGGCGATCTCATCCTGGACGGCTGCGGACCAGGGGTGGGTTTGAGTACCGGTGCTGGTGCCCGGGCTGGTGCTGGCGCTGGAAGCGGTGGTGGTCACGGCGGGGTGCTCCTGGGTTCGGTGTGAGTGGGTGTGCGGGATCTGTGAGGTCTGTGGTTCAGTGCACCCGGAAGGACTGTCCTGACCAGGTGCTGAACACCCGGACCACCATGGAGATCGCCGCGTTGGGAGAGCCGGCCACCACGATCGGCAGGGAGGCCGGCGTGGCGTCGGTGATGGCCGGGTGGACATGGTCCGGGGCGAAGGGGCCGAAGGAGCGGTCACTCAGGCCCTTGCCCGTGGCGGCCAGATCGGCCTCGGTGTGCCCGGAGTTCTCGACGAGCCACTGGCGGACGTCCTGCTTCGACAGGCCCTCGTCGTCGAGGGCACGGGCATGCGCCGGGTTCAGGACGAGGACGGCTGAACTGCTGCGGAAGATCCACGGACCCATCCTCTGCAGGGTGTCCGCGAAGTCCCGCAGGAGCTCCCCGGCGCTGCGGAAGGACCGGTTGTCGATGAACTCGCTGGTCCGGGACAGGACCACGCTGACGGCATCCTGCCCTGCCGGCACCCCGGTCTCGGCGCTGTGCGGGGCCCAGGGGCTGGACTCCTCATCCTCACCCACGCAGTGGAACCAACGGCCGGGGACCCCCTGGGTCGCCTGTTCCAGTTGCTGCGGCACCACGCCGAAGCCGTTGCGCACGGTCAGGCCCAGGGCGCGCGGGATGGTCATGTTCGCCCGGAACCCCGGACCGAAAACTCCACCGGTGGAGTTGACGCCCAGGCGGTGGCGGATCGGGCCGTTGACGATCACCAGGGGTGCCGGTCCGCTGGTGGACTGCCAGCCGCCACCCCGGGCGGCCCGTTCATGGGACAGCGCCTCCCAGGCGGTCAGCACGACGGGCAGGTACTCCGGACGGCACCCGGCCATGGCGGAGTGCAGGGCGATGTCCCGGACGGTGGCATGGCGGTCCAGCTGGGGCAGACCGGCCAGGACTTCGTCCGGGTCCCGGTCGGTGTGGAGCAGGAACTCCTCGACCACGTCCTGCGTGGCCGGCAGCACGGGAAGGCCGTCCGACCAGCCGCGGTCGAACAGGTACTCGGCCATGGCGCGGGAGGCGGCGGGATCCAGCTCGGACTCCGGGACTGTGGTGCGGGTGAGGGCCGGGTGGCCCGCCTGGCCGGAGCTCATGCGGCCGCACCGAGGAAGTGGTCGCGAACGCGGGGCGCCAGCGTCTGGCCGCGTTCGGCGAGGTCCGCGGCGGTCAGATTGGCGATCGGATGCGGCATGAGGAGCACCGGGAAGTCCGGCCGCCCCTTGAGCCCGGCCATGGCACGTGACGTGACCTCGAAGGCCTCCGTGCACAGGACCGCCACGGGCACCCCCCGCTGCTCCAACGCGATGCCGTCAGCGACAGCGGCGGCGCTGCAGGACCCGCAGTCACCGACGCCGATCACCACCACGTCGCAGTCACGGATGAGGCCGTCCACCACGTCCTCGGCCAGGGGCATGGCGAAGTCCTGCTTCGTCATCCGGACCAGGTCGACGTGGTCCGTCTCCGTCAGCACGGTGCCCAGGGCATCCAGGAGGGCAGCGGCATTGCGTTTCGTGTTCTCCAGCAGGCCCACGCGTTTGCCCCGGAGGGTCTCCACCGGGGGCGCCGCGGCCGCCTGGATGGTGGCGACCGGTCCGCTGGGACGGCCTCTGCTGCTCATACTGCTGATGGTGGGGTCAAGGATCCCGGCCGTCATGGCTTCCTCCATCCTCGCGGCAGCTGCCGCAGTCTCGTCCGGCAACTATGACCGGGGTGGAGGCTCTCATCGGGGTGGATTCCAAGCGATGGAAGACCTACGTGTGCCACCGACGTCTGCGCAGGTCCGGACTCTGTGGAAGAATGGGTTGCCGGTCCGCGACGACCGTTCGACGCCGACCCTTCCGCCCTGGTGTAACGGCAGCACGCCAGCCTTTGGAGCTGTGCAGTATAGGTTCGAATCCTATGGGCGGAACCACGCGTCAGGGAGAACTGGCCGATGCATCGTCCCGGCCCGATGTCAAGGGTTAAGTCTGAGGGTTGAATTCACCCCGGCACACCCCATTCCCGTGGACGAACCTTCCGCTCCACACCGGCGCTCCATAGTATGTGGTGGCTAGAGGCATCCCCGCCCCTTGACCGCCGTTCACCCGGCGGTCCGTCCGGATCCCCCTCCGGATGGACAGTACTGAACCGGAAGCTCACAACATGCAACCGTCTCCAACGTCCCCATCCATCGCGCCCGAACGGCTCGTCACCGAATCCCCCTCAGACGAGCAGGACCAGCCCCGACGTCCCGGCCCCACACCGGGCATCCACCTCACCGGACGGCCGGCGTCCGTTGCCGTGGCCATCGCCGACCTGGCACCGCTCGACCTCTCCTGGCTTGACCCGGGGGCAGATGGCCGCTGGATGGAATCCCCGGACGAGGCGACCCGGGCCCTCGGCAGGATCCTGACCGGCCACGGTGCCGGTGGGGCGATCGTGACCGGCGAACTCGGTGATCGCCGCGAGACCATCGAATCAGCGCTTTCAGAGGTCAGCCCGGACCGCTCGGTCTTCCGGCTCCATGGCAGCTCCTTCGCGGCGACCACCCCGTACGGAGCCCTGGCCATCCTGCTCTCGGGGCTGAACGAGGCGCCCCCGGCCAACATCCACGGCATGGTCCGCGCCCTGGCGGACTATCTGGGATCGCCCGGAGGTCAGCCGGCCATCGTGATCGTGTCCCAAGCGGATCAGATCGACCCGGACACCATCACCGTCCTGGCCCAGCTGTCCCAGATCAACCGCATCACCCTGGTGGTGCACTGCGACCGGCCGACGGAGGTCCCCGTCGACCTGGCGGCCCTGCGCCGCTTGGGGACCCTGACCGGGATCACCGTCTGGCCGCTGACTCCCACGGCCAGTCACGGTCTGCTCGAAGAGGTGCTCGGGGGAACCGTGTCCCGCTTCGCCTCGACCGTGCTGTGGCAGCACAGTTCGGGGTCCGTCCATCGCTTGCGGCAGCTGGCCCGCGACTGCGTGGTCTCCGGGAAGCTGCGGCGTATCGACTCCAGTTGGGTCCTCGCCCCGGGACCGCTGCCCCGCTCCACGTCGGGAGGGGCCTCGACCGCGGTGCTGCGTGACCTGCCGGTGCGCCACCGAGCCCTGCTGGAAATGCTCGCGATCTGCGGGCCCATGCGCGTCGCTGACCTCATCCACACGGGCTTCGCCGCCGAACTGGACGACCTCGAGGACGACCGGGTGCTCGAGATCAGGAACGACCACAGCGGTCGGCTGGCCCTGGTCACGTCCGTCCAGGCGGCAGAGATCCTGGCCGCCATCGAACCGGACCGTCACCGCGAACTGGCCAGCACGCTCGAGGCCCTCGACCCCGGGTACCTCAGTGTGCTCCGAGCGGCCCAGGATCTGGTGGCCATCGGCGACGCCGAGGGAGCCATCTCCCTCTTCGCCGAGGTCGGCCGAGCCTCGGGCGGCCAGCAGCGGGCCTCCCTGGCGTCCGGCAGGATCCACCTGGCCTGGGCAGAGTCACAGGCACGGGCCGTGGTGGGAGACCTGGACGGCGCCGAAGCCGTGATCCGCCGATCCCCGGAACATTCCTCCGCCGTGCTCGGTGTCCAGGCCGCGGCACTGTCCGTAGCCCGCGGAGACCTCCGTAAGGCCTTGTCCCGCTTGGAGTCGATCTCCGCCGACCACCGTCCGGAGCTGCTCGACGCCGGCGGCGCCTTCTTCACGGGCGAGGCCGTTCACTTCCGCGCCAGGTCCGTGCGTGCCGAAGCGCTGGCCATGGCAGACGACCAGGCCGGTGCCCTCGACCTCGTGGTCTCGGTGGACCGGGAACTCACCGGATTCCGGACCCTCGGGATCATCAATGACGTGCTCAGCCCCTACGAGCGGGCAGTGGTGGCGGACTCCATGCTGACCGTCCTGCTGACCTGCGGCCAAACTCAGAGGTGCCGGGAACTGGCCGAGGCCATCCTGGCCGGCAGGCATGGAAACCCCCATGCGGTGTTGTATGCCGACCTCGTCATCGCCGCCCTGGACGCCATGACGGGTTTCCGTGAGCGAGCCGCACTAGGGGCCTCACACGCGGCAGCCCAACTGGAGGTGGCCGGCCGACCCCAGGACCTCCAGTTGGCGCTGGCCATCCAGGCCTACTGCGCCACGGACCGGAACGACCCGTCCGGTGCGGACGCCTCGCGACTGTTGGACGCCCGGGCGGAGGGCCATCCTCGAGTAGCGGCGGCCTCATCCTTGGGACGGCTCGGTTGGTTGGCCGAACTGTTCCTGGCCTGGTCCACGGGTGAGATCCACTCCACCCGGGCGCGGACAGCGAGGATCCTGGCACTCGCGGACCGGGCCGCCGCGGACGGACTCTACGCCGTGGAATTCTATGCGGTGGCCAGTGCCTTCCAGTTCGGTGAGACCTGGCTGGCACCGCGGCTCGCCGAGACGGCTGCCAGTACCCAGACGCTGACCTCAGGACCGAGTCTGCTGATGGCCCGCTCGGTGCTCGAGGGCGATCAGGACCTGCTGTACCGGTCCCTGGAGCAGCTGGCGGCGGCCGGTCTCGCGGCGCACGTCGAACGAATCAACTCGCCCCTGCTGAAGGACCTGCCGCAGGCCCAATTGCGGCGGCTGGCTGAGACCGCGGCCGCCGCGGGGCGCAGGGGCGGCGCGGAGACCGAGGACCCGGAGGGAGAGCCGGACTGGATGGTTGACCTGACCCGCCGGGAGAAGGAGATCTCGCGGCTAGTGGTGGCGGGCAAGAGCAATGCCATGATCGCGCGGATCAGCGGTATCTCCATCCGGACGGTGGAAGGACACCTGTATCAGATCTACGCCAAGCTCCAGCTCAAGGGCCGGGCCGAACTGACCCGCCTGGCAGCGGCGCACGCCCCGCAGCGGAACGCATCATGACGGCAGCCGCCCGGGGGCGGCGGGTCCCTCCGCGGACCCTGCCGCGCAGGACGCCGGAAGTCGAGATCCTGGTGGACATCCTGCAGGGCGACCGCTTCGCCGGTGCCGTGATCCTCGGCGGACCTGGCATGGGCAAGTCCTCCCTCGTCCAGACCGCACTGGAGATCAGCGGACGCACGGCAGAAGTGCAGACCGTCCAATGCAGTCCCAACCTGCGCGAGGTGCCGTACGGCGCCCTGACACCGCTGCTCGCCGCGCTGCCCGAGCTCAGCACCCCCGTGGAGGTGCTGCGCGCCCTGCAGCAGTTCGGACAGGACCCCGTGATCGTGGTGGTGGACGTCCAGCACCTGGACGCTGCCAGTGCCTTCGTGCTGGCGCAGCTCGTGCAGAACCGGGCCGCCACGCTGCTGACGATCGGGACCGGCTCGCTAAGCCGCGAATCGGGCATCGCGGCCCTGGCGGACACCGGGGTGCTGAGCACCATCCACTTGGAACCCGCTGATCTGAACCAGGTCCGGCGGCAGTGCACGGGGGTGCTTGACGGGCCGCTGACCGAGGCCGCCGTGCGGACCATCCACGGGATGACCGGCGGCAACCCCCGGCTGATCAACGCCTACCTGGCCTCCGCCCATGACCAGGGGATCCTCGTGCGGGCTCCGAAGGGGGCGGCGCTGCCGGGGAGGCCGGCGCCGTGGATGCTGCTGCGGGCCGCACCGGATCCGGACGGACGGCTCATCGACACGGTGGAGGCCATGCACGGTTCCCTGCTGCCCGGCGAACGCGAGACACTCGATCTGGTGGCCCTGGCCGGGTGGGCTCCGAGGTCCCTCCTGCGAACGGTGGCAGGGGAGCACGTCCATGACCTGCTCGACGCGGGCTTCCTCCGCTCGGGGGATTCCCCAGACACGGTGGGCCCGGCCGCGGTCATCCATGCCGAGGTGCTGCGGACCCGCATCCCGCCGGGACGCAGCTACGAGTTGTACAAGAGGTGGCATGCGGCGGGCGGCAATGCAGCAGAGCACCGGACGGCCCGCAGCGTCCTCTGGGCGCTGGAATGCGGACAGCCCGTGCCGCTCAGCGAGATCATGGACGCCGGCTACCGCGCCCTGCAGGCCCAGGACTGGCCCACCGCCCGCGCCATGGCCCCCCTGCTGTCCGAGTCACAGGATCCACGGGCGGCCCTACTCGTGTCCGAGCTCATGCTCGTGGGCGGACGGACGTGGGCGGCCAGCACGGAACTGGAGGAACTGACGGTCCGGACCACGGATCCGAACCTCAGGTTGGAGGCTGTCAGCCTGATGGCCCTGAACCGGGTGCGGACCGGGGAGGCGGCCAACCCCTGGGCCGCCCTGCCCGCTCTGATGGCCGAGCTCAGGGAGCGGTTGCCGCAGCACACCGTCACCCCGCCGTCCCTGGCCACGCTGGTGGACATGCTGATCCATGACGCCGTCCACCTGCACCGGCCCGAACTGCTGGAGCAGGCCCGGCTCCTGGTGGAGGACCCGGAGACCACGGACTTCACCCGGGCCATCATGCTGCTCATGCAGGCCGATGCCCTCGCCATGGCCGGACAACCGGATGCGGCCATCCCGGCCGCGGAGCGGGCCTTCGAGCTGGCGGCCACCGTTCCGGTCTTCTCCGCCCGGTTCGGGCTGGACGCGCTGGTGTACCTGGTGCTCGCCTACACCTCCGCCGGATACACGGACCGGGCCAGGGCCGTCCTGCAGGGCCAGCAGGGTCAGCCGGGCCTGGAACCACGCCAGTGGCATGAGCGGTCCGGCACCGTCCTGATCCTGCAACACCTGGTCGAGACCGGCGGCGGGACGCCGGTGCAGGCCTCCGCGTGGCTGGAGGACGCCGTTGTTGAGCTACGGCACCACGATCCCGTCCAGATGCTCCCGCTCGCCGAGGCCCTGCTGGCACCGCAGCGGGCCGCCGTCACCGTGGGCCTGCCCAGTCCCACCGCCGAGGAGCGTGCCGCGGGATCGACCTGCGGCCCGGAGAGCCGCTGGCTGATGTCCCTGGCCCTGTTCAGCATCGCCGAGGACCGCAATCCGGATGCCGCGGACGAGGGACCACCGCTGTGGCGCCGGGTCCTCGATGACCCGCGGCTGAAGCAGGACCCTGTCATCCGGCAGGAGATCCTGCTCAGCCTCATCCTGCTGCGGGACCCCGTGGACCTGGACGAGGCCCTGCTGGAGGAATTGCACGGCATCGCCACGGTCACGCAGGGGCCGCGTTCAACGGCCATCGCCCGGGCACTGGACCCGTCCCTGGCGCGGGACCCGCGGGGACTGGCCGAGGCCGCCGAGGAGACGGCTGCCACAGGGGCGTTCCTGCCGGCGGCCCTCTGCTGGTCCCGGCTGATCCTGCTCCACCACCGGGCCGGCGACCTGCGCCGCCGGGGGGAAGCACTCCGGCGGCTCAAGCACCTGCAGGTGCGGTCCGGGCTCGACTTCCCGCCGTACATCGCCGGGGCCCTGGCTCTAGGCGAGCTGACCGCACGCGAACAGGAGATCGTGGACCTGGCCGCCCAGGGACTGAGCAACGCCGCCGTGGCAGAGAAGCTCTTCGTCTCCCAACGGACCGTGGAAGGACACCTGTACCGGGTGTTCACCAAGCTGGGCATCGCCGACCGATCGGAGCTGCGGGACCTCCAGTTCTGAATCGCAGCACGAGCGCGTCCGGATCCCGGACCACCTGAGGCACCCGCCCCCACCTGAGGGGAGGGTGCCTCTCTCGTTTGCGGCCGGACCAGTGTGGACGGCGTCATTCCACGTGGGGGCCGGGTACCCGTAGGGAGCGGGCAGGTGTACCGCACGCGGTCCGCGGAAGCGAATCGAGTAGGCCGCTACGGGTGTGGACAGGGGCTTCCGAACCTACGCTCAAGGTGTCCGAACGGCAGGCCATCCCCCCGGCCCGCCTGAACGGTCACCGTCCGTCGCCACGCTCATGGGTGGCTCCCGCACCAACCCCCGGTGGGAGATCCGATGCAGTACTCCGTTGCCGCCGCGCGCCGGCATGGGCTTGGGAAGTGACCATGTCCCACGCCACCGAACGCTTGATCACACCGCACCACCCCGCCACGGGCATGGCGTCCCGGTCCCGACGCTCATCCCTGCGCAACGCCGTCCGCGCCATCCGCCCCCTCCGCACTCTCTGGGGAATCGGGCCCGCCGGCCGGCACCGCATCGCCGCCCCCGGCGGCACCGTGGAGGGGCCGGCCACGCTCCAGCTGACCGGCACCGTACCGGCCACCTACTGGCGGGACCGCTACCGGCGCAGCGTCCTCGTGACCGACGTGGTCCTGGTCGTCCTGGCCACGGCTGTGGGCGGACATGTCTCCACACTGGCCTTCACCGACCCTGACCGGCCCGCCGTGGTGGTGGCCGGCGTCGTGGCACTGCTGTGGGTGGGCATGCTGCAACTGTTCCGGACACGCTCGGCACGCAGCATGGCCGTGGGGGCGACCGAGTACAAGCGGGTCCTCGACGCCACTGCGGCGACCGCCGGCCTCTACGCGATCCTGGCCCTGCTGGTGGGCGGAACAGGTGGTCGGTACTTCCTGCTCATCGCCTTCCCGGCCGGGCTGACCGGACTGCTGGCGGGGCGGTGGCTCTGGCGTGTGTGGCTGCACCGGCGGCGCATCCAGGGCTGCGCTCTGTCCGACGTCGTGGTGGTCGGCCAACCGGCCGACGTGCAGTACGTGCTGCGCCAGATCGAGCGGAAGTCCGGTGGCGCCTACCGGGTGGTCGGAGTGGTCCTGGACGGGGAGGCCACGTCCGAGGACGAGGAGGAGACCTCCCTCGCCTCCCGTCACGCCCCCAGCTTCCTCGGCGTCCACCACGTCACCTCCGCCGTGGCACGCCTGCACGCCGACGCCGTGATTGTGGCCGGGGCGCTGACCGGCGGGAACCAGGCCATCCGTGATCTCGGCTGGTCCCTGGAGGAATCCCGGGCCGAGCTGATCCTGGTGTCCTCACTGACCAACGTGGCCGGCCCACGGATCAGCGTCCGCCCCGTGGAGGGGCTGCCGCTGATGCACGTGGAGCAGCCCACCTTCGACGGCGGGCGCCATCTGGTCAAGCGCACCATGGACATCGCCGTCTCCGCCGTGGCGTTGCTGCTGATGCTGCCCCTCCTCGGGACCCTGGCGTTGATGATCCACCGGGACTCTCCCGGAGGGGTGCTCTTCGCCCAGACCCGCACCGGACGCCGCGGGCTGCCGTTCCGGATGTACAAGTTCCGCACCATGAGGGCGGACGCCGAGCAGCAGAAGGCCGCGCTCGCCCTCGCCAATGAGGGAGCGGGACCGCTGTTCAAGCTGAAGGACGACCCCCGGGTCACCCGGATCGGCACCCGGCTCCGGCACCATTCGCTGGACGAGCTGCCGCAGTTCTGGAATGTGCTCAAGGGGGACATGTCACTCGTCGGCCCCCGGCCCCCGCTGCCGGACGAGGTGGCTGCGTATGCCGGCCACGAGGGCCGCCGGCTGTTCATCAAGCCCGGACTCACCGGTCTGTGGCAGATCAGCGGCCGCTCAAACCTGGGGTGGGACGAAAGCGTCCGCCTCGATCTCTACTACGTCGAGAACTGGTCCGTCACGGGCGATCTACAGATCATGTGGCGCACCTTCAAGGTCATGATCCAACCCGAAGGAGCGTACTGATGAGTATCGCCGCCGATTCCACCGTCAACCCCGCCCTCCGCGTCGCCGTCATCGGCGCCGGCTACTGGGGCCCCAACCTGGCCCGGAACTTCGCCATGAGCTCCGACTGGGAGCTCGTCGCCATCTGTGACATGGACCGCGAGCGGGCCGAGGAGCTGGCCCGGAAGACCGGCGAGCCGGCCGTGGTCACCTCCGTGGACGAGCTGTTCGCCGAGCACGAGGTGGACGCCGTGGCCATCGCGACGCCGGCCCGCACCCACTTCGGCATCGCCATGCAGGCGATCGCGGCCGGCAAGCACGTGGTGGTGGAGAAGCCCCTGGCGGACACCACCGAGCGTGGCCGCGAGATGGTGGAGGCCGCCCGTGCCGCCGGAACCGTCCTGATGGCCGACCACACCTACTGCTACACCCCGGCCGTGCTCAAGATCCGTGAGCTCATCGCCTCCGGCGAGCTGGGTGAGATCCTCTACGTGGACTCGGTCCGCATCAACCTGGGCCTGGTCCAGCCGGACGTGGACGTCTTCTGGGACCTGGCCCCGCATGACCTCTCCATCCTGGACTTCATCCTCCCGGGCGGCCTGGAACCGGTGTCCGTCTCCGCCCAGGGGGCTGACCCGCTGCGCTCCGGGAAGTCCTGCGTGGGCTACCTGTCCCTGCCGCTGGCCAACGGCGCCCTGGCCCACGTCCACGTCAATTGGCTGTCCCCGACCAAGATCCGGCAGATGGTGATCGGCGGCAGCAAGAAGACCCTGGTCTGGGACGACCTGAACCCGCAGCAGCGGCTGAGCGTCTTCGACCGGGGCGTGGACCTGGGCCGCCAGGAGCAGGTCTTCGGGGACACGGCCTCCCGCAAGGGCGCCGCCATCTCCTACCGCCTGGGGGACACCTGGTCCCCGGCGCTGTCCGAGTTCGAGCCCCTGGGCCTGATGGTCACCTCCTTCGCCGAGGCCATCCGCAAGGACCAGCCGGCGCCCACTGACGGCAGTTCCGCGCTGCGGGTGCTCTCCGTACTGGAGGCCGCCAGCGCCTCCCTGGCCGCCGGCGGGGCGAAGGCCCTGCTGGGCGGGGGCATCTCCTCTGATGCCGCCAAGAACACAACGATGGAGTCTGCACTGTGAAAACTGTCCAATCCACTGACAGGAGCATCCTTGACGGTGCCCGGATTGTCGTCACCGGCGGAGCCGGCTTCATCGGAAGCCACCTCGTGGATGCGCTTCTGAGAGACCGGAGTCCGGCCGCCGTCACGGTGGTCGACAATCTCGCCAACGGGTCCAAGGACAACGTGCAGCACTGGCATGGCGATGACAGATTCGCGCTGCAGGTTGCCGATGTCCGGGACAGAGAGGCGATGGAAGCCGTCTGTACTGGTGCCGACGTCATCTTCCACCTTGCCTGCCTGGGCGTCCGGCACAGTCTCCATTCCCCTGAGGAGAACCATGCAGTCAATGCCGAGGGGTCCCTGACGGTCGGCTTGGCGGCCCGCGACGCCGGGGTTCGACTCCTCGTTCACGTCAGCAGCAGTGAGGTTTTCGGCACAGCCCAGTACGCGCCCATGGATGAGCGCCATCCGACCTGGCCGGAAACCGTCTACGGGGCAGGCAAACTCGCCGGTGAGGCGAATTCCCGGGCCATGTACCGGACATACGGCGTGCCGACCATTGTGGCCCGCCCCTTCAACACCTATGGGCCACGGAGCCACCACGAGGGTGACAGTGGCGAGATCATCCCACGCACGATCGTCCGGCTCCTGGGAGGAACAGCTCCGGTGCTGTTCGGCAACGGGGAGCAGACCCGGGATTTCATGCATGTCCTCGATACCGCAGCTGGACTGATGGCCCTGGCCGAGTGCGGAAGGGCGGTGGGCGAGACTGTCAACCTCGGCACGGGGCAGGAGGTCAGCATGCGATCCCTGTGCGAGCTCATCTCGGAGGCGGTGGGACGCTCCGACCTCGTGCCCGAGGTGTTGCCGGATCGCCCTGGTGATGTTCGGCGGCTCATCGTGGACAACCGACGAATGACCGAGTTGACCGGGTGGCGCCCCACCCAGGACTTCACGGCTGGCATCAGCGACCTGGTCGAGTGGTTCCGCACCTGCGGCAAGAGTCCGGACGAACTGCTGGACCAGGTCTCAGCGATGAACTGGTCCGGGGAGTCGGTGCCGACGTGAGCAACCGGATTGATGTCATGAAGCCCTGGCTGGGCCCGGAGGAGACCGAAGCCGTCTCCCGGGTCATCGCCTCGGGCTGGGTCGCCCAGGGGCCCCGGACCGTCGAGTTCGAACGGGCCTTCAGTACGGCCCACGGGGTGTCCCACGGCGTGGCCACCTCCTCCTGCACCACCGCCCTGCACCTGGCCCTGCTCGTGGCGGGGGTGCAGCCCGGCGACGATGTCATCGTCCCCTCCTTCTCCTTCATCGCCACGGCCAACGCGGTGACCTATGTGGGAGCCCGTCCGGTGTTCGCGGACGTGGACCTGCTGACCGGCAACGTGACCGCCGAGACCCTGGACGCCGTGCTGACCCCCCGGACCACGGCGGTGATCGCCGTGGACCAGGGCGGCGTCCCCGTGGACCTGGACCCGATCCGGACCCTGTGCGACCGGCATTCCCTGGCCCTGGTCGAGGACGCCGCCTGCGGCGCGGGCTCCACCTACCGCGGATACCCGGTGGGTGTGGGAGCCGATGTGACCGCGTGGTCCTTCCATCCGCGCAAGCTGCTCACCACCGGTGAGGGTGGCATGCTCACCACGGACAACCCCGAGTGGGCCGCCCGCGCCCGGCGGCTGCGGGAGCACTCCATGGACGTGTCCGCGGCCGAGCGGCACACCTCCGTGCTGCCCGTCCAGGAGGGCTACCCCGAAGTGGGGTTCAACTTCCGGATGACGGACCTGCAGGCGGCCATGGGCCTGGTCCAGCTGGGCAAGCTCCCGGAGATGGTCCGCCGGCGCCGTGCCCTGGCAGAGGACTACCGGGCCGTGCTGTCCACCCTGGCCGGGCTGCGCTACGTCACGGACCCGGAGTACGGCACCTCCAATTTCCAGTCCTTCTGGATCGAGGTCCTGCCCGACTTCCCGCTGAATCGCGAGGAACTGCTCGAGTGGCTGGCGGCGGACGGGATCTCCGCCCGGAGGGGGATCATGGCGGCCCACCGCCAGGGCGCCTATGCCGGACACTCGGGCCTGGTCAGCCCCCTGCCCATGACCGAGAGGCTCGCGGACAACACGCTGATCCTGCCGGTGTTCCACTCCATGACCGATGACGAGCACCGCCGCGTGACCTCGAGCCTCAGGGCCGCTGCGGAATCACCGCGCAACACCCGCCACCGCTCCACCAGCACGGGGAGCCGATAGCCATGACACGCATCCTGCTGGTGGCCGCCAGTGGCCTGGCGCGCGAGACTCTGGCGTCCATCCGGTCCTCGGGCCGGGACACGGTGGTGGGCTTCCTCGATGACGACGAGGCGCTGCACGGCACCGTGCTGGACGGTGTCCCCGTGCTCGGGGGCCTGGACGAAGCGGCCGGAGGCCGGGAGAAGTTGCTGCTGTGCGCCGGCCAGGGCCACAGTCGTGCGGCCATCGAGGCCCGGTTGGCAGGGCTGGGCGTGGAGGTGGGGCGCTATGCCACCCATGTGCACCCCTCGGTGGTGATCGGCGGTGGCAGCCGGATCGGAGCGGGGTCCATCCTCCTGGCCGGCTGCGTGCTGACCAGTGATGTCACCCTGGGCCGCCACACGGTGCTGATGCCGCGCACCGTGCTCACGCACGATGACGTCCTCGGCAACCACGTCAGCTGTGCGGCCGGCACCACGCTGGCCGGCCGGGTGCACGTGGGCTCCCGCGCCTATATCGGCATGCAGGCCTCCGTCCGGCAGGACGTCCGGGTGGGGGAGGACGCCGTCATCGGGATGGGGGCCGTGGTGCTGCAGGACGTGCCGGACGCCCAGACCTGGGCCGGAAACCCGGCCGGACCACTCCGCAGAACGGAACCGGCCGGCGTCGTGGGCCAGTGCCCAGGCGCCCACGCCAGTCTTCGCACCCTGAAAGGAACCGCGTCATGAGGATTCTGATCTGCCCCCACCAGCTCGGCATGGGCGGAAGCCAGCTGAACGCGATCGAGATGGCCTCGGCCATGCGGCACTACGGCCATGAGCCGTTGATCTACTCAGCCCCCGGCATTCTCGCGGAGTTACTGCGGGACAGCGGCCTCGAGTGGGCCGAGGCCCCCGCCCCTGACGTCCCGGGACTGGGATGGTCCCGGCGGCTGGAGGAGATCGTCCGGCAGCGCCACATCGAGCTGATCCACGCCTACGAGTGGCGGCCCTGCCTGCAGGCGGCCTTCGGCGCCGGGCGGCAGATCCCACTGCTGATGTCCGTCATGTCCATGGACGTGCCCCGGTTCCTTCCCACCCACGTGCCCCTCGTCGTCGGGACCCCGGAACTCCACCAGCGGATGCTGGACCAGGGCCGCCGCGCCCACCTGCTGGAGCCGCCCGTGGACATGGAGCGGTACCGGACCACGGACATCGCCGCGGCCCGCGCCCGGTTCGGGATCCCGGACGGCGCCCTGGTGATCTCGATCGTCTCGATGCTCACCACGGCCCTCGAGAAGCTCCAGGGCGTGCTGGAGGCCATCCGCGTGGTGGACCGGATGGCGGCGACTCGTCCGGTGCGCCTGCTCATCGCCGGGGACGGAGAGGGCCTGCAGGCCGTTCAGCGGCGGGCGGCCGCCGTCAACGCCCACCACGGCTGGACCGTGGTGCAACCGGTGGGCTTCCAGCTGGACGCCTCCCCGGCCTACGAGGCAGCGGACATCGTGCTGGGCATGGGATCCTCCGCCATCAAGGGACTGGCCCACGCCAAACCGCTCGTGGTCCACGGTGAGGCCGGATTCTGGCGGACCCTGGACGAGACCACCGCGGCAGGCTTCCTGCACAGCGGCTGGTACGGCCGGGGTGGGGCCGGCATCCGAGACCTGGCCGGGGCGTTGGAGCCCCTGGCGGAGTCGTCCGCGCGGCGCCGGCAGCTGGGCGCCTTCGGCAGGGACCTCGTGGCCACGCGCTATGACTTCGACCGGGCCGCCGAGCACCTGGCCGCCCTGTACGTGGACACGGCCCTGGGCCGGCCGCCCCGAGCGGCCGTGGCCCGGTCCCTCGCACGTTCCGCGGCCACCAGCGCCCGGTACTTCACCTCCATGCGCTTCGGGTCCGTGGTGGACCGCGAACAGTGGGCCCGGGAAGGAGCCATCGCATGACCACCCTCACACCGCCGACGCCGGCCACCCAGCCAACCTCCCAAGTCACCCGAGCCGTCCAGGCCACACAGGCCACCCAGGCCACCCAGGCCGCCCGGATGGAGGCTGACGCTCCCGACCCGGTCCCCTTCGTGGACCTCGGCGCCCAGCAGCGCGAGATCGACGCCGAGGTCCAGGCCGGCCTGCGCCGCGTCTTCGACACGACTGCCTTCATCGGCGGGCCGGACGTCCAGGCGTTCGAGAAGGAGTACGCCTCCTTCATCGAGGTCTCCGACTGCGTGGGCGTCGGCAACGGCACGGACGCCCTCGAGCTGGCGCTGCGGGCCGCCGGGGTGGTGCCCGGGGGAGAGGTCATCCTTCCGGCGAACACCTTCATCGCCACGGCCGAGGCCGTCAGCCGGATCGGTGCCGTGCCCGTGCTGGTGGACGTGGACCCCCAGTTCCTGCTGATCGACCCCGAGGCGGCGCTCGCTGCCCTGACGGCGCGCACCCAGGCCGTCATGCCGGTTCACCTCTACGGCCAGACTGCGTTCGTCGAGCGGATCCGTCCGCAGGCCGAGCGGGCCGGCGTCGCGGTCATCGAGGACGCGGCCCAATCCCAGGGGGCATTCCGGCACGGTCGGATGGCCGGCAGCCTGGGGCTGGCGGCCGGCACCAGCTTCTATCCGGGGAAGAACCTCGGTGCCGCCGGGGACGCCGGTGCCGTGATGACCAATGACCCCGAGCTCGCGGCCCGCGTGCGGGTGCTGGGCGAGCACGGGAGCCCGTCCAAGTACCGGCACAGCACGGTCGGCATGAACTCGCGGCTGGACACGGTCCAGGCCGTGGTGCTGCGGGCCAAGCTGGCCCGGCTGGACCGGTGGAACGAGGGCCGCCGGGCTGCTGCGGCCCGGTACGCGGAGCTGCTGCGGCCGCTGGCCGATTCCGGCGACGTGTGGCTGCCCACCGCGGCCCAGGGCAATCACCACGTGTGGCACCTCTACACCGTCCAGCTCGAGAACCGAGACGCCGTACTGGAGGCCTTGCGCGCGGCGGGGATCGGGGCCGGGGTGCACTACCCGGTTCCCGTGCACCTCACCGGCGCCTACGGGCACCTCAGCCTGACCCGGGGAGCATTTCCCGTCACGGAGGCCGCGGCGGACCGGCTGCTCTCCCTGCCGATCTTCCCCCACATCACGGTGGAGCAGCAGGAACGCGTCGTGGCGGCCCTGGGCCGGGCCGTCGGCCGCAGCCGATCGACGTCCGTGGCGACGCCATGAGGATCATCGTCTGCCCGCATGACATGGGCATGGGGGGCAGTCAGCTCAATGCCCTTGACCTGGCGGCAGCGGTCCGGGATCGCGGTCACCACGTCATGCTGTACGCCGCACCCGGGCCACTGATGGACCGGGCACACGTCCTGGGCCTGGACCTGACCCTGTCCAACACCGGTTTGCGCCTTTCGACGGGCTGGGCGGCCGGGTTGGTGCGGCTGGCGCGCTCGTGGCGGGCAGACGTGGTGCACACCTATGAGTGGGCTCCGTCCATCGGGGCGTCCTTCGGGGCCCACGGCCTCTTCGGCGTCCCGCAGGTCATGACGGTGCTGTCCATGGAGGTTCCGCGGTTCCTGCCGCGGCACCTGGACCTGGTCGTCGGGACGCGGCAACTGTGGGCTGCCGCCGATGAGCACCCCCACCGGCACCTGATGGAACCGCCCATCGACACGGTCGTCAATACGCCCTCGGACCCGTGGCCCGCCCGGCAGGTCTTCGGGATCTCTCCGGAGGACCTGGTGATCTCCCTGGTCGGGCGGATGACCACCGACCTGGACAAGTCCGGTGGCGTCATCGCGGCCATCGCCGCCGTGGATCGCCTGGCGGCACGGGAGCCCGCTGTCCTGCTGCTCGCCGGAGACGGGCCGGAGCTGCCACGCATCCGGGCCGTGGCCAACCGGATCAACACCCGGCACGGCCGCCGAGTGATCCTGACCCCGGGCAGCCTTGCGGACCCTGTGCCGGCCTATGCCGCGGCGGACGTCGTGCTCGGCATGGGCAGCTCCGTCCTGCGCGGCATGGCCTTCGCGAAGCCGGCCATCGTGCTCGGGGCCGATGGCTTCTGCGAGCCGGTCACAGCCCAGACACTGGGCGCCTTCGACTGGCAGGGCTTCTACGGCATCGGCGATGGAGGGGAGTACCCGCTGTTGGCTCCCCTGACCGAGCTCGCCCGTGATGCCACCGAGCGACGCCGCCGCGGCGAGTGGTCCCGCTCTGTGGTGGAGGACCATCACAGCCTGCGCCGGGCCGCACTGCTCCTCGACAACATCTACGGCAACGCCCGGGAACGCCGCAGTGGTGTGGCCCGCCGGACGGCCTCGCTGGCCCGCTCGGCAGCCGGGCTCGGATCCTTCCTGTCCGGTCGGATCCTGGACGGGAGCGCCGCGGCATGAGCATCCGGACCGTGCGGGCCACCGGCATGCGGGGGCGCCGGGCTACGACGGAGGTCCACACCACCGTCAGCGCCGGCATCCGGCGCGGCCTGGCCTGGAGCACCGTCAGCAGCATGGTGCTCCGCCTGGGGACGTTCTCCGTGGGCATCTTCCTGGCCCGGATGTTCACCCCGGAGCAGTTCGGGCTGTATGCCGTGGTGCTGACGGTTCAGACGGTGATGATGACGCTGGCAGACTTCGGGCTGAGTTCGGATCTGATCCGCTCCGCCAACCACCGCGCCAAGGCACCCACCGTGGCCACCATGGGAGTGCTCATCTCGGCGGTCCTCACGGGGGCCATGGCCGCCGGGTCGGGCTGGCTGGCGGACGTGCTGGGCGCCCCCGGAACGGGGCCGGTCCTTGCCGTGATGTCGCTGACCCTGTTGATCGCCGGCATCGGTGTGGTTCCCTATGCCACCCTGCAGAGGACCTTCCGGCAGAAGCAGGTCTTCGTCATCGCGGTGGTCGACTTCGTGGTCGGCACCGTCCTGCTGGTGGCCCTCGTGCTCGGTGGCTGGGGAGTCATGGCTCTCGCCGTGTCCCGCGTGATCGCCCAGCTCGTGGCCGTCATCCTGCAGTTCGTCTTGTCCGGGGAACGTCCCCGCTACGGCTTCAACCGGTCCCTCGCCAAGGGCGTCTGGCTCTTCGGGCTGCCGGTGGCCGGGGCCAACCTGTTGTCCTGGGTGCTGCTCGGGGCGGACAAGGTCCTCGTCTCATCCCTGGCCGGTGCCACCGTACTCGGGTTCTACTTCCTGGCGTTCAACATCTCCAACTGGCCGATGAGCGTGCTCGGGCAGGTCGTCCGCTCCGTCTCCCTGCCGGCCTTCTCACGCGTCGCCACTGGTCCGGGGGACCGCTCGCTGGCCACAGCGCTGGCCCCCGTGTGGGCCGTCTCGGTACTGGTGGGAGGCATGCTGATGTTCCTGGCGGGGCCGGTCATCGAGTTGGTCTACGGAGGCCGCTGGTTGGCCGCGGCACCCCTGTTGATGGTGCTGGCCGCCTTCGGGGCGCTGCGCACCGTCCTGGACCTGTCCACCTCCTACCTGCTGGCTCGCGGCGAGTCCGGCCGGGTGCTGCGATTGCAGCTCGCCTGGATGGTGGTGCTGCTGCCCTTGCTGGTGGCAGGCACCCTCACCGGCAGCGGCATCGGTGCCGCCGTGGGCCATGTGGTGTCCAGCATCGTCCTGCTCGCGCTGTACGCGCGCTCCCTGGCCGTGGTCGGGGTGGACATCGCCGCCGTCTGGGCCGTGTTCTGGCCGCCGCTGCTCGCGGTCATCCCGGCCGCTCTGGCCACCTGGCTCGTCACGCTGGCCGGCCCGAATCCCCTCGTGGACCTGATGGGGGGAGGCGCCGCCGGCACCGCCGTCTACGGGTTGGTCCTGTATCGGTGGATGCGCCAACGGCTCTCCGAAGCACGCCTTCTGGGAGCGGACGAGGTCCTTGAGGAGGAGCCTGACACCGCCGTCCCCACCGCCCGGCCGGTCACCGTGAAGACCACCGACCCTGTCATCCAGAACCCTGCCATCCAGCACCCTGCAACCACATCGGAGGCCACGTCTTGAGCACTGAGACCGCCGTGATCTACCACCGCACCCTCTCCCTGCCCACCCACCGGAACGCCGCCGCCCTTCCCGGAACCGGGCATCCACTCGCCGCCCCTGCGGAGACCACCCACGTCATCGGAACGGTCACCGTGGTGATCCCGTGCTTCAACTACGGCCGATTCCTGCACGGTGCCGTCACCAGCGTGCTGTCCCAGGACGAAGTCGAGGTGGACGTGGTGATCGTGGATGACTGCTCCACGGATGACAGCGTCCAGATCTCCGAAGGCCTCGCCGCTGCCGACGAGCGTGTCCGGGTGGTGCGCCATGTGAGGAACCTGGGCGCCGTGCAGACCTTCAATGACGGCCTGGCTGAGGCGAGGGGCGAATTCCTCGTGCGGCTGGACGCTGACGACCTGCTGACCCCGGGTTCGCTGGCCCGGGCCGTCCGCCTGGCCCGCCGTTTTCCCTCCGTGGGCCTGGTGTACGGCCACCCGGTGCACTTCATGGACGGGCAGCAGCTGCCCCCGGCCCGGGACAGAGCCACCTCGTGGACCGTGTGGCCCGGGGCCAGCTGGGTCCAGGAGCGGTGTGCGGACGGTCGCAATGTCATCACCTCGGCCGAGGTGCTGATGCGCCGCTCCGTGGTGGACCGTGTGGGAGGCCAACGGGACCTGGCCCACACCCATGACATGGAGATGTGGCTTCGGCTGGCCTCGTTCAGTGACGTCGGGTACGTGCACGGGGCGGACCAGGCGTGGCACCGGGATCACCAGGCCAGTCTTTCCGCCCGTGAGGTGGACATCGCCGTGGACCTGGCAGAACGCCGGCTGGCCTTCAGCACGCTGTTCTCGGGGGCAGTCGGCAGCCTCCCCTGGGCCGCGGAGGCGTGCCGGACGGTGAGGGACCGGCTGGACCGGGAAACACTGGAATCGCTCTCACACGAGGTGGACGCCAACGGTGGCAGCTCCCCGGTGTTCGCCCGACTGCTCGAACTGGAGCTGACGCCCACCCGCCGGAACCTGACCTCGCGTGATCGCATCCTGCGCCGCGCCGCACGCTCCCGCGGTCCAGCCGACCGGGCGTTGTCCCTGAGCCGCCGGGCCGCCGCCCGGTTCCGGCGGGAACGGGAGTTCCGCACCTGGCACCAGAACGGGGTGTACTCCAGATGAGCACGAGCACGGTCATCAGGACCCTGGGCGAACGGATCCAGCGTGACGGCTGGGCCAGCGCAGCACGGTCTGCCTCCCGGAAGGCCGGCGAACTCGCCGGCCGTCGTCTGGCCTGGGACGAGCCCTCTCTGCCCTTGGCAGCGGAGGACATCCACGACGCCGGCCCGGTCCCCGCCCAGCCGGGACGCACGGTGGACCGGCTGCGGGTGGGGATCGTCTGCTTCCCTCCCAGCGCCGGTTCCGGAGGGCATACGACCCTGTTCCGGATGGTCCGCGCCCTCGAGGAACGGGGACATCACTGCACCCTGGTGTTCTACGACCCCCTCGCGGGGGGAGTGGACCGTCACGAGCCGGTGATCCGCCGTGCCTGGCCGGACCTGGAAGCGGACATCGCCAGCGTGGACGACGGCTTCGGCAGCTACGACGCCGTGGTGGCCAGCTCCTGGGAGACCGCCCACGTGGTCGCCAGCAGGAACCGGACCGCGATCGGCTTCTACTTCATCCAGGACTATGAGCCCTTCTTCTTCCCCCACGGGTACCTGTACGACCTGGCGGAGTCCAGTTACACCCTCGGCCTGCAGAACATCGCGCTGGGCGGCATGGTGGCCACCGAGATGCGCCGCCAGCGGGACCTGGAACCGGACCTGCTGGTGCCGTTCGGCTGCGACACCGCCACCTACCGGTTGCTGGAATCCCCAGAACCCCGGCACGGCATCGTCTACTACGCCAAGAGGACCGTGGACCGGCGGGGCTATCTGCTCGCCAAGGAGACCCTGGAGCGCTTCCATCAGCTGTGCCCGGACCAGCCGATCCACATCGTGGGAGACAGGGTACGGGGCTGGGACATCCCCGTGGAGCAGCACGGATCCGTTCCCCCTGCCGCACTGAACCAGTTGTACAACCGCACCATCGCCTCCCTGGCCATGTCCTTCACCAACGTTTCGCTGGTTCCCGGCGAACTGCTGGCCGCGGGCAACGTCCCGGTCCTCAACGACCTGCCCGGGCCCCGCCTTGACCTGGACTCGCCGGACGCCGTGTGGGTCCCAGGACGTCCGGACGCCTTGGCCGCAGCGCTCGCCGAGGTGGTGCGGGCGGATGCTGCGAGCATCGCCAGCCGCGCTCGGCGCCTGGCCCTACGTCCGCGGCCGTCCTGGGCGGCGGCCCAGTCGATGACCGCGGACTTCATCGAGGACACGGTCCGGCGCGGCACCGTCCCGAAGCCCGGCGAGTACCACCCGCCACCCGAGCCTGCCCGGAGCTCGAGCGATCGGGCAGGACTCCGCACCCCCGAAAGGGACATCTCTTGACCACCATGGCCGTCATCACTCCCTCATACCGTCCGGACCTGGCCGGATTCCGCAGGCTGCACGCCTCGGTCCGTCGTCATACGGACGCTGACGTGAAGCACCATGTGATCGTCCCCGGGCGGGACGCAGCCCTGTACCGGGACATGGGGAGCGATCGTCTCGTGGTCTGGACCTATCAGGACGTGCTGCCCGCCGGTCTCACCGCCACCGACCGGCTGGCTGCGGCGACGAGGATGGTCCCCGGCCTGCCGGCATCGTTCAACTGTGCCGCCATCAACTGGCGACGGCCCTGGAAGCCGGTGCGGGGCTGGGTGCTGCAGCAGATCGTCAAGATGTGCCTGGTGGATCACGTGGAGGCAGACGTCTTCGTCAACATCGACTCGGATGTGGTCCTGGTCCGGCGCCTCGGCCCGGAGCATGTTGTCCACGGCGGTACTGTCCGCCTCTATAGCCGGGAGGACTCCATCGGCCCGGACATGCGGCACTACCAGTGGGCCGAGACCGCCCACGAGTTACTGGGACTGCCCTGGGATCAGGCGGACAGCTACCCGGACCACATCGCCGGCCTGGTGTCCTGGGACCCCCGCCTGTTGCGGGCCTGCCTGGACCGGGTCGAAGAGGTGTCCGGCACGTCATGGGCCCCAGCGATCGCGGAGCGACTGCGGTTCAGCGAGGACATCCTCTACGGCACCTACGTACGCGCCTTCGGCTCCGAGCCGGACCTGCTCTTCCAGCGGGACACGACCCTGTGCCACAGCTACTGGGAATCCGAGGCCATGGCCGCTGACCAGGTGGAGCCTTTCGTCGCCGGGTTCAAGGACGAGGACTGCGCCGTCCACATCCAGTCCAACACGGATACGGATGATCGGGTCTTCAGTGCCGTCATCGAGCGCCTGAGCGGAGCAGCACCACGATGACCGTCCTCAGCACGGCTCCCGCAACGACCGTCCAGCGGCCCGGCCGCCCGGTGGGTGGTCCCTTGGTGCTGCGCTGGACGATGTTCCTGGTGGTCGGATTCCCGGCCTATCTGGTCTGGGAGCCGGCCGGGGCCTCGGGCGGAGTGGCCCAGCTTCTCGCACTCGCCCTGCTCGGACTCTGGCTGGCATCGGCGGTGTTCGGACGGTTCTCCGTCTGGGAGTTCCGGCATCCGGCTCGCGTGGGCATGATGGTCTGGCTCCTGGTCTCGCTGTTGAGCTACGCCTCGCTGATGGCGGGAATGAGCGGCACCTCGACGGTGGTGGAACGGGCGGCTGCTGACCGATGGCTGCTGTTGTTGATGGCCGGGATCGGACTGACCCTGTCCATCACCCAGTGCCTGCTGACCCGCGAGGACGTCCGGCGGGCAGTGGGCTGGATGCTGGCCGGGGCCAGCGTGTCCGGCCTGGTGGCGGCGTTGCAGTTCACGACGTTGACGAATCCCGTCGACTGGCTTGCCACGTTCCTGCCGGGTTTCCAGGACAACGGCTCCGGCACGCCGTTCCAGCCGCGCGGGTCCTTCACCCGGGTGGCCGGCATGACCATGCACCCCATCGAACTGGGCGTGGTGAGCAGCATGCTCCTGCCCCTGTCGATCTGGTGGGGGCTGTTCTCCACGTGGTCCAAGGCGTGGCGGCGGTGGGTCCCGGCCGTGATGCTGGCGATCTGTTGCGTCGCCACCGTCTCCCGATCGGCCATGCTGGGCCTGTTCGTCAGCGCCGCAGTGATGATCCCGTACCTTCCCCGGACCGCGCGACGGTGGGCCCTGGTGGCTGGCCCGGTGTTCCTGATCGTGCTGTTCGTGGCCATCCCGGGGATGGTGTCCACACTGTTCGGCACCGCCACCGCGGGCAGTTCGGACCCGTCCATCACGGCCAGGACCGACGACTACCCACTGGCGTGGACACTCTTGGTCCAACTGCCGATCTTCGGCCACGGGCCCGGAACCTGGATGCCCGTCAATGCCATGGACATCTTTGACAACGAATACCTCTTCACGGCCGTCACCATGGGCGTCGTGGGACTGGCCGGACTGGTGATCTACCTGCTGGTGCCCGCGCTGGCGTCCATGCTGGCGGCCCGATACGCCCCGGACCCCGAACTGCGGCTGCTGGCGGGGAGCATTGCCGCTGCCATGTTCGTGGCCCTCGCCTCCTCGGCTGCGTTCGATTCGATGTCCTTCAAGACCTTCGCCCTGCTGGTGCCGATCTTCGTCGGCCTGGCGGGCACAGTCTGGCTTCTCGTCCTGCAACAGCTCAATCAGACCCCGGGGATCGAACGATCCACTGGAAACCACGCAACCCGCAAGAAATACGGAGGTAGACCATGGATCCGCTGACAGTTCTCAAGACCATGTGGACGCACAAATGGGTCACCATCCCCCTGGTACTGATCACGGTTCTGGCCTGCGCCTACGGAATGCTGTGGGCTCCACGGAGTTATGAATCCAGGGCCACCTTCGCGCTGGCCATGCCGTCAGTGCCCAGCGAGGAACAGCTGCAGGCCGATCCGGAGCTCGCCGCCAAGAACGCGGACAATCCGTACCTGCGGTGGCGGGACACCTCCCTGCTGGCCCAGGTGGTGATCGCCCGGGTGAACTCCAACGAGGTGGTCGAGAAGCTTGACGCACGGGGCCTGGCCTCCGATTTCGAGTTGATGCCTCCGGACGGTACCTCCTCCGGGCTGATGAACCTGACAGTGGAAGGGGCGTCGCCGGAAGTGGCCACTGAGACCGTGACATTTCTGAGCGAGGAGTTCACCCGGATCATGCGTGAGGTACAGAAGGTCAACGGGGCCGATGACCTGTATCTGATCGAGGCGCTGCCCATCAGCGGTGCTGCACCGGCGCAGGAGGTGTTCTCCAGCCGGCTTCGCTTCACTGCGATCCTGGGCGTCGCCGGGATGGTGCTCCTGTTCGGGGCGGTCTCGCTGGCGGAGTCGATTGCGGCGAGCCGCCGCCGGACCCGGCCTGCCCCTGCCGACTCGGCTGCGGACCGTGATGAATTCCTGCCGGACGGCCCGGTCATCGATGCGGTCCCGGGCTACCGCTCCTCCCGGGAGGACCGAGTCCTGGCGGACGCCTTCACGGGTCCGCACAGTGTCAGCCGTTAGGCGAGCAGGACTCCGCGGAGCGGGGTCATGACCGTGAGGCACGCTGGCAGACGGATGAGGGCCACAGCCACGGCGATGACCCTCATCCTCGTGGTCTCGGGGTGCCTACCCGCAGGACCTGAACCGGGTACCGGGTCCGGTACCGCCCGCGGCCCGCACCTTCCGGAGGGTGTCTCGCTGGAGGAGCCCGACGGCGGTACCGACTTCTTCACGGGGTTCGAGAACGGGCTGCCGTCCGGGCCGGAGTACCTCCCGATCGGCTTGTGGCTCGGATCCGTGACCTCCTCCGAGGAGGCGCTCCAAGAACGGCGGCTTGGACTGAACCTGTACGTGGACCTGTCCGTGGATTCCGGACTGGGATTCCTGGGTGAGGGCCAGTACGCGCTGCTCTCGTGGCCCGATCCGGCCGCCCGGGGGACCGTGCTGGGGGACGAAGTGGACATGTGGGCGGGCCCCGGCCACGGGGCGTGGACGGGAAACTTCCCCGGCCAGGGCGAGATATGCGCCGTTCCCGGAACCGACTGCGGATTCTCGGTGCAGGACGATCTGGCGGCGAACGTTCCACCACACACCATGACCTACTCCAACCTCGGCAAGGGCGTGACGTTCTGGCAGACGGATGAGGAGGCTGCCGGGTTCGCCAACGGCGCCCATGATGTGGTGTCCGCGGACAACTACTGGTTCACGGACCCGAACATCTGTGGTGCCCAGGAAGGCGGGACCATGCTGGCGGAGCCCCGGGAGCTGACGGACGCGCAGTGCCGCCTGCCCGCCAATTACGGGTGGACGGTGGACCGGGTCCGGTCCCTCGTGGATCCGCACGGTTCGAAGCCGGTCTGGGCGTTCGTGGAGGTGGGGCAGCCCTGGGATCCCGGCACACTGGGCCCGCCCGAGGTGGCGCAGATCCGGGCAGCGGTCTGGTCCAGTCTGATCCACGGAGCCCGGGGCATCGTGTACTTCGGCCACAGCTTCGGTGGGCCGTGCCCGAGCTTCCACGTGTTGCGTGACTGTGGTGACGAGCTCGCTGACGGGATCGCGGAGATCAACGCCGGTGTGACGGACCTGGCCCCGGTGCTCAACTCTCCCTCCCTGCGGGGCGCACTCACCGTGGAGGGTGCCGCTGACGCCGTGGTGAAGGTGCATGAGGGTGACCTCTACGTCCTGGCCACCGCGGCCTCGCTGGCACCGGGGGAGGTGTCCTTCCGCCTGGACTGTGTCCGCGCCCCGGGCGGGAAGGTCGGTGGCGCCGCCCCCGTGCCTGAGGGAGCCGCCGTGGTGGGGGAGGGCCGTACCGTTCCCGTGCACGCGGGCCGCTTCACCGATACCTTCGCCGATGGCAACGCGGTCCACGTCTACCGGATCACCGGCAACGACTGTGGACTGTGAGGGCTTCCCTCAGCGTGGCAGTCCCTCAGCGTGAGTCCTTCAGCGTGGCAGTCCTTCCGGGCGGCGGCTGCTGTCGTCGCGTTCCCAGGCGATGGGCGCGGAAGGGGTTCCTGCGCCCGTCTGGCGGAGCCGGGCCAACCGTGGTGTGGCAGCCAACCCGGAGTACGAGAGGGCATCGACCGCACTGCGGGGGCCTCTGATGGACCGGAACAGTTCCCAGGCCGTTGACGAGGTGGAGGAGACGGCCACGTCAGCCGGCGTATCAGCGGTGCGCCCGGCTCCCGTCTGCCGTGGAGCGGCTCCGGCGGCATCCGAGTGGAACGTTTCTCGCTGGGGCATTGCGTCCGCCGGTGCCGGCGAAGAACGCTGTTCTGCCGGACCCCTGATGTTGCGCGTCAGGACGTTGAGCAGTGACCTGGTCTCACGGGGGGTCTGGACGGGGACCGGCGGCGTGGGGACGATGGCCTTCTCCTCGTCAGAGAAGAGCCGGTCCACGAAATAGTCGTCGGCGGTGACGTCCGGGAAGGAGCCGAGGCGCTCGTGCCCCTCGCGGGACAGGGCGAAGACGCCGGCACCCCACAGGGCCTGCTGGGTGCTTGCCAAGCGGCGCCGGGCGCGGTAGTAGGCCCGCACCGGCCAGGTGGCCCCCGAGTCGTCGTAGCGGAACGACGGGCGCGCGGCCAGCACTGGTGACTCGGACAGGGTCTCCAGCACGCGGCGCAGGGCGGTGGGGCTGAGGACGGTGTCCGCGTCCAGGTAGACCCGAGGCCATTGGGTGGCCACCATGTCCCCGGCATTCAGTGCGGCCGTCTTCGAGGCCACCGGCGCCTCGATGACCTGGACCCCGGGCACGGCGGCCGCCAGCGCAGCCGTGTTGTCCGTGCAGCCGTTGCACACCACGATCACCTCCACCCGGCCGGTCCGTAGCACCGGTTCAAGGGAGTCTAGGGTCCGGCCGATGACGGCGGCCTCATTGTGGGCCGGAATGATGACGGATCCGGTGGGGAACCCCCCGAGGACCTTGGCCGGGTACCGGGTGGCTGACGGGCCGGGCAGGGTGTCCCACCGGGCCTCATCCGCCACGATGGCCAGGGTCCTGCGGTGATCTCGGTTGAAGGAGCGCAGCATCTCGTGGAGGACCACGCCGCAGCGGAATACCTCGGCCGTGACGTCGGTGTGGTGTTTCCGGATGTAGCGGACCCGGTTGACGGCCATCAGGGCCTGCAGCTGCCCGGAGGAGCCGGAGCCGTTCTCGGCATGGACCACGGTGGCCGCTGGTTCGTACCAGATCCGGGCACCGGACTCTCGTGCCCGCCGGAAGTAGTCGGTCTCCTCGGAGTAGAGGAAGAAGCGTTCATCCCATGCGCCGATCCGGCGGTCCACGTCCGCGCTCGTCATGACGGCCGCCCCGGTGGCCCAATCGACCTCATGGCCGAACTGGTAGCTCTCGGGCGCGGAGTCCTGTTCGGCCAGCACCGCGGGACGCTGCGGCCAGCGGCCTCCGAAGAGGGCATCGCCGAAGACCGTGCCCAGGCTCGGCTCACGGCGGAGGGACGGCGTGAGTTTCCCCTCCCCGTCCACAATGCGGGGAACCACGACGTCGGCCTCACCCGAGCGCAGCACCGCCAGCATCTCCGAGATGGCACCGGGGAGGACCTCGAGGTCCGGATTCAGCACCAGGGTCGCCTCGGTGTCTCCGGCCTTTCGCCGGGCGGCGTTGACTCCGGCCGCATAACCGAGATTGCCGCCTGTCTGGACCTGCATGACATCCGGGTGCCGGTTGAGTTCAGCGAGGGTGCCGTCCGTTGAGTCGTTGTCCGCTATCACCACCCGGATCCGGAGTGCATGGGCCTCTTGACGGAGGCTGGAGATGAGGGCTGCCAGATGGTCCTCGTTGTTGTAGGTCACCACGAGGACGGCTACGTCCACCGGACGGCCCATAGCCGTGAATTGTCCCGGTCTCCCGTGGTGGGGCGCGGCGGCCAGTACTGGATCGTGGCCGGTCCCGCCGGATGGACGTGGCCGGCGCGGGGAACCGATCGGACGGCCAACGGCAGGCGGTGGTGAGACAGCGGCGTCCGCCGGCAACAGGCTGCTGTGGCGCCTCAGCTGGACCAGTCCAGGCGGATCGTCCAGGAGGTAGCGCTTGGCCAGCCGGCGTGGTTCCCGGGCCAGGCGCCAAGCCCACTCCAAGCCGTGGTCGCTCGCCACAGCTGGAGCCCGTTGGATCGCGTCGGCCAGGAAATCGACCACAGCACCGAAGGCCAACAGGACTGTCGCCCCGGTGGCGGGTCCGTACTTGGAGATCCAGAGTTCCTGGCGGGGCTTGCCCAGCCCGACGATCAGCAGTTCGGGAGCGGCCGAGGCGATGTCCTCTGCCAGCTTCAGGGAAGACTGCTCGTCCGCCAGTTCACTGCGGTCCGGTGACCACATCCCGGCGATCACGAGCCCTGGCCGGGTCGCGATGAGCCGACGGGACAGGAGACGCTGGATCAGATAGGACCCACCCAGGAAGCCCACTGACAGGCCCGCCTTCTCAGCGGCATCCAGCAACGGACCCACGAGGTCGCTCCCGGCCAAGCGGGGCCAGGAAGCACCCGTGAGCCGGTCAGCCTGCGCTACCAGGGGTGCACCGTCCAGCAGGGTCAGCCACTCCAGGGGGCGGGACTGACCATCGGCATCGGTGTGGGTCGGGTGCAGGGAATCACCCAGGGTGCGGCGCCAGCGGCCACCCTGCCCGAATTGGACGATGTGGTCCAGATTGGCCGAGATGACGGCCAGCGGGTTGCCATCGGCCGGCCGGTGGACGAGGGCATCGATGGCTGCCCGCTCGTCCATCAGGTCGACGACGATGCCGGCCAGGTCTACGCGGGCATGCGGGGGGATCATGATGTGTTCCTTCGGGAGGCCCGGCTACGGGCCATCTGGACGATTCGGAAGGTCAGGACTCCGGCGAGGGCACCGGTGGCATTGCAGAGGAGGTCACGGAAGGTACCCGAACGTTCTGCGAGGAGGAACATCTGGGCCAGCTCGATCCCCGCCGACAGGAGGACGGCCAGCATCCACACCACGAAATCCGGCAGACCCGATCGACGAATCCTCAGAGTGCGACTGCGACTGCGGGTACGCGTGCGGCGTCCCCAGAGTCCGGAGAACAGGAAGCCGATGGGAACGAAGAGCAGGACGTTGGCGGCCGCCTCGAGATGACCGAACCGTATCTCGGAGAACCAGCGGGTCTCACTGAACCACTGCAGGAGGGAATCGGCGGCCTGGGGAATGCCCTGGTCGCCGAGGCGTGCCGAGAGGACGAGAGCGGCCAACGGAACAAGATAGGCGAGCAGGCCCCAACCGGCCCACCGTCGGTGCTCGGAGCGTGGAGGCGCGGATGCCTGCTCGTTCTCCGGGGTGACGTCGCGGCGTGAGACAGGGCTGTCCTGGAGGGCCGTCATGAGCGAGCATCCAGTTTCTCCAGGCGGGCTGCGGTCTCCCGGTAGAGCTGTCCCGTGGCAGGGCAGCGCCAGAGGCCGCCCGGTGCGGCGGCACCGCTAGACGCCTGGGAGCCGTCCAGGTTTACGGCTTCGAGACGGCGGCCGGCTTCCCCGACCCAGCCCAGGTGCCGTGCGGGAACGCCGGCGACCACCGCATAGTCCGGAACGTCGCGCGTGACCACCGCACCGGCGGCGATCATCGCCCAGGCGCCGATCACCAGAGGGGCCACGCAGACGGCTCGGGCACCGATGGCGGCCCCGGTCCTGACAGTGACTCCGACCTGGACCCAGTCATCATTCCGCTTCAGGACTCCGTCCGGGGTCACCGCACGGGGAAACTCGTCATTGGTCAGCACTGCTGCCGGGCCGACGAAGACACCGTCAGCCAGGCGGGCCGGCTCGTAGACCAGGGCGTGGTTCTGCAGCTTGCAGTTCCGGCCCATTACCACCCCGGGGCCGACGTAGGCCCCGCGCCCGATCTGGCACCCGTCACCGACGACCGCTTCCTCGCGAATCTGGGCCAGGTGCCAGACCCGGACACCCTGGCCGATCCGGGCACCCGGGTCCACGTCCGCCGACTTCTGGAAGCCGGGGCCCGCCGCAGGCGACTCTTCATTCAGTACTGTCATCACTTGCTCCCGGACGGTACGCATGCCCCAACCGCGATTCGGGTGGGATCCGTCTATGGTCTCCAGCCGGAGGGTAGGCCGGATGCCGGACGTTGGCGTTCAGCGTAGGAAGCCGGCCAGCGGTGGACAATGCCACCAGGGGAGCCCGGAGACGAATCGAGAAGGAAACGAGTAGCCGGTGACAACTCCCACGTGGAGGGCCGGAACCATGCGTGCGTAGACCACCCGATCGTCGCCGACCTCGCCCCCGGATACAGGCATGCATCTCGCTGTGAGGCCAGGGCGGACGGCCATAGTCTGGCTCTGAGATTCCACACCGGCCTCTGCGACCGGTCGCCTGGACCGCGGATTCGGCCAGGACGGACTCAGCATCACGGCGTCAGACCAGAACTCCGAAGGATCCCCATGTACATCTCCCTGGCCGGCTTCCGCGGGCCTGACCATGCCGGTCCCGACCACGCGGACTCCGCTCCCGGTCCCGACCATGCCGGGCCCGACCACGTTGACTCCGGTCCGCGCTCCGGCCGGACCGTCGCCTTCCGGGTGGCACCCACGGTGATCGCCCTGGGCATGGTCAGCCTGCTGACGGATGTCTCCTCCGAATCCGTCGCGGCGGTCCTGCCGCTCTACGTCACCGGCGCGCTCGGGCTGTCCATGGTGGCCTACGGATTCCTCGAGGGGCTCCACCAGGGCGTGAGCGCCGTGGTGAGGATCGCCGCAGGCTACGCCGCGGACCGGACCGACCAGCCCAAGACGATCGCGGTGGCCGGCTACGGCCTGTCCATGCTCACGCGGGCGGGACTTTTGGTGGTGCAGGGATTCGTGGGCATCGCCGTGCTGGTGGGGATCGACCGGGTCGGCAAGGGCATCCGCACCGCCCCTCGGGACGCCATGATCCAGGAGGTCTCCCAACCCGAGCACCTCGCGCGCTCCTTCGGGGTCCACCGCATGCTGGACACCATCGGCGCCACCATCGGCCCGCTGCTGGCCTTCGTGGTGCTGCTGCTGGTCCCGGAGGGGTACCGCGTGGTCTTCGCCGTCTCCCTCGCTGCCGCCCTGATCGGCGTGGCGGCACTGATCCTCTTCGTCCCCAACGTCCGGTTCAGCAGAACCACCACCTCCACCACGACGCCGGCCGCACCGGTCCCGGCGCCCGCAGTGCCCTCGCCGGTGGTCCGGCCCCGCACCCTCCGGTCCCGCACCCTCCGGTCCCGCGCACCTCGGTCGCATTCAGCCCGGCGCCCGCGTTGGCGCACCCTGGACGGTTCCCTCAAACGGCTCCTGGTGGCAGCGGGCGTCCTCGGCCTGCTCACCGTGGGGGACGGGTTCATCTACCTGGCCATCATGTCCCACGGGCACCTCGATCCACTGTGGTTCCCCCTGCTCTTCGTCGGCACCAACGGCGTCTTCCTGCTGCTCGCCATCCCCGTGGGCCGCATCGCCGACCGCACCTCCCGCGCCGCGGTCCTGATCGGCGGGCACCTGTTCCTGGCCGGGGCGTACCTCGCGGCGGCGATGGGAGGGAGCTGGATCGCGCTCGGGCTGGCACTGCTGATGCTGGGCATCTTCTATGCCGCCACGGACGGCGTCCTCGCCGCGCTCGCCGGCCAGCTGTCCCCCCAGGGTCGGACGGCCACGGGCATCGGGGCGGCCCAGACCGTCGTCGCGATCACCCGGCTCGTGGCCTCCACCGGTTTCGGGGCGCTGTGGGTGCTGTTCGGTGCCGTGCCCACCATGGTGGGCGCCGCCGTCGTGCTGGTGTTGGTGTTGCCGCTGGCGTGGTGGCTGGTGGTCCGCCGGTGAAGCCGGTGCAGGAGCGGGCAGGCGTGCGGGGAGGGCTGTCCCGGCGCACGCGGTGGTGGGCGCTGGGGGGCGTGGCCGCCATGTCCCTCGGCGCCGTGGGCGTCTACGGTGTCCAGGCCCTGCAGGACCACCAGGAGCGGACCACGGGTGCCTCGGCCGCAGAACTCGCTGCCTCCCTCCCGGACGGCCCGCATATCACCTTCCGGAACACCGCCTCCGGCGAGGGGTACGGCATGGTGTCCTCGGTGGCCCTGGCAGATCCGGACGGGGCCCGGCAGGTCAGTGGCCAGGCCTGCGACCGGGTGGACGTTGCGGGGGAGTACCTGTCCTGCCTGCGGACCCTGCGCGGGATCCCCACCACGTTCGAGACGCAGGTCTACGACTATGGCCAGGACCTCGGTGGCAGCCCGGTCACCACGTGGCCGCTGGCCGGGATCCCCAGCCGGACCCGGGTGTCCGACGACGGACTGGTCGCCACCACCGCGTTCGTCACCGGACACTCCTACGCCGCGGACTCCTTCTCCACCGAGACGACCGTGAAGGGGGCCGGAGATCCGGACGGCCGGGACTACGGGAACCTGCAGGACTTCGAGATCACCGTGGACGGTGAACCGCTGACCGCGATCGACCGCAACGTGTGGGGCGTGACCTTCGCCGGCGGTGACAGCTTCTTCGCCACGGTGGCCTCGGGCGGGACGACCTGGCTCATGGAGGGGGACCTTGCGGCGCGGACCATGACCTCCGTAGCGACCGAGGCTGAATGCCCCTCGGTGTCCCCGGACGGCAGCCGCGTGGCGTTCAAGGTCCGCCGGGACACCGGCGGGGACATGGTCGGCGGATCGGGCGTGCACTGGGACGTTGCCGTCCTGGACCTGGCCTCGGGGGAGCGCACCGTGATCGAGCTGGAGCGCGGCATCGACGATCAGTTGGAATGGCTGGACGAGGACACCCTGCTCTACGGGCTGCCCCGCGAGGAGGCCGGCTGGGATGCCGACGTGTTCGCACTGGAGGCCGAGGCGGAGGCCGAACCCGAGCTGTTCATCGAGCACGCCTGGTCACCCTCGGTGGTCCGGTAGTCCCTGGGCTGGCCGCAGGTGATCGGGACGAGCCGGTACAGGTGCGAATTGCAAGGGTGATAGCGGCAGACCTGTCGAATCGTGTCCCGTGGAGGGCCGCGCCACCGGACAGCTCACCGGACGGCCCATACGGGACACTGTTCGAGGCGTGCTCTCGTTCGGGCAGGTCAGCGATGGGTGGTCCGGTGGGGGTTCCTCCTACGGACTCGACTCGGCTGGGTCCTGCGAGCCGTCATTTATCGTTCGGTAGAACCTCGGCTTCCACCTCTGAAGTTTAAAGTCAGACAGCCGTTACTTTCCCGGGATGTCTCGATAGCACCGTTTACTGCGACACCACTGCGGCGCTGGCATCGTGGTCAGGCAACGAACGCTTGTGGAAACAGTCGTCTGACGCGGCGTGCCGTCTACTTCGGGCATTGATAATTTCACCGTCTCCCTCGATGCCGTAGAGGCCGTGGCAGAAGAACCTGGGTCAGTTCTCGATTGCAGGTGTGTATTGCGCCCCCGGTTGCTCTTGAAGGCTTGACGTCCAAAGTGACCAGAGCGGCCAGTTGCGCAGTTCTTCCATCTGAGATGCGTCAAGTTGCTCGAGGGTGAACTCGATGTCCTCATCGTTGGCCAGAAGGATTGAGCACGCTGCCTCAGTCAGGGCGGATTCAGCAACCTCTCCCCGGCTTGCCTGACGTCTTAGAGATTGCGCGGATAGGGGCTCAGCGCCATTGGTACTGCTTGACAGGGCGGTCATCCCACCGGAACCGGGTCCATGATTCTTTGAGCAGGCGGCGGATCACGATGATGGCGTTGGCCAGGTGCGTCCAGGCCTGTTGGGCTTTCTCGCCGCGATCCAGGACGACCTGAAGGAGCCCGAAGCCGCGGGTGTGCCAGGAGTTGGTGCGCTCGATCATCCAGCGGCGGGTGTGGTTGATCTTGATGTAGGTGCCCTTCGGGGAGATCTTCCAGTGGCACCCCAACTCGGTGAGCAGGTCCCGGGTCACGCTGGAGTCGTATCCGGCATCGAGGTCGACCCGGATCGTCTCGGGTAGGTGGAATCCGAACCGGGACAACCGCTCCAGGCTCGGCCGCAGCAATGGCGAGTCGTGTCGGTTGGCCCCGGTGAGCACGACCCCGATCGGCAGGCCGTGGCCCTCGCAGAGAACGGAGCGTTTCTGCCCGGACTTGCCCCGGTCCGTGGGGTTGGCCCCGGTGTTGTCCCCGCCGCAGGGCGCCTTCACGCAGCACCCGTCCACACTCAGATGCTCCAGGTCCAGGCCGACGAGCCAGTCAAAGGCCTCCAGCACGGCCTGCTCGAGTCCGGCGAACACCCCGGCGGCGGTCCACTCGTCTCTGCGGGTGCGCAGTGTGGTGGCCGAGACCCTGTCGTCTGCGTGCTTGGTGTAGGCCCCGCCGAGCACGAGTCGGGAGACGAGCTTGTCGAAGACGATCCGGTCCGGTACACGTGGCCGATGGCAGCCGAGCGGATGGGAGTCCTCCACCGGTGGCAGGAGCATCTCGAACTGGCACCACAGGGGCTCGATGATTGAGGATGGAAGTGCTGGCACGGGCAAGGGTCCTTCGCCTCGAACGGATAGGTCGCACTTCCATCGAAGCGACAACCCTCCCGTGCCGGCCCACAGCGACACGCCGCCCGCAGGATACGAACCACACCCGCCTATCCGCGCAATCTCTTAGTTTTTGGATCTCACGCCGCTCCTCTTCTGACAGACCCCTCGTGCGCGTGACTATCTGCCACCTGTTGACTTGATGGCGCGGCTGGTCTGGCTCTTGCGCATTCAGCCATGCATTGAGGGCTTCGGCCGCTTCCAGGAGCTCGTTCTTGCGAACATCAACCAGGTCGCTTGCGCCGATGAGCCGCAAGACCATGTGGTTGGCGAGACTGAACGTCTTCGGAGTCGCAGGAAGGGCAGCATATGCATCGACAACGCCGGGCAAATTCAAGTTCACCGTATATGGGACCATCTCCTCTTCGAGGACCTCGTATGGCGTGACGAGGAACGAATCGAAGTGGTTCTGCTCATCCTCGACGCTCAGGGCAAACTGCTGACCGATGTTGGGATCGAAGAGATCCCAGCACCGCCACTCGCCCGGCTCTGACCCTTGTAGACACAGCAACTCGATACTCCACGGCCCAATTGGTTGACGGATGCGTCCGGGATGTTCGAGGTCCTGAGCGAGCTCCTTGCCTTCTATGAGGACTTCGTGGAGCCCCTTCAATTGGAGACTCTGTTTCTCAGTGATGTCAGTGACCGAGACTAGATCCACGTTGAAGCCGAGTTTCATCAGGAGACCATGCAACCGATCCAGGTACCTGTAATGAGCACGCAAGTCCTCTTCGCCCTCCAGGTCGTCCACGTCATGGTCCACCCTTCGACCGTTAATCGTGAAGCCAGCTTGGTCCAGGCAGCTGAGCAGAAATCCGATGTCCCTTCGCCGTCCGCCTAGGTTGTCGCGCAAAGTCAGCGAAATAGATCCCGTCTGAGCTTCCCCTGAGGTCTTGATTCGGATTTTCAGGCCCTCGCTCAGTTCTAGCTCGAACGAGTCCTTATCAAGACGCCTGCGAAGAGGGTTCTGGAAGCAGTGCTCACCGCTGCACACCACCAGGTCCGTCTGTTCTCCCACGTAGCTGGCAGGGATAATGCGAACGTCCCAATCCACCGGCATGGCGATCCCACCTTCGGTCTTCACCACCAGGGAGAAGTCCATTTCCGAATCAGTGAGGAGCAGGGGCGAATCCAGGTCCCACGGACGATCGGTGTGCAGGGTGAACTCTTCGATGTATTGGGACAGCCTGTTGTCCCAGCCGGTCTCAGGGGACTGGCCTTGGGTCTTATGGGCAAGGGTGACTATGTTCTCGATATTCGGGGGGCTGGAAGGAAACTTCTTCAGCGGGACTGACGTCGTCTGTTGTCCATTCTCCATGGACTCCAGCATCCGGCTTATCTTGAACGGGTTGAGCAAAGCGTAGAGAGCGGTTTTCTGACGAGACGTCTGGTCTATCGAGACGACAAAGTAGAGCAGTCCGGATATCTTCAAGAAGCCTTCCAGCTCGTCACGACTAATGGCGAACGACTTCGGCTTCTTGCCGTCCTTCCCGGTGGTCCGCCCCTTGACCTGGACGTTCACTCGCCCGACGAAGTTCTCTTTCGTATGTCTTTCGGTTGAGGAATGAATGTCGAGGTGGCCATCTGTGAGCGGCGTTCGGTCGTTTTCATCGATGCGCGCTTCCAGGTGGGGGCATTCCAGAAGCAGGCCCTTGATCTTGTGCACTGCGATGTGCTCGACATTCATGCTTTCAAGTCTCCCTCATCCTTTCGGATGTGAACCGCAGTGCTAAATGGCCAAGTTTCCGCAGAGATATCTGGCCGTTCGCGCTCAGTGTCCGCATGGAGGTCCTCCATTGGGCGCCCTTGTCGCGCCCGAGACACACGAATAAATGCGTGAAACTCGACCTATTCTCGGCTGTGAGGCTCGAGACCGTGCTTCAGTCGTGTCCATAGGCGGGCTCGTTCGGCGCCGGCGACAAGGGCCGCGTCGAAGGCGACGACTTTGTTAACCGCTGGATCCCACGTGGAGAAGTGCCCGCTGTGAAATTCCCCCACCGCATGCCATTCGGACCGTAGTCTTCTTCGCAGTACTCGTGCCGGCCATGGACCCAATGGACTCGGGCCAACACCCGCTCCTGCTTGCCCCAGAAGATCGGAAGCGCACGCATCGGCATCACCGAGGTGGTGACCCAACCACGGGTTTGGCCCTCCAGCGCAAGCTGCCACACCGCATCGCGGGACACGTCTAGTCCTGGATCCTGCGGCCAGTCCGTTTCGTCCACGCCGAACCACATATCGAGCCATCTCATCGTCCAGTTGTAGCCCGTGCAGTGGGCAGAGATGCACCTTCGGCCTCGTGTTCGTAAGGGGATCCCTCATCGGGATGGAGCCGCTCAGTCGTCGTAGAGGAACCCAGTATTTGGGTCGATCCCTGCAAGAAATCCTCGGATCGCTTCCTCGTGATGCTCGCTGAATCGCGTTACCTCAGCGGAGCTTCCGGTAGTGAACCCGTACCTCGCATGCGGTCCAGTCACCCAGTCGTAGTCATAGGTCCGGAGATCTCGACGCCTGACCAGGAAGGTCTCTCCATCAACGATCACTACCTGACTCATGCCAACACCTTCCACCAGCACCGATTTGACCTAGGCGTAGGGTGGAATCAAGACGATAGGAGCACTTCATGAAGAAAATCCTCATGGTACTGACCAGCGTTTCCGAGATCGGCGATACGGGCGAGAAGACCGGCTACAACGTGGCCGAGGCTGCACATCCATGGAAGGTCTTCAAGGATTCCGGGCATTTCGTCGACTTCGCGTCCATCCAAGGCGGCCAGCCCCCGCGCGACGAGGTGGACTCGGAAGATCCCATCCAGGTTGCCTTCACGGAGGACGAGGTCACACGCGCCGGACTCTACAACACTGCACGCGTTGACGTCGTAGATCCCGGTCAGTACGACGCCGTCTACCTCGTGGGAGGCCACGGCACCATGTGGGACTTCCCGGACACCAAGGGTCTGCAGGACCTGGTGGCCAGTGTCTACAACGCTGGCGGCGTCGTGGGCGCCGTCTGCCACGGGCCGGCCGGTCTGCTGAACGTGGAGCTGGCCAACGGGTTCCGCCTCGTCGAAGACCGGAAGGTGGCGGCCTTCACTAACGAGGAGGAGGTTGCCGCAGGGAAGGACAAGGTCATCCCGTTCTTTTTGGCAGACCGGCTTGAGGAGCAGGGTGCCACCCACGTCTCCGCGAATGTCTTTGAGGAGAAGGTCGTGGTTGACGACAGGCTGGTGACCGGCCAGAACCCGGCCTCCGCCGCCGGCGTGGCCAAGGAGATGGAGAAGCTCCTTGCGCAGGTCATCCACGAGGAAAAAGCCGAGGAGCAGCAGGAGGCGGAGGCTCTGCGCGCCGGAAAGGACGCCGAGAAAAACGCCAAGAAGGCTGCCGCAGATACGGAGCACTAACGCCTGCGGCGCACTGAACCTGGCGGCCACCCCAACGAGGGGGCGCCCGCCAGCCCGCATACGTGCGTCGGCTTTCACGCTGACCGAGGCACCAAACCGGTGGTCGGCAACTGACCTGGTCCCGCATTAACCCGGAAGGGCCCCAGAAGACCGTCACGAGGTCTCCGGGGCCCTTCCGTGGACTCAGTAGTTGGCTGGCGGGTCAGAGGCCGGGAACGATTCCTCGACCTGTTCGTCCAATTCCTGCTCCGTCTCCGGTCCGGTCGTGGACTGGTCATCCTCAGCAGAGCGGGTCTCGTTGCGGCGCTCCTTCTCGGAAGCAGCCTCCTTACGGGGATCAGTGCTCATCGTGTCCTCCTAAAAATGGGTCGGAGCTTCAGTCTGCACTAGTCGGAAGCGCTTCGTGATGGGGCCGGCCGGCCGAGCGCCGGCTCTCCTTCATCTCGGCCTCGAACAGATGGCGCCTGCCCCCGGCCAACTCGTCTCGAGCCTGTCGTTCAAGGTCCTTGAAGGCGGAGTAGTAGTGATCGTCGTAGTCCTCAACGATCTGGAACGTCCACCGGCCGTGGATGACGTTGCGGCCGATGATCTCCTGCTCAACCCGGTCGGCAAGATCATCGTGGCCGGCGTCGCGAAGCAGTGTCACGGCCTCGTCGAGAGCGAGGTCTGCGGTTCCTGTCAGCCGGTGAAAACCGTAGAGCAGGCCGCGGGCGTGTTCCACCACCTCCAAGGCCTCGGAGAGCTTGCCGAGGGCTTCGACTGTCGCGCCGCTGACTCCAGGGGGCCGCCGGTGCTCCGCGTCGGGGCCGGCTGGTGAAGGATGATGGTCTCCAACGTGTTCGGACATGACGCCATCATGGCAAGGATCACCCCGAGATTTCACGTGCTGGGGAAAAACTGGCCCAGCTCACGCACCGTTTGGTCGAACAGGGCCACTGGGTCGGAGTCCATCCCGTCGACCTCATCCCGGGCGAAGGACTGCCAGGCGACCCGCCAGCACGCCGTGACGATCTCTGCAACCAGGAGCGACTGAAGAGTCCCCAGCACGCCGCGGTGGACCAGTGCTGAGCTCAGCGCCTCGACCAGGCTTCGCTCCTGCCGAGTGACGACCCGCAGCATGTCCGGCTCCTGGACCAGTAGGCGGGAGATCCTGCGGAAATCGCGCTGTTCGACCTCGTGGGAAAAGAGCTTGCGGCACACGGCCAAGAGGTCATCCAGGATCCCGGAGGGAGTGTGGTGCGCGCTCTCGCTGGACACCAGGGCGTCAATCAGCCCCTGTTGGCCGGGCACGAGCGCGTGCTCCTTGGAGGGGTAATAGCGGAAGACCGTGCGTTCTGAGACGCCCACGCGAACGGCGATGTCTCCCACCGTTGTGGCTTCCAGGCCCTGCTCCTCCACCAGGTCCAGGGCGGCACGTTGGATGTCCCGCAGCATGCGGACGCGGTGTTCTTCACGGATGCCCAATGCTCAGCTCGTTTCTGGGAGTGCAAGAGAGGGAGGCCCGGCAGGCCGCGAGGCTCGCCGGAACTATCTGTTGTGTCACAGTCTGACGGTTTTGGCTCTCAAAAGCTGTCAGACCGTGACATGATTCATCAGGTCGAATCTTACAGAAGAGGTAAACCCCGATGGCCCACGCCGCCGAAGACACGATTTCTCCACCGGCCGCCCCCGCTCACCAGGCACCACCAGCCCTGTCGAGGAAACAATTGACCGGCATCATCGGCGCACTGGCACTCGGTGCCTTCGTGATGATCCTCAACGAAACTGTGCTCACCGTGGCACTGCCGTCGATCATGGCCGACTACGGGGTCTCCGCGGCGGCAGGTCAGTGGCTCACCACCGGATTCCTGCTCACGATGGCCGTGGTCATCCCTCTGACGGGCTACCTGCTGCAGCGGTACACCATGCGCGGACTGTTCGTCTTCGCGCTGTGCAGCTTCTTGGTCGGCACCGTCCTGGCCATCATCGCGCCGTCCTTCGGTGTCCTGTTGGCCGCCCGCGTCATTCAAGCCGTCGGCACCGCCATCGTGATGCCGCTGCTCATGAACACCACCCTGACGCTCGTGCCGTTCCAGCACCGGGGGATGGTCATGGGCCTTAACTCGATCGTGATCTCTGTCGGCCCGGCCATCGGACCCACCGTGTCCGGGATCATCGTCAACTCATTGTCCTGGCACTGGATCTTCGGTCTCATGACTCCGCTCGTCGTCATCATCCTGGTGCTGGGCATCATTTTCATCAAGGTGCCCTCGGCAACCCGCAGGCTTCCGGTCGATGTTTTCTCCGTGATCCTCTCGGCTCTGGCCTTCGGTGGTCTGGTCTACGCACTGTCCACTATCGGCGGGGCACTGGAGAACCCCACCCTTCCCCTCGTCAGCGGCGTGATCGGCGTGGCCGCGCTGGCCCTGTTCATCACCCGCCAGGTTCGTCTGACCCGCACCGATCGTGAACTGCTGAACCTGCGGCCCTTTAAAAACCGTACCTTCACGCTCAGCATCGTCATGATCATGATCGCCATGGGCACGCTGCTGGGCACCGTGGTCATCCTGCCGATCTTCCTGCAGAACGGCAGCGGCTTGAGCACCATGACCATCGGCATGATGCTGCTTCCCGGTGGGCTGGTGCAGATCGCCGTGGGCCCGATCTTCGGACGTGTCTTCGACCGCCATGGCCCGCGACCGGTGCTGATCCCCGGTGCACTGATGCTGGCGCTGGGCCAGTGGTTGTTCACCACCATCCACCCGGGCACCGAGCTGGGCCTGATCGTCGCCTTCCACACCATCTTCTGCATCGGGCTGGCCATGTTGATGACCGGCCTGCTCTCCGCAGCACTGAGTGGAGTCCCTCAACAGCTCTACGGTCACGGCTCGGCCATCTTCAACACCGGCCAGCAGCTCGGTGGCGCCATTGGAACCACGATCTTCGTGACTGTCATGAGCGCCGTTGCGGCCGCCGAGACCGGTGCCGGCTCGGCGCTGGTCGACGGGCTGTTCCACGGCGCCCACTTCGCGTTCATCGTCGGAGGGATCCTCGCGACGATCGCCGTCCTCTGTGCCCCGTTCATCAAGAGCCCGCAGCGCGGCTGACTGCCCGTTCTCTCCGGATCTGCGCCGAATGTCAGTTCATGGTGGTCACGTCGCGGACGAAGGCAACGGGGAGTGACCACGAATACGGTGATCCGCGCAGAGAACGAGTACCGCTGCACGCCGCATACGTGGGGGCTCGAGTAGGGGGCTGTGCGGATCACGTGATGGCCGGTCAGCCCCCAGGCCACGGTGAGGGCGATTCACTCTGGGAAGGCTTAGCGGACCGCTCTAGTCTGGCGTCAGAGCAGGATCCCCAGGTCCTCCGAGCCCCCGTCAAGTGACAGTACCCAACGGTGGGAGGACACTGCTTGACCGTCCGTCTCAACCGTCCAGGAGTCCCCATGACCGTCCGCCGATGGGCCACCGGCGCCGCCGTCCTGGTCGTCCTGGCCATGCTGGCCGTCCTGATTGTCCACTTCGCCAATCCATCCCAACCGGTGGCGGCTGACGACTACAAGGGGCATCCGGCGTCGCCGACGCCGACCACGCAGACCCCGAGGGCACCCTCCGGAACCGCAGACAGCACCGGCACCGGCACCGGCACGGACGCAACGGCTGGCCAAAGTGCGGCGGAAGCCGGCACGGACCGGAGCACGGCGTCCGGGGCCTCATCCTCCTCCACGGCCTCCCAGGATGTCGCGGCCGAGGGCACTGCCGCTCCTGGTGACCGCCCCACGTGGAACCCCGCGGCCGACGCCCCGGACGGTGCCGACCAGGAACCCAAGGTGCCCAACGGTCTTGGCGTGGAACCCTACCGGCTGCCCGATTCCCCGGAACGGCAACCGGCCCTGTCCGAGCTTCCCGATGCTGCGGCGGCCAAGCACGAACTCGTGGCAGGATTCCCCGAACATGTGGTTCCTGTTCCCGACGACGTCGACATCCAGTCCTCTTCGGTGGCCACCCAAGGCCAGCGTGTCTTCGTCGGCGTGAATGCCCTCAGCGACGCCAACCCGGACGCTCTCCTCGACTACTACGTCCGGCATTGCGAATCACTCGCGTGGCCGATCAGCCGTCCGACGTTGGACGACGGAACACCGCGGGTCCAGTGTGGCTTCGGCCCGGATGAGCTGACCGTCACCGCATCGTTGTTGCCTGCCGGCAGGGTGGACCTGTCGGTATCCGGCTCGTTCGAAGTCCGGTAGTCGGTCGCCTCCACGGCTCCCACCGTCGGCGGAGGGACGGACTTCTAAACACCTACGTCGGGGCACCCAGGCCGAACTCATCACCCACCACGCCACCGAGGGGAACTTCGCGTACACCTACGGTCGGGCCACTGAGTTCGGGCTGCCCGTGACCTTCCAGTCCACCTGGGACGGGAAGACCGATTGCCTGGACAACGACCCGGTCACCGGCCAGCCGCTGAATGCTGCGGACCACCGGAAGTACCCAGACCCTGGACATCGAGCCCGCGGTCGTTGCCCATCACCAGGGACCTTCCGGGAGACGTGAGAGACTCCCCGGAAAGAAAAGTCTGGACAAAGGTCTACTACCAGCCGCCGCCGAGCGCACCTTAGGCTCAAAGGGCCCCATGAGACGGTGCACACGGATTGGACGGTGGGATTAACCCGGGGGGATACGGGCCCACCCATTCATTATCCGCTGAGAGGCGGTGGCTAAGGCCACCGCCTCTCAGGTGTTTATCGGACCAGGCCTCCCCTCGGGGTGCCATGCCGACAAGGCTTCCCGGCGGGCTGGCATGCCGCAGGACGCGTCGGCTATGTCGGCGTTGCGTTGGGACGCGAACATGGTCCCTGAACGGCTCAGACCAACAACGGAACCGCCCCGGTCCCCGTGGGATTCCACGGGGACCGGGGCGGTCGCCTTTCTACTGGGACGTGCTATCCGTTCAATCCACGGTCAAGTGGTAGCGGTGCAGGAGCGTTGCCACCTCACTACGACTGATCGGCTGGTCGGGCCGGTAGGAGCCGTCCGAGTATCCGATGGAGATCCCCTCAGAAGCCATCCATGAGATGGCCTCGTAGTGGGCGTTGGACGTCAACACGTCATCGAAGGTCACCGTTCCTTCCTCGGCTGGTTTCACGGCCCGGTAGAGGAACGACGCGAACTCGCCGCGTGTCACGTTCCTGGCCGGCTTGAACGAATCGTCGACGTACCCCTCGGTGATTTCGTACTTGACAGCCCAGGAGATCGGGGCAAAGTGCGCGTGTCTGGCCGGAACGTCAGGGAAGGCATCTTGGGTGCCGGGGCTGAACGGCGGATCCAGGTATCGGTAGATGAACGCGACAGACTCGCCACGGGAGATGTCTCGTTTCATACCGAAGGACCCGTCCGAGTAGCCCTGCGTGATACCAGCGCACTGCAGCCAGCGGACGTGTTCGTAGGGCTCCGACCCGATGTCGTTGTCCGTGAAATCGCGTGCGTCACACGTCGGTCCGGGAGTAGGCGTTGGCGTCGGCCCAGTAGTAGGCGTCGGAGTTGGCGTCGGTTCAGGGATGGGGGTCGGGGTCGGAGTTGGAGTCGGCTCCACCGAATCCGGGGTGAAGCGGACGTCTACCAGGTAGTTGGTGGAGGTCGCCGTGTCCGCGAACGTGCCGCCGTAGATATACCGGCCCGCGTTCGCCGGGGTCCTCAGCGGTCCCGAGACCGTCGGCTCCGCCCATTGGCTGGGCTCGGCGGAGTACTGAGTGGTCCGGTAGGACACCACATACTCCTTGCCCGTCTCGAGCTTCACCGGAGTGTCCAGGGCAGCGTACTGCCACCCGGAGGCGGATCCGGTGCCGAAGGTGACCTCGCCCAGCAGGGTGCCGTCCGAGGTATGGAGGGCGCCGACGTGCGGACCGGGGTTCCCGGCGGCCTTGTAGAACTCGAGCCCGGTGACCGTGCCCGGCTCCGTGGTGGAGAAGGCGGTGCCCAGGGTGACGGGTTCGCCGTCGTCCACCAGGGACGTCGTGGGGACCACGGTTTCGGCGAGCAGCCCGAAGGGGCCGCTTTCCGATACGGCGGACACCGTTCTGAAGCTCCAGGTGTTGCCTCGGCTGACCACCTCACCGGCCGCATCGCGGGCGGCCAACGTCACGGTGTAGGGGGTTCCGTTCGCCAGGGCCTTCGCCGGGGTGAAGGTCGCCGTCCGCGTGGCCGCGTCGTAGGCCGTGGTACCCGCCACCGCCGTCCCGGCGGCGGGGGCGCCGGGATCGCGGTCGCCCGCCCCGGCTTTGACGGTGATGGAGACGCTGGAGGGGACCACATCCCGGGACAGCACCGCGCTGACGGCCGTGTCCACCGGCACGGAGTTGGCCGTGTGGGCCGGTCGGGGGGTCCCTGCCGACAATGCTGCCTCGTCACCGGCTTCGAACACCGCATCCACGTAGTAGTTCGTGCTGTTGTAGCTCGAGGCGGGGAAGCCGCCGTTGGTGTCGTAGACACCGCCCTGGGAGACTCCGAAACCGCCGGCGACGGTCAGCGGAGCAGCCGCGATACCACGGTAGGAGAAGTAGTACGGGTCGGCGGCGTAGTGGCCGTTCGGCGCGGAGTAGGACACCACGTAGGTGCTGCCGGCCTCCACCGACACAGGCTCGTTGAACTCCGTGGTCTGCCAGCCGTCGGAACCGCCGCTGGGGAAGCTGGCCGTGGCCAGACGGGTGCCGTCCGCAGACCACAGGGATCCGGTGTGCGGGCCGGAGTTGGCGCCGCCGAGGTAGAACCGTGCGCCGGTCACGAGGCCATCTGTGGTGGGGGTGAACCGCAACCCCAGTTCGACCGGCTCCGGATCCCCGGCGTCGGCGGTATCCGGCGTATTGGTGCCGAAGACGCTGTAGGGACCCGTCACATCCACGGTGATGGGCGTACCGGAGGCGGGGTAGTTGGCGCTGTCGTCAATGCCCCGGACCAGCACGGTGTTCTGCCCCATGCCCTGTTGGACGTAGGTGAAGGACCAGCTCGTGGTCCCCTCGGCCAGGCTCCAGGTCGCACCGGCATCGAGCGAGTACTCGACCCCGGCCACCTTGCCGGTAGTGGCACCTGAACCGTCCGAGGCGGTGCCCTTGATGGTCACCTTCTCACCGTGGGCCACCGCAGCGGAGGGCTTGGAGGTGACCGCCACGGTGGGCGGGGTGGAGTCCTGGGACGCCTGGGCGGCCACCAGGCCTGGCTGGAGCGTGCCGGGTTGCACGCCCATGTCAGCGAAGAGGTTGACCTGGGCCTGTTGCATGCGCGGGTCCGGGGCTGCGCCGTCACCGTCGTGCCAGTCGTCGAGGCCCCACGTCCACTGGATGCTGCCCGCGGAGAACACGAGCGCTCCACTGGCGGCCTTGTACAGGGTGAGGTGGTGGGTCGTCTCGCCCGGTGCCACCACGTTGCCGAAGTCCTGCAGGTATTCGGGTACCTGTCCCGTGGTGGTGGACAGGTGGATCAGGCCTGCGGGGCGGAAGCCGTTGTCCAGGTCCTCATTCGACTCGTAACCGACCGTGTGCGGTGCCAGGGGCTGCTCGGCCCCGGCGGCCAGGTTGGTGAGGTTGGTGCCGCGCCAGAGCCTCAGGTCGCCCTCACGGTCGTTGACCGTCACCGGAAGGTCGCCGAAGTTCACCACGTAGGCGGTTCCGGACAACGAGTTCTCCGGCTTGCCGCCGCCGTTGGCGGGGGAGGCGAAGCGTGGGTCACGCCACGTGCCCGTCCACTCGGCGGCCGGGTCGATCTTCCGGTCGGACCAGGTCTCCTTGTAGCTGACCAGGGTGCGGTAGTCGTTGCCGGCGGCGTCCGCCGGGGACTTCTCGTAGCGGACTCGCCAGTAGGCCTCGTTGCCGGTGAGGAACTGGAGGTTCACGCCGGCGTCGCGTGCCTTCTCCACGTTCTCGCGCTGCTGGCCGGACCAGTATTCGTCGTGGCCTACGGAGAGGAACGTCTTGTGGTTGGTCAGCTGGTCACCGTGGCGGTCGGTGTCGATGTTGGAGAAGTAGGTGACGTCGTAGCCGTTGCGCTCCATGAAGCGCACCATCGGGTACTCGGCACCGAAGTAGAAGTCCCGCGCCTCGATCCCGCCGCGGGTGGCGAACGGACGGTTGTAGCTGATCTTGTAGGCGCGGGTATTGGCCCCGCCCTGGTAGAAGTTCGAGCCGCCGTAGTTGTTGTAGGCGTGCCATGTGGTGTCGGAGGTCTGGAACAGGACGTCGGACTTCACGCCATCGTTGCGCACCACGAAGGTGATGTGGCTGGCGCCGCCGGTGTCCTTGCGGGTCAGCTTGGCCAGGTAGACGCCCGAGACGGCGTCGGCCGGCACGTTCCAGCCTGCGGACACGGCCCAGTTGCCGCAGTCGGTCAGCTCCGTGGAGGCGTCCCGGAGGCACTCGGGCTGCTTCTGCGGCAGGGCGGCGCCCGGATCCACGGAGCCCACCTTGCGTGCACCCAGCCCCCCGTAGTATCCGGTCCGGTAGATGTCGATGTCATAGTCGGCGGCATCGGTGTCGACCTTGAAATCGATCCGGTTCCCAGCGTTGACACTGATGTCCGTGGCGAAGCCCTGGATGGACTCGTCGCCCGCGCCCTCGATCTCCCATTCGGTATAGGGCGAACCCGGTTTGGAGTTCTCACACACGATGCGGTTGGCGCCCGGCCCGCAGTTCTCTGCGGCGGACACGAGCGGCGCCCATCCGAAGGGCAGGATGAGGGACACGGTGGCGACGAACACGATGGCAAGGGACGGCCACCAACGGCGCAGTCGCGCGTGGTGGCGGTGGGCAGTGACCGGTGGCGGGGGTGCGGGCGAGGCTGGGTGCATGGGGCCAGACTAGAATCCGCTGGCCCCCCTGGTTATGGGTACCGAGCCGAGCACGCGGTGAACGGGTATGACCCTCCGTAGTAGGGAAACGGACCCCGGGAGAATCGAGTAGCACCCGTGCTGAGCGTCGGGCTTCGCCCCCGGCGATCACCCCGGTTCGGACCCCTTGCACTCGAAGGTCTAGACTGACCGGCGGCGGTCTACCACCTCTGGTTGGGCCGACTCCGGACGATCGAAGCAGGAGCGCAGATCCTTGACCGAATCCACCGTGGTACCCGCAGAGCCGGCAGGACCGGCTGCGCCAGCAGCAGTCATTGTCCTCGCCGCCGGGGCGGGAACGCGGATGAAGTCCAAGACCCCCAAGATCCTGCACCCGATCGGGGGTCGGTCCATGATCGGCCACGCCCTCACCGCGGCCGCGGGGCTGAACCCGCGTGAGCTGGTCGCCGTGGTCCGCCACCAGCGGGACCTGGTCGCCGACCATATCCTCTCCCTGTCCGAGGCACTCGGCACCACTCCGGTCATCGCGGACCAGGATGAGGTGCCGGGCACCGGCCGCGCTGTGCAGTGCGGCCTCGAGTCCCTCACGGCCGCCGCAACCCCCACGCACGACGCCGGCCCGGCCGGTACCAGCGGCATCTCCGGCACCGTCGTCGTCACCTACGGAGACGTCCCCCTGCTGACCACGGAACTCCTCGCCGAACTCGTGGCCACCCATGAATCCGAGTCCAACGCGGTCACGGTGCTGACCGCCCTGCTCGAGGATCCCACCGGCTACGGCCGCATCCTGCGGGACACCGACGGTTCGGTGGCCGGGATCGTGGAGCACAAGGACGCCACGGACGCCCAGAGGCAGATCAACGAGGTCAACTCCGGCATCTACGCCTTCGACGGCGCCGTGCTGACCACTGCCCTGTCCCAGGTCACCACGGACAACGCCCAGGGCGAGATGTACCTGACCGATGTCCTGCAGATCGCCCGCGCCGCCGGCGGCCGCGTCGCCGCGGTCTCCACCACGGACCAGTGGCAGGTGGAGGGCGCGAATGACCGTGTGCAGTTGCAGGCCCTCGGCGCCGAGATGAACCGCCGCACGATCGAACGCCACCAGCGCGCCGGCACCACCGTCCAGGACCCGGCCACCACCTGGATCGACTCCACCGTGACGCTGGAGCCGGACACCACCATCCTGCCCAACACCCACCTGCAGGGCTCCACGCACATCAGCGAGGACGCCGTGATCGGCCCGGACACCACGCTCGTGGACACCACCGTGGGGATCGGCGCCACCGTGACCCGCACCCAGGCCAGCGGGGCCGTGATCGGCGACCGCGCCGGCGTCGGGCCCTTCACCTACCTCCGCCCGGGGACCGTGCTCGGCGAGCAGGGCAAGATCGGGGCGTTCTACGAGACCAAGAACACGGTGATCGGCCGCGGCTCCAAGCTCTCCCATCTCGGCTACGCCGGGGACGCCGAGATCGGTGAGTACACGAACATCGGCTGCGGCAACATCACCGCCAACTATGACGGCGTGAACAAGCACCGCACCGTGATCGGCAGCCACGTGCGGACCTCGTCCAACACCGTCTTCATCGCCCCCGTGACCGTGGGGGACGGCGCCTACACCGGTGCCGGCGCCGTGGTCCGCAAGGACGTCCCGGCCGGCGCGCTCGCCCTGACCGTCGCCCCGCAGCGCAACAGCGAGGGCTGGGTCGAGGACCGCCGCCCCGGCTCCCCGGCAGCCGATGCGGCCGCCCAGGCCCGCGTGGGCCACGGCACGCCGAACACCCTACAGCCCGACGCCGGCGCTTGAGCCCCCGGCCGATGTCACGCCTCCCTCCCGATCACCCCACCACCGGCCGGCCACCCCAGTCAGAATCAGGAAGTACACAGCGATGAACGAGATCACCCAGCACAGCGAGAAGAAGCTGGTTCTGGCAGCGGGTCGGGCACACCCCGAGCTGGCGGCGCAGGTGGCCGAGGAGCTCGGCACCGAACTGCTGCCGATGAGCGCCTACGACTTCGCGAACGGGGAGATCTACGTCCGCTCAGGTGAGTCCGTGCGCGGCAAGGACATCTTCGTGATGCAGTCGCACCCGGCGCCGCTTAACAACCACCTCATGGAGCAGCTGCTCATGCTGGACTCGTTCAAGCGGGCCTCCGCCAAGCGCATCACCGCCATCTCACCCTTCTACCCCTACGCGCGGCAGGACAAGAAGGGCCGCGGCCGCGAGCCCATCTCCGCCCGGCTGGTCGCTGACATGTACCGCACCGCCGGTGCGGACCGCATCATGAGCGTGGACCTGCACACCGCCCAGATCCAGGGCTTCTTCGATGGCCCGGTGGACCACCTGTTCGCGGTGCCGCTGCTGAGCGACTACATCCGCACCAAGACCGAGGGGGAGGACCTCACCGTGGTCTCCCCGGACACCGGCCGCGTGCGGGTGGCGGAGCAGTGGGCCGAGCGCCTCGGCGGTGCCCCGCTGGCCTTCGTGCACAAGTCGCGTGACCTCACCGTCCCGAACCAGGCCGTGTCCAAGCAGGTCGTCGGCCAGGTCGAGGGCCGCACCTGCGTGCTGATCGACGACATGATCGATACCGGCGGCACCATCGCCGGGGCCGTCCGCGTGCTCAAGGAGGCCGGTGCCAAGGACGTCATCATCGCCGCCACCCACGCCGTGTTCTCGGACCCGGCCGCGCAGCGCCTGGCCGAGTCCGGCGCCCGGGAGGTCGTGGTGACCAACACCCTGCCGATTCCGGAGGAGAAGCGCTTCGACGCCCTGACCGTGCTGTCCATCGCCCCGCTGCTGGCCCGTGCCATCCGCGAGGTCTTCGAGGACGGCTCGGTGACCAGCCTGTTCGACGGCAACGCCTGAGCCGTCCGCTGACCCAGAGCCCTGCGGCACGTGCCGCCGGCTCACCTGATGTCACCACGAGAGGACATTGCCCCGGTGGGATCCACCGGGGCAATGTCCTCTCGCTGTCGCTGGCCCGTCTGGCCGATCTGGAGGGTTACCGCTTCAACCAGGTGGCCACTTCGCGGGCCTGACGTCCCAGCACCTGGCCGACGCGGGGTTCCGCGGCCTGGCCGATCTTCTTGCCGAGCAGCGGGATCCTGCACTCCAGGGTTCCCGTGACGCGCACCTCGGTGCCGTCATCCGTGGGCAGCAGCAGCTGTTCGGCGGTCGCCGTGGTCTTGGCGGCGCCCACGGTGACGACCAGCTGGCCGGTGCGGGAGCCATCGGCGGCGGGGGCGGACCAGGTCTCCTGCTGTTCCACGCTCAGCTTGTCTCCGAGGAACTTGCCGGCGACCTTCTGCACGGCGTCCGGCAGCTTGTTGACCGGCACAGAGCGCACCATGGTGATGCTCACGGGTCCGGTGAGCTCGCCCTGGCGCTCGAAGGCGACCAGCGCTCCGCCGAGGCCCTCGGTGACCTTGCGGTTGAAGGCCTCGTCGACCAGGGCCGCGAACACGTCGGCGGGCGGATGGGCAATGGTGGTTGATTCCTTGAACGCCATGGGGTCCTCCTGGGGGTTCGGTCTGTTCCGGTGTCTCCGCCTGCGGCGGACACCACGCCTGAGCCTATATCGACCAACTATGCTGGGATGAATGACCACTCCCCACCCTCTGGCAGGGATGTTCCCCGCCCTGCTGCAGGACCAGGCCATCGCTGTGGCCTCCATCTCCGCTGCCCGCACCGGTGCTGACCGCACCGAGGATCTGGAGATCAGCCTTCCCGACGGCGCCCGGCCGCCCCTGGTGGCCCTGCTCGCCGGCGCTGGGGCCGGGATCGCCGGAGCCGAGGCACCTGGCCTGTCCCGCCCCGCCACCGTCCTGCTCGTCACCGCCACCTCCCGGGAGTCCGAGGACCTCGCCGCCGACCTGGCCGGCTGGATGGACCCGGACACCGTGGCCCACTTCCCGTCCTGGGAGACCCTGCCGCACGAGCGGCTGTCCCCCCGTTCGGACACCGTCGGCACCCGGTTGGCGGTGCTGCGCCGGCTGGCCCACCCGGGGGAGGACGGCCGGGCCCCACTGGCCGTGGTCACCGCCCCGATCCGCTCCGTGCTGCAGCCCATGGTCACCGGCCTGGGCGACCTGGAGCCGGTGCGGATCTCCGTGGGGGAGGACCATGACTTCGACGGGGTGGTCCAGGCCCTCGCGGACGCCGCCTACTCCCGGGTGGACATGGTCTCCCGCCGCGGCGAATACGCGGTCCGCGGCGGGCTGCTGGACGTCTTCCCGCCCACCGAGTCCCACCCGCTGCGCATCGAGTTCTTCGGGGACGAGGTGGAGCAGCTGCGCTACTTCTCCGTGGCGGACCAGCGCTCCCTGGAGGACACCAGCGGGGACGGCACCGGCCACCCCACCACCCTGTACGCCCCGCCCTGCCGCGAGCTGCTGCTGACGGACGCGGTCCGGCGCCGGGCCAAGGAACTCATGCCGCGGCTTCCCGGAGCCGTGGACATGCTCGAGCGGATCTCCGAGGGCATGGCCGTGGAGGGCATGGAGTCCCTCGCGCCGATCCTGGCCGAGGGCATGGTCCCGCTGGTGGACCTGCTGCCCGAGGGCTCCCTCGCTGTGCTGGTGGAGCCGGAGAAGATCCGCCACCGCGCGGATGACCTGCTGAGCACCAACGAGGAGTTCCTCCAGGCCGCGTGGGCCACCGCCGCGATGGGCGGTACCGCCCCTGTGGACATCGGCTCCGGGCCGGGAGGCCAGGCGGACGCCGGCGGCTTCGCGACCCTCGCCGAGACCCGCGCCGCAGCCCTGGACCGGTTCCAGGGCTGGTGGCAGCTCACCAGCCTCGGCACGGATGTCGAGCTGCTGCCGGATGCCTCCGCCCTGCGCACCTCCCTGTCCGAGCCGCAGGGCTTCGCCGGGGACGTGGAGGCCATGACACGGCACGTGGCCGAGCGATGCAAGGACGGCTGGCAGGCCGTCGTCGCCACGGACGGTCCGGGCCCGGCCCGCCGCCTGGCGGAACTGTTCGGTGAAGCCGGCCTGTCCGCCGTCGTGGTGGATGCCGTGCCCTGGCAGCCGCAACCGGGGCAGGTGACCATCACGACCGCCGTCGCCGGTTCCGGTTTCGCCCTGCCCGTGGCCAAGGTGGCGCTGCTGACCGAGCAGGACCTGTTCGGCCGCAACCGGGCGGCCGGGGCCCGGGGCGGTACCAAGACGCTGGCGCGCAAGCGCCGCAACGCCGTGGACCCGCTGACCCTGGCCGAGGGCGACTACGTGGTGCACACCCAGCACGGCATCGCCCGGTTTGTGGAGCTGCAGCGCCGCAAGGTCGCCTCCGGGACGGTGGGTGCCGGTGGTGCGGGTGCCGGTGCCAGCGCCGGCGGGAGCGCCGACTCCTACCGCGAGTACCTGGTGCTGGAGTATGCGCCGTCCAAGCGCGGGGCACCGGGGGACCGGCTGTTCGTCCCGACGGACCAGCTCGACCAGGTCAGCCGGTACGTGGGCGGGGAGGCGCCGAGCCTGTCCAAGATGGGCGGTTCCGACTGGGCGTCCACGAAGTCCAAGGCGAAGAAGGCGACGAAGCAGATCGCCGGCGAGCTGATCCGCCTGTACTCGGCCCGCATGGCCTCCCGCGGGCACACGTTCGCCCCGGACACCCCGTGGCAGCGCGAGTTGGAGGAGTCCTTCCCGTTCATCGAGACCCCGGACCAGCTGACCACCATCAACGAGGTCAAGAAGGACATGGAATCGACCGTGCCCATGGACCGGCTGATCTCCGGCGACGTCGGCTTCGGCAAGACCGAGGTCGCCATCCGGGCCGCCTTCAAGGCCGTCCAGGACGGCAAGCAGGTGGCCGTGCTGGTCCCGACCACGCTGCTGGCGCGCCAGCACCACGAGACCTTCACCGAGCGCTTCGCGGGCTTCCCCGTCAAGGTCAAGCCGCTGTCCCGGTTCCAGAACGCCAAGGACTCCAAGGAGACGCTGGACGGGATGGCGGAGGGCACCGTGGACGTGGTCATCGGCACCCACCGGCTGCTGTCCAAGGAGATCCAGTTCAAGGACCTCGGCCTGGTAATCGTGGACGAGGAGCAGCGCTTCGGCGTGGAGCACAAGGAGGTGCTCAAGACCATGCGCACCAACGTGGACGTGCTCTCCATGTCCGCCACCCCCATCCCGCGCACCCTGGAGATGTCCCTGACCGGCATCCGTGAGACCTCCACCCTGGCCACGGCCCCGGAGGAGCGCCACCCGGTGCTGACCTACGTGGGCCCGAAGACCAACCAGCAGATCACGGCCGCCATCCGCCGCGAGCTGATGCGCGAGGGGCAGGTCTTCTTCGTGCACAACCGGGTGTCCTCGATCGACAAGGTGGCCGGGGAGATCCGGGAGATCGTCCCCGAGGCCCGCGTGGTGGTGGCCCACGGCAAGATGGGTGAGGCCCGCCTCGAGAAGGTCATGGAGGACTTCTGGGAGCGGAAGTTCGACGTGCTCGTGTCCACCACGATCATCGAGACGGGACTGGACATCGCCAACGCGAACACCCTGATCATCGACCGCGCCGACGCCTACGGGCTGTCCCAGCTGCACCAGCTGCGCGGACGCGTGGGGCGCGGCCGAGACCGCGCCTACGCCTACTTCCTCTACGACCCGGAGAAGTCGCTGAATGAGACGGCCCTGGAACGGCTCAAGGCCGTGGCCGCGCACAACGAGCTCGGCTCCGGCATGCAGCTGGCCATGAAGGACCTCGAGATCCGCGGCGCCGGCAACCTGCTCGGCGGGGAGCAGTCCGGGCACATCGCCGGAGTCGGCTTCGACCTCTACCTGCGGATGGTCGGGGAGGCCGTGGCCGACTTCAAGGGTGGCGAGGACACCACGCCGGCCGAGGTCAAGGTGGAGTTGCCCATCAACGCGCACCTGCCGCACGACTACGTGCCGGGGGAGCGGCTGCGCCTGGAGGCCTACCGCAACCTCGCCCAGGCCAATGACGACGCGGCCGTGGACGCCGTGGTGGAGGAGCTGAAGGACCGCTACGGGGACCTGCCGGGCGCCGCCGAGAACCTGGTGGCCGTGGCCCGCTTCCGCAACGCCGCCCGCGCCGCCGGGGTCACCGAGGTCATGCTGATGGGCCAGAACGTGAAATTCGGCCCGGCGGACCTGCCCGAGTCCCGCGAGATGCGGCTCAAGCGCATGTACAAGGGTGCCGCCGTCAAGCCGGCGCTCAACGCCGTGATGATCCCACGGCCGAAGACGGCGCCGGTGGGCGGCAAGGACCTCACGGACCTGCCCCTGCTGGACTGGGCCGCCCAGGTCCTCAAGGCGATCTTCCTGCCGGACGCTCCGGTCGGCTGACCTGTCCGTCCTGCTCGGACCAACGCTTTCAGCCGAGTCTGGGTGGGTGTTGGGTCCTGCGACCCACCCCAAATCGACTGAGAGCGATCAGAGGTGGGTGGTTGCCGCGCGCTCCCGCCGCCGCGCCCGCCACTGCACCCACCAGTCCGGTGCCGGCACCCCGGACAGCCAGGGGGACAGCGGCGTCGCGTTGATGGCCAGGCCCACGGCCCAGCTGATGAGCACGGTCAGGGCGAACTTGGCCCCGTCGTCCAGAATGCCCAGGTCCACGAGGGTCTGCAGCAGCCAGCCGTGGAAGAGCACCACCACGGTGCCGGTCCGCACGAGGGCGTTGACGGGCCGGGCGGCGCCCGTCACGAGCCGGTTCACCACGGTGCTGAAGACCAGCACGAAGCCGGCAGCCGTCATCGCCCCCACCACGGGGGTGATCAGGAACTGGCCGAAGCCGGAGAACTTGATGTTGAGGGGTTCCACGCCCAGCGTCACGGCGAGGAGCCCGGCGGCGATGAGCACGGCCCCGATCAACGCGCGGTTCCGCTTGATCCGGGGTTGGAGCTCGTAGCGGAACAGCTCCCCGGCCAGGACGAAGAACAGGCAGGGCAGGGCCAGACCGAGCCCGAACGGAGTTCGGCCGAGCAGGCTGTCCGGGAGCATGGACAGGGCCAGGCCGAGCACCGCGACCCCCCACGCCACGAGCACGGGAAACCGTTCGAGGATGCGCCGCAGCAGGGTCACGAAGAACAGCACGGAGATGAACCAGAAGGCCCACCACGGCGGAGTCTGATCTGAGCCCCCGTACCAGCCATTGGCCATCAGGGGCCAGAACTCCTCGGGGGTGTCCCGGGTCCAGGCCCAGGCGGCCACGCTCATGATGACGGCCCAGATCAGGTACGGCACCGCCAGGGTCCGCGACCGGGCCTGGAGCTCGTAGACGAAGGGCCGGCCGCGAGTCCAGAAGTAGCCGGTGAGGAAGAAGAACAGCGGCATCCGCCAGATCTCCAGGTATTCGCTGCCGACCAGGCGGGGCCCGTAGGAGTGGCCCGCCACCACGGCGACGATGGAGACGATACGCAGAACGTCCACGCCGGTGTTCCGGCGTGGACGTTGCGTCGGCAGCGGTGCTGCGGGGGTCTGCGCTAGAGGGATACGGCCCTCCGGGTCAGTGGCTGGCGTGGTGGGCGTTCGGATCCTCCACGTGGATGGCCTCGTGGTCCACCGAGTCGCTGCGGCCCAGCAACTGCTGCGGGATCAGGTAGGCCAGCACGGCCAGGACCATGGCGATGCCGCCAGGAATCCAGACGTCCTCAAGGGACCACCAGCCCATGGCGTAGACGCAGCCAGCGAAGATCAGGAAGCACACCACGGTCATCAGCAGGTTGCCCCAGAAATGGCCCTCGCCCGAGTGGTTCTTCGGCTTGCCGTTAACGATCACAATGTCTCCTCATGCGGTGGCGTGGACCGGCGACGTCGCCGGGTGCCGGTGGTGCGATAAAAACTAGCTTGTCTTCAGGATAGCAAGGGCGGAGCTGGCTCCGATCCGGGTTGCGCCGGCCTCGATCATGGCGAGGGCGTCCTCGCGGCTGCGGACGCCGCCGGAGGCCTTGACTCCGAGCTCCGGGCCGACCACGCGGCGCATCAGGGCTACGTCCGCGACGGTGGCGCCGCCGGTGGAGAATCCGGTGGAGGTCTTCACGAAGTCCGCGCCGGCCTCAACAGAGGCGCTGCAGGCCAGTTCCTTGGCGGCATCGTCCAGCAAGCACGTCTCGATGATGACCTTGAGGATCGCACCGCCGTCATGGGCGGCCTGCGCCACGGCGCCGATGTCCGCGACCAGCGCTGCGCGGTCCCCGGCAAGGGCAGACGCGATGTCGATGACCATGTCCACCTCGTCCGCGCCGTGGGCGACGGCATCGGTGGTCTCGGCGACCTTGGCGGCGGTGGTGGTGGCACCCAGCGGGAAGCCGACCACGGTGCAGGTGAGCACGCCGGACCCGGCAAGCGCCTCGGTGACGGTGGGGACCCACACGGGGTTGACGCACACGCTCTTCACCTGCGCCTCGGACGCCTCGGCACAGACCGCCAGGATGTCCTCCCGGGACGCCTGCGGCTTGAGCAGGGTGTGGTCGATGAACTGGGCGAGCTCCGCGGTGGTGAGCTCGGCGGAACCGGTGGACGCGGTGGAATCAGGGCCGTTCTGCATGGGAGCCAGCCTACCGTGGCGGTCCGTCACGCCTGCCCCAGGGCCGCGCCGATGGAGGCGGAGAGCTCGGCCAGGGCGGCGGACGCCTCGGCCCGCACCCCCGGCAGCTGCGTGGCCGCCTCCACGGGGCGGACCACCTCCAGGTAGCACTTGAGCTTGGGTTCGGTGCCGGAAGGACGCACCACCACGCGGGAATCGTCCGCGGTGGTGTACATCAGGGCGTCGGTGCCTGGCAGGTTCCGGTAGCCCAGAGTGAGGTCCACGGTCTCGACCACGTCCTGGCCGGCGAGGGTGACCGGCGGCGCCAGGCGCAATCGGGTCATCATGGAGCTCAACATGGCCAGGTCCGCCACGCGCACCGAGAGCTGGCCGGTGGCGACCACCCCGAAGTGCAGGGCGATCTCATCCAGCGCATCCAGCAGGGTCTTGCCCTGGTCTGCGAGCTCAGCGGCCAGCTCGACCGCCACCAGGGCGGCCGTCATGCCGTCCTTGTCCCGCACCATCTCCGGCGCCACGCAATAGCCGAGCGCCTCCTCGTAGCCGAAGCCCAGTCCGGGCACCCGCGCGATCCACTTGAACCCGGTCAGGGTCGTCTCGTGCGGCACGTCCCGTTCCGCGGCCACACGGGAGAGCAGGCGGGAGGACACCACGGAATTCCCGACGACGGCGCCCGCCGGCCGCAGCCCGGCCATCAGGTGGCTGCCCAGCAGCACGCCGACCTCGTCCCCGGTGAGCATCCGCCAGCCAGTCGCCGCGCCGCCCGCGCCGTCTCCAGCGGCCGGGTCCGGGACTGCGAGGGCCAGCCGGTCGGCGTCGGGGTCATTGGCGATGACCAGGTCCGCGCCGCGGTCCCGGGCCGCGGCCAGGGCGAGGTCCATGGCGCCGGGCTCCTCCGGGTTGGGGAAGGCCACGGTGGGGAAGGCGGGGTCCGGCTCCGCCTGCTCCGGGACCGTGTACGGCCGCTCGAAGCCGGCGTCCTCGAACAGGTCCGGCAGCACGGCCCCGCCGACCCCGTGCAGGGGCGTGTAGACCACGTTGAGCCGGCGGTGGCCGGTGCGCTCGGGGTCCAGGACCCGGCAGGCCGCCAGCCGGTAGGACGCCGCGATGCCACGGTCCGCCACCGTCCAGCCCTCGGCGGCCAGCGGGATGGAGTCCACCGGGGCGTGGTGGTCGATGCAGCCGGCGATGTCCCGGTCACTGGGCGCGGTGATCTGGGCGCCGCGGCCGGCGTCGTCCGTCATCCGCCCGCCCAGGTACACCTTGTAGCCGTTGTCGGCGGGCGGGTTGTGGCTGGCGGTGACCATCACGCCGGCATCGGCGTCCAGATGCCGCACGGCGAAGGCCAGCACCGGCGTCGGGAGCTCGGAGGGCAGCAGGATCGTGTCCAAGCCGGCCGCGGCGAACACGGCGGCGGAGTCCAGGGCGAACGTCTTCGAGCCGCGGCGGGCGTCATACCCCACCACGACGCGCGGGGGGCGGGATTCCTGACCGGCCGCGGTGCCCGCTGTGGCATCCAGAGCAGGATCCGCTGGGGCATCTGCAGACTGCCCGGGGACCATCTGCGTGAGGCGCTGGAGCAGGTAGGTCGCGAGTCCGGCCGCGGTCCGGCGCACCACCACCCGGTTCATGCGGCCCGGGCCGGGACCCTCCTCGGCACGGAGGCCGGCGGTGCCGAACTCCAGCGGGCCGGCGAAGCGGGAGGCGAGGGACGCCACCGCCGCGCCGTCCCCGGCCTGCGCCGCGGCGATCTCGGCCTCGAGGACCGCACGGTCGCCGTCGTCAGGGTCCTGGCGGGCCCATTCCACGGCGGCGGCGATCAGGGCGGGATCGATGTCAACAGTGGTCACGGGAAGGTCCTCGGGTTTCTCATCAGTTGCCAGGTGCGTCAGGTGCGTCAGGTTGTTCGGCTGGAGCCGGCGGGCCAGTGCGCCAGCGGCCTGCCGGGGTGTCAGAGGCGGTCGATGATGCCGGCCAGGAGGGCGGAGATGCGCGGTCCGGCGGCCTCGCCGGCCTCCACGACCTCGGCGTGGCTGAGGGGCTCACCGCTGAAGCCGGCCGCGGCGTTGGTGACCAGGGACATGCCGAACACCTCGAGGCCGGCGTGGCGGGCGGCGATCGCGTCCAGGGCGGTGGACATGCCCACCAGGTCGCCGCCGATCGCCTTGGCGTAGCGCACCTCGGCGGGGGTCTCGTACTGGGGCCCGGAGAACTGCACGTAGACGCCCTCGGGCAGGGACGAGTCCACCTCGCGGGCGATCTCGCGGATCCGGGGGGAGTAGAGGTCCGTGAGGTCCACGAAGTTGGCCCCGACCAGCGGGGTGGCGCCCGTGAGGTTGATGTGGTCGGCCACCAGCACCGGGGTGCCCGGGGCCCACTCCGGAACGAGGGAGCCGCAGCCGTTGGTCAGGACCACGATCTCGGCGCCGGCGGCGGCCGCGGTGCGCACGGTGTGGGCCACGGCGCCGGCGTCGCGGTGTTCGTAGTAGTGCGTGCGGGAGCCGAAGATCAGGGCGTGCCCGGCACCGGCGCTGTCCTCGCTCCCGCCGCCGTTCAGGCGCACGGAGCGCACGGTCGGGTTGTGCCCCGGCACTGAGGGGGCGGCGAAGCCGGGCAGCTCGGCGGTCGGGATGGTGTGGGTGGTCTCGCCGATCAGCTCGGCGGCACCGCCCCAGCCGGACCCCAGCACCACGGCGATGCGGTGCCGGGCCACGCCCGTCACCTGGGCGAGGGCGGCGGCGGCACTCCGGGCCTCGGAGAACCCCGGGTGGTCGCCCTGCAGCGGCGAGTGGCCGGACGGGTCGTCGAAGCTGGGGGCGGTGGAGGAGCCGGTGGAGGCAGTTGCGTCAGTCACGACCGTCAGCCTAGTGGGAAGCGGCGGAATCAGCCTGCGGTGCGGCCGGTCTGCATTCGGCGTGATGCCGCGGGGTGGGACACAATGGTGTCTGTGACTTCCACCCCCATGTACTCGCGTCCCCGTCCCTCCCTCACCATCATCGGCGGCGGCCCCGGCGGCTATGAGGCGGCCATGGTGGCCGCAAAGCTCGGGGCGCAGGTGACCGTCGTCGAGTCCAAGGGCATGGGCGGATCCGCCGTGCTGACGGACGTGGTCCCCTCCAAGACACTCATCGCCACGGCAGACTCCATGCGCCGGGCCGGGCGTGCCCCCGCGCTGGGCGTGGCGCTGGGTGAGGATCCGGCGAGGGCGGACATGACCGTGGTCAACCGGCGATTGCTGAACCTGGCCTCCGAGCAGTCCAGGGACATCGGCCGGGCCCTGGAGCGCTCGGGAGTGCGCATCGTCATCGGCAAGGGCCGGCTGACCGGGCCCACCACGGTGGAGGTGGCCACCGAGGACGGCACCGAGACGATCGAGTCCGAGAACATCCTCCTGGCCACCGGCGCCAGCCCGCGCGAACTGCCGACCGCCATGCCGGATGGGGAGCGCATCTTCAACTGGACCCAGGTCTACTCGTTGACGGAGGTGCCCGAGCACCTGATCGTGGTGGGCTCCGGCGTCACCGGCGCGGAGTTCGCCTCGGCCTACAACCAGCTCGGTGCCAAGGTCTCCCTGGTGTCCTCGCGGGACCGCGTGCTGCCGGGGGAGGACCCGGACGCCGCCGCCGTATTGGAGGACGCCTTCGTGGAGGACGGCGTCAACGTGGTCGGCAAGACCCGCGCCGAGTCCGTGGAGCGCACCGCCACCGGGGTGCGCGTGCACCTCTCCGGTGGCCGCGTGCTGGAGGGCAGCCACTGCCTCCTGGCCGTCGGCGGGGTCCCCAATACCGCCGATCTCGGGCTGGAGGCGGCCGGCGTCCGGCTGACCGACTCCGGCCACATCGCCGTGGACGGGGTCTCCCGCACCACCGTGCCCGGCATCTATGCCGCCGGCGACTGCACCGGGGTCTTCGCCCTCGCCTCCGTGGCCGCCATGCAGGGGCGCGTTGCCGTGGCACACCTGATGGGGGACGCGGTCAAGCCGTTCCAGCCGCACCTGGTGTCCTCGAACATCTTCACCTCCCCGGAGATCGCCACCGTCGGCGTGACAGAGGAGCAGGTCGCCTCCGGCAAGTACCAGGCGGACATCCTCAAGCTCGATCTGAGCACGAATCCCCGGGCCAAGATGCAGAACGTCACGCACGGCTTCGTGAAGATCTTCGCCCGCAAGGGTTCTGGCACCGTGATCGGCGGCGTGGTGGTGGCCCCGCGCGCCTCCGAGCTGATCTACCCGATCGCCCTGGCGGTGAGCCACAAGCTGCACGTGGACGATCTGGCCAACACCTACACGGTCTACCCCTCGATCTCCGGGTCGATCTCCGAGGCGGCCCGCCGCCTCCACGTCCACCTCTGACCGCTCACCCTCACAGCAGAGAACAGAAACGGGAACGGCGCCGGCCCGGCACCCCGGTGCGATTCCTCGCGGGGGTGCCGGGCCGGCGTCGTGATGCGCTGGCGGAGGCCTCAGCGGTCGTAACGGGCGACCAACCGCCCCACGACCTCGCCCTTGGCCAGTCGATCGAGCCCCTCGGGAATGTCTTCGAAGCCGATGTCCGCCGAGGTGATGGAGAGGTCCCCGTCGGCGATCATCTTCAGCACCGCGTCAAGGTGCTCGCGCTTGCCCAGGGTCGTGGATCCCTGCAACGTGATGGCCCGCGTGATGAAGTCGAAGGACGGGAAGGAGAACTCAAGCTTGCCCATGCCGACCAGGACGACCTTGCCGCCGAACTTCACGGCGTCCAGGGCCTTGACGGTGGTCTCGCCGAAGCCGGCGTAGTCGATGACCACGTCCAGGTCCTCACCGGCCAACTCGGCGACGTCCTTGACGACGCGGGAGACGCCCCTGTCCCTGGCCTCCTGCCACGTCTCCTCGCGCGGTTCGATACCGATGACTTCGGCTCCCTGCACCACCGCGATGCGGGCACCGGTCATGCCCAAGCCGCCCAAGCCCAGGATCCCGACGCGCATGCCCTTCTCGACTCCGCCGTGGACGACCACGCCGGAGTAGGAGGTCACCCCGGCATCGGTGGCCGCCGAGGCCTGGGACCACTCCACGCCGGCAGGCTTATGCACGAGCATCTCGACGTTGCCGATCACATACTCTCCGTAGCCGCCATCGCGGGAGACGCCCGGGGCGTCCGTGGCCTTGACGGCCTGGGCCACCTCGTCCCCGACCTTGAACTCGGTGACGCCCTCGCCAACCTCCTCGACGATTCCGGCGACCTCATGGCCGAGCACGATCGGCAGGTCGACGATGATGGGGATGACGCCTTCCAGGTAGCCGACGTCGCTGTGGCACAGTCCAGCGGCAACCACTTTGATCAACACCTCACCGGCCCCCGGCTTCGGTCGATCCCGTTCCTCGAGCCGCAGATCGGCGTCGACCTTGTCCATCACCCAGGTTTTCACAGTTGCTCCTTCGTCGTATGTGGTACCTCCGGTCTACCACGTCCCGTCCGGGTGGTGGTCTGCCCTCCTGCGGACGACGCCGGCCCGGCACCCCGGTGCGATTCCTCGCGGGGGTGCCGGGCCGGCGTCGTCCGTTCCGACCGGCGTGGCCGGTCAGCTCAGGTCAAGGCAGCGTGACCGTCTCTGCTTCGGTGTCCAGGGACTTCGTCTTGGTCTCCGGGGCGATGATCAGGGCGATCAACGTGAGCACGGAGGCGAAGGACAGGTAGTAGCCCACGTGGGCCACGGAGAAGTTCAACACGAGCCACTGGGCCACGAACGGGGTCAGGGCGGCGCCGAGGATCGAGGAGACATTGTAGGCGATGCCGGACCCGGTGTAGCGGGTGTTCGTGGGGAACAGCTCGGGCAACACGGCGGACATCGGACCGAAGGTCAGGCCCATGAGCGCCATGCCGACGATCAGGAAGATCATCATCTGCGTGGTGTTCAATTCGGAGCCCTGGCCGATCGAGCTGGCACTGAGCCACCAGCCGAAGGTCAGGCCGAAGAGGATCAACAGGATGGTGATGACGATCAGCGTGGGCTTGCGGCCGAACTTGTCCGCGAGCCAGCCGGCCACGGGCACGAAGGCGGCGAAGAACAGGATGCCGATCAGCTGCAGCACGAGGAAGTCGGCGTAGGGCACGCCCAGGCCGCTGACATCGGGGGAACTGATGGAGTAGGAGAGGATCCATGTGGTCATCAGGTAGAAGAGCACATAGGTGGCCAGCATGATGAAGGTGCCGAGGATGAGCTCCTTCCAGTTCTTCCGGAAGACCTCGCTCAGGGGAGCCTTGACGCGCTCGTCGTTGTCCACGGCGCGCTGGAAGACCGGGGTCTCCTGCAGACGCAGGCGGACGTAGAGGCCCACGGCCACCATGATCAGGGACAGCAGGAACGGCAGCCGCCACACCCAGGTGAGGAAGGCGCCGTCCATGTCCGGGTTCGTGGAGTCGTGGTTGAAGCTCAAGGTCAGGATCAGGAAGAGGCCGTTGGCCAGCAGGAAGCCGATGGGGGCGCCGAGCTGGGGCCACATCGCCGCCCAGGCGCGCTTGCCCTTGGCGGCGGTCTCGGTGGCCAACAGAGCAGCGCCGGACCACTCGCCGCCGAGCCCGAGGCCCTGGCAGAAGCGCAGGATGGTCAGCAGGGCCGGAGCCCACAAGCCGATCTGGTAGTACGTCGGCAGCAGGCCGATGAGGAACGTGGCGATGCCCATGGTGAGCAGGGAGCCGATCAGGGTGGCCTTACGGCCGATGCGGTCACCGAAGTGGCCGAACACCACCGATCCGATGGGGCGGGCCACGAAGGCCGCGCCGAAGGTGGCCATGGAGGCCAGCAGGGCCGCACCCTCGTCACCGGCTGCGAAGAAGATCAGCGGGAAGACCGAGACCGCCGCCGTGGCGTAGACGTAGAAGTCGTAGAACTCGATCGTGGTGCCCATCAGGGACGCGATCACCACGCGGGACCGGGGGACGCCCAGTTCCTTGGTGCCGTCGTCCTTGACATGGACCGCGCCGGTCCCGGGGTCCGGGGTTGAGCTGTCTTGGGACAGGTCAGTGGACATGGTTGCTCCTCATGCAATGCAACGAAGGTGGTGTGCCGGCTTCCGGCCGGCGCGAAATGCGACCCGACGACTCTACGCGCGGTCGCCACCATGCGGACATCGAGTCCACATGGTGAGACGGTCTTGCTTGCGAGAGGAGCGGTCCTGGGAGCACTAGTCCGCGATGGCGGCGATCGCCGCGCCAGCGGTGACCGTGGCGCCAACTTCGGCGCTCAGCTGAGTGATGGTCCCGGACTTGTGCGCGGTCAGGGGTTGTTCCATCTTCATCGCTTCGAGCACCACGATCAGGTCGCCTTCGGCCACGGCATCCCCGATGCCGGCCGCGACCTTGACGATCGTGCCCTGCATCGGTGAGGTCAGGGTATCCCCATTGGCTCCGGTGGCGGTGGCGCCCCGGGTACCGCGTGACTTGCGGCGGCGGGATCCGGTCTTGGCGCCGCTGGCCACGGTGGAGATGGCCCCGAGGATGGCGGGAAGGGTGACCTCGACCCGCTTGCCGTTGACCTCCACGGTCACGGAGCGGCGGTCCTCCTGCTCCTCCTCGGCGTCCCCGGGGACTCCCGGAGCCCCGGCGAACGGGGCGATGGTGTTCTCGAAACCGGTCTCGATCCACCGGGTGTGCACGGTGAACGGGACTCCGTCCTCCGGTGCGAAGGCCGGATCGGAGACCACGGCACGGTGGAACGGCAGGACGGTGGGCATGCCGGCGACCTGCATCTCGGCCAGGGCGCGGCGGGAGCGCTGCAGGGCCTGCTCGCGGGTGGTGCCGGTGACGATCAGCTTGGCGACCATGGAGTCGAAGGCCCCGGTGATGGTCTCACCCTCCTCCACGCCGGCGTCCACGCGGACGCCCGGGCCGGAGGGCAGGCGGAAGCGGGTCAGGGTACCGGGGGAGGGCATGAAGTTCTTGCCGGCATCCTCGCCGTTGATGCGGAACTCGAAGGAGTGGCCACGCACCTCCGGATCGCCGTAGCCCAGTTCCTCACCGCGGGCGATCCGGAACTGCTCGCGCACCAGGTCCAGGCCGGTGACCTCCTCGGAGACGGGGTGCTCGACCTGCAGGCGGGTGTTGACCTCGAGGAAGGAGATGGTGCCGTCCGTGCCCACGAGGAACTCGCAGGTGCCTGCGCCCACGTAGCCGGCCTCCACCAGCAGTGCCTTGGAGGATTCGTACAGTCGCTGCTGCTGCTCGGCCGTCAGGAAGGGTGCCGGGGCCTCTTCCACAAGCTTCTGGTTGCGGCGCTGCAGGGAGCAGTCGCGAGTGGACACCACCACCACGTTGCCCGCGGCATCGGCCAGGCACTGGGTCTCCACGTGACGAGGGGCGTCCAGGAAGCGCTCCACGAAGCACTCGCCACGGCCGAAGGCGGCGGTGGCCTCCCGGACTGCGGAGTCGAACATCTCGGGGATGTCCTCGCGGCTCCGGACCACCTTGATGCCGCGGCCGCCGCCACCGTGGGCGGCCTTGATGGCCAGGGGGAGTCCGTGGGTGTCGGCAAAGGCAAGGACCTCGTCTGCGTTCGCCACGGGGTCGGCGGTGCCGGGCACCAGGGGGGCACCGACCTTCTGGGCCAGATGGCGGGCGGAGACCTTGTCCCCCAGCTGCTCGATGGCGGCGGCCGGCGGGCCGATCCACACCAGGCCGGCGGCCTCGACCGCGCGGGCGAAGTCGGCGTTCTCGGACAGGAAGCCGTAGCCGGGGTGGACGGCATCGGCGCCGGAGGTCTGGGCGGCGGCGAGGATCTTGTCCACCACCAAGTAGGAGTCGGCGGCGGAGGCCCCGCCCAGGGCGATGGCGTCATCCGCCATGCGCACGTGCAGGGATTCGCGGTCGGGCTCCGCATAGACGGCTACGGCGGTGAGTCCCTCGTCATGTGCCGCACGGATGATGCGGACGGCAATCTCCCCGCGGTTGGCCACGAGCACCCGCGAGAACTGGCGGGCTGCGGTGGTGGCGGTCGGCGTCGGCTGGGACATCGGGGCGGGACTCCTTCATAAGCGTCGGCGCAGGCGGTCTGCGAGGGGGCCGGGCCCGATCTGATGTCGGGACATCATGTCGGGCGGCCCACCTGGCGAGCCTAGACGTGGCGGTGGGTTTCCTACAGGATCCGGGGCGTTTTCCCCGCGCCGCGCGGCATCGATTGTAGGAATCCCACAATCATCCTCTTGCTACTGCCCAGACGACGGCGCGGCCCCGGTGCGAGAGCGCCGGTGCGTCACCACCGCCACGATCATGACCGCCAGGCCCACCACGGTCAGGCCGGTGCCGAGCAAAGCCGGCGAGCGGTACCCGAGCCCGGCGTCCACCACCACGGCACCGAGGAAGGCGCCCAGGGCGTTGGCAAAGTTGAACGCTGCGTGGTTCATGGCCGCGCTGACCGAGGGGGCATCGCCGCTCTCGCGCAGCAGGCGCACCTGCAGGGCGGTGGTGAAGAGGGAGCCGGCAACTCCGAGCAGCAGTACGCAGGCGATGGCGACGGCGGGGACGTGCGCCAGGGTGGCGAAGACCAGCAGGACCAGTCCCAGGCTGATGACGCCGCCCACGGCGGACTTCTCGATCGAGCGGTCTACGAGCGGACCGGCGATGAGGGAGCCGAGGGTCATGCCGATGCCGAAGCAGACGAGCACCCAGGGGACGGTGGACTCGGACAACCCGGTGAGGTCGGTCATCGTCGGCGAGATGAAGGTGTAGACCGCGAACATCCCGCCGAAGCCGATGGAACCGGCCACGAGGGTGAGGATGACCTGGGGGCGCTTGAGCGTGCGCAGCTCTCCGCGGATGGAAGGGGCCAGCCCCGGGGCGCTACGCGGGACGAGGGCGAACACCGCCAGGAGTGTGAGCAATCCGATCAGGGCGACCAGGCCGTAGGCGGTCCGCCAGCCGAACTGGGCACCTAGGGCGGCAGCCGCGGGCACACCCACGATGTTGGCCACGGTCAACCCGAGCATGACCCGGGCCATGGCGGTGGCCCGGCGGTGTGGGGAGACCAGAGTGGAGGCAACCACCGCGCCGATGCCGAGGAAGGCCCCGTGGGGCAGCCCGGTGATGAAGCGGGAGACCAGCATCCATGGCAGCGACGGCGCCAGGGTGCTGCCGATACTGCCGATCACGAACAGGGCGGCCAGGCCCAGCAGCAGGCGCCGGCGTTCCATCCGGGCCGTCAGGGCGGCGATGAGCGGTGCGCCGATGACCACGCCGATCGCGTAGAGGGATACCGCGTGGCTCGCCTCGGTGATCGTGGCGTCGAAGCCCTCGGCGATGTACGGCAGCAGGCCCATGGTGGCGAACTCGGCCGTGCCGATGCCGAACGCGCCGATCGCCAGGGCGAAGATGGCGAGCCGCGCGGTCCTTCTAGGAACCGGCGGCTGCCCGGAGCGTTCGGAGTCCCCGGGCGCGGCCAGGCCGGACGCGGCGGCTGTCGCCTCGGTGGTCTGGGTGGGGGCCATGGGGGTTCTCCTGGTGGAAGCGGCGGATCACTCCGCTCGGGCCTCTCCACGCTAACGCCGCAGCCTCGGACGCCTCACCCGAAAAGTGCCTGCGGCCGTGTGAGAACAGGCACACCGCCGGCAGGCACAGTTATGGCAGGCATACCGCCGGCTCAGTCGTTCCCGACTTCCCACAGTGAAGCCAGCGAGACCCCGAACTCCGCCAGCAGGCTGCGCAGCGTGGAGACGGACATGCCGATCACGGCATTCGGGTCCCCCTCCACCGCGCTGACGAAGGCGGCTCCACGACCGTCGATCGTGAAGGCCCCGGCGCACTGCAGGGGCTCGCCGGTGGCCACGTACGCTGCGATCTCCTCCTCGTCGACGTCGGCGAACCTCACCACGGCGCTCGAGAGCGCCCCGGTGGCTGGCCGCGCGAGCGGTGCGCCGCCGTCACGGCTGGCCAGGTCCCGGTTGTCCACGACCCAGTGGCCCGTGTGGAGCTGTCCAGTACGGCCGGACTGCATCCGCCACCGCTCCAGGGCGACCTCGGGTTCCCAGGGCTTGCCGTAGGCCACGCCGTCCAGCTCGAACACCGAGTCGCAGCCGATCACCAGCGCGCCGGAGGCCTCGGGGTGCCCCGCGACGTCCTCGGACTTGGCCCGGGCGAGCAGCTGGGCGGTCTCGGCCGGGCTGGCCAGCGGATGCTCCGCGGCGATCGCGTCCTCGTCCACGTCCGAGACCACCACAGTGAAGGGGAGGCCGGCGGACTCGAGGATCCGGGCCCGGGCCGGCGAGGCTGAGGCCAGCACCAGCCGCGGTACCGGTGCGCCGCCGTCGTGGTCCTGACTTTCAGTGGCCTCAGGTTCGGGCATCTGAGCGGCGCTCACCTCAGGGCCCGCATCACCGCTCATGCCATCGCCTTGCGCAGGGTGTCCAGCCCCATGGAACCCAGGCGCAAGGCCCGGGTGTGGAAGGCCTTGAGGTCGAACTCGCGGCCCTGGGCCGCAGCGCGGTCGGCCTGTTCGGCACGGATCTGCTCCCAGATGCGCTGGCCGACCTTGTAGGAGGGTGCCTGGCCCGGCCAGCCGAGGTACCGGATGAATTCGAAGCGGATCTGGCCGGGGGAGTCGTTGAGGTGCTTCGTCAGGAACGCGAACCCCTGCTCGGGGGTCCACACTCCGCCGCCCTCGGACGCCGGGGCCTCGAAGCCGCAGTGCACGCCGATGTCGAACACCACCCGGGCCGCACGCATCCGCTGGGCATCCAGCATGCCCAGGTGGTCGCCCGGATCCGTGAGGAACCCGAACTCATCCATCAGCTTCTCGGCGTACAGGGCCCAGCCCTCACCGTGTCCCGAGGTCCACAGCCCGTTGCGTCGCCAGTCGTTCAGCTCGTCCTGGGCCAGCATGGCTGTGCCGATCTGCAGGTGATGGCCCGGCACGCCCTCGTGGTAGACGGTGGTGGTCTCCTGCCAGGTGGTGAAGGAGTCCTCCCCGGCGGGCACGGACCACCACATGCGGCCGGGCCGCGAGAAGTCGTCCGAGGGGCCCGTGTAGTAGACGCCGCCCTCCTGCGTGGGGGCGATCATGCACTCGACCCGGTCCATCGGGGCGGGGATCTCGAAGTAGCGGGTCATCTCCTGCAGTGCGGTGTCGGTGACGCCCTGCATCCAGTCCCGCAGCGCCGCGGTGCCCTGCAGCCGGCGGACCGGGTCCGCGTTCAGGATCGCGCGGGCCTCGTCGATGGTGGCACCCGGCTGGATCCGCTCAGCATCGGCCTGCTGGGCCTCGATGATCCGCGCGAGCTCCTCCTGCCCCCACGCGTACGTCTCCTCCAAGTCGATCTGAGCACCCAGGAACTCCTGCGAGTACAGCTCGTAATAGTCCCGCCCGACGGCGTCCCGTTCCGGTGCGCTGCCCCGCACCTCTTCCTTCAGGAAGTCCGCCAGCCCCTGGTAGGCGGTCCCGGCCTTGCTCGTCTGGGCCTCCAGCTCGGTGAGCAGGGAGGAGGGAACGACGCCGGCCACGGACGCGCGCTCGACCAGCCCCGGGAAGAAGCCTCCCGGGGCGGAGTGGGCCTCGGCCTGCTCGATGACGATGTCCACCTGGCGCTGGGCGGCGACCTGGCCGGCGTCGCGCGATGTTTGCAGGGACTCGGCGTATCCCGCCAGGGCAGCGGGCAGGTTGGCCAGCCGGCCGGCGATCTGGGCCCAGTCCTGCTCGGTCTCCATCGGCATCAGGTCCAGGATGTTGCGGATCTCCTGGGCCGGGGAGGCCAGGTTGTTCAGCTCGGTGCGGCCGGTGGCGTGGATCCGGCGTTCCAGGCCCACCCGCTCCTGCAGCGCGGCGGCGGTGACACGGTCCACGTCGTCGGCGGGCGTCAGGCGGTCGAGGTCCTCCAGCAGGACGCGGTTCAGCTCGTCCTGGGCTGCCGATCCGGCGGGGGAGTAGTCCGAGTACTCGGTCTCGTGGCCGGGGTGACCCAACGCGGTGGCCTCCTCGGGGTGCAGCGCGAGGGTGTCGGCGAAGTATCGGTTGGCCAGGGCGTCGATCGCGGAGAGCTGGCGGGATCTGCCGTTCTGACCGTGCTGGTTCTGCTGGTGCGGCGGGGTGTGGCCGGTGGGTTCGCTCATGGCAGCACCCTAACCGTTCCCGACGTGATGGTCTCGACGTCCCCGGGCCTCCTACACCGCGACGCGGGGGCGTAGCGTTGACGGTAGAGATTGCTGAGACACCCGGCGAAACAGTCCCGGACGTGGTGTGCGACGGCTCTCGATGCCACCAGGAGAACATCCCCGCCATGACCGAGCAGACGCAGGAGCGCCGTCGCCCGAACCGAGGGCCGCTCCCGGGCCTCGTCCTCTTCGTGGTGATCGCGGGGTCATTGGTCCTCATCGGGGCCGGCCTGTTCAGTGGCCAGCTTTCGCGGGGCGGTCTGCTGCCATGGAACGGGGACTGCACCGTGAGTACCGCGGACGGGGAGGTCGGACTCGATCGCGAGGAGGCGAAGCTGGCCACCACGGCCGTGGCACTCTCCGCGCAGGGGATGGCCGCCCCGGATACCTCAGACCTCGACCCGTCGGTCGTGCGGCGCCTGGCCGAAGGTCCACCCGAGGATGCCGGTGCAAGTCTGAGTTGCCGCGGGTCGGTGCGTGAAGACGTTCCGGAGCAGCAGCCGACCGCCACCGGTTTGACGCCACGCGCGGAGCTGGTCAGGGAGTCGATGACCGACGTGTTCGGTGAGCAGAGCCTGGGCGGGTTCGCGCCAGGCGGCGTGGATCAGGGGCACCAGGAAGGGTCCACCCACTACGAGGGCCGGGCCATCGACATCTTCTTCCGCCCGGTGTCCGAGGAGAACCGGAGGGACGGATGGATGCTGGCCCACTGGCTGGTCGCCCATGCCGAAGACCTGGACATCCAGTACGTCATCTTCGATGACCAGGTCTGGAGCGCCCGCAGTTCACGCGGGCAGTGGCAGGACTACCGTGCCTCTGACCCGGGCAACGAGATCCTGCGCCACCTCGACCACGTGCACGTGGACGTGGTCCGCGGCGGGACCGACTGAAGACCCGGTCAGACGAGCTTCGCCCCATATCGATCCTGCCGCGCCACACGGATTATCGCTGTCCGGCGGCGTGCTTCCAGGAGCCGGAGCCGGGGCGGGCCCACAGCCCGAGGCGGCGCCGGCGTTCCAGGGTGCGGTCCCGGTCGGTGCGTCCGGCACCCTCACGACGGTGCTGTTCGGCCTGAGCGGCCACGGCGTGGATGACCGCGGTCAGGGCGGCCGTCTCCTCGGCATCGAGGTTGCCCTTGACGAGCAGGGCCGGCTCCGGCGCCTGATTGGTCTCAGGGGTGGGGTGCTGCGTGTCCATCATGGCCTCCCGGGTTGACCCAGTCGCAGTGGTGTTGGGGTTCTCAGTGTGGTCGAGGGTGTCCCGGCCGCTCACAGCGGGATGTTCCCGTGCTTCTTGGCGGGCCGCGATTCGCGCTTGTGGAACGTGGCCCGGAGGCCCCGCACGATCTGGGTCCGGGTCTCGGCCGGCGTGATGACGGCGTCCACGTAGCCGCGGTCGGCCGCCTGGTAGGGGTTGAGCAGTTCGGCCTCGTAGCCTTCGATGATCTCCTGGCGCTTGGCCTCCACATCACCACCGGACTCCTCGACGGCCTTGAGGTCCCGGCGGTAGAGGATGTTGACCGCTCCCTGGGCTCCCATCACGCCGATCTGGGCGGTGGGCCAGGCGAGGTTGAGGTCCGCGCCGAGCTTCTTGGACCCCATGACGATGTAGGCACCGCCGTAGGCCTTGCGCGTGATGACGGTCAGCTTCGGCACGGTGGCCTCGGCGTAGGCGTAGATGAGCTTGGCGCCGCGGCGGATGATCCCGGAGAACTCCTGGTCCGTGCCGGGCAGGAATCCGGGGACGTCCACGAGCGTGATGATCGGGATGTTGAAGGCATCGCAGAACCGGACGAAGCGGGCGGCCTTCTCCGAGGCGTTGATGTCCAGGGTGCCGGCGAACTGCATCGGCTGGTTGGCCACGATCCCCACGGAATGCCCCTCGACCCGGCCGAGACCGCAGATCACGTTGGGCGCATAGAGCTCCTGGACCTGCAGGAAGTGGGCGTCGTCCACCACATGCTCGATCACGGTGAGCATGTCATAGGGCTGGTTCGCCGAATCGGGGATCAGCGTGTCCAGCTCGAGGTCTTCCGCGGTGACCTCCAACTCCTCCTCGAAGGGCTCCACCGGCCCCTCCGCCAGGTTGTTGGAGGGGAGGAACTCGAGCAGCTCACGCACGTACTCGAGAGCGTCCTCCTCGTTGGCGGCCAGGTAGGCGGCGGTGCCCGTGGAGGCGTTGTGCTGGCGGGCGCCACCGAGCGTCTCCATGTCCACGTCCTCGCCCGTGACGGTCTTGATCACGTCCGGGCCGGTGATGAACATGTGGGAGGTCTTGTCCACCATGATGATGAAATCGGTCAGGGCGGGGGAGTAGGCGGCGCCGCCGGCCGAGGGGCCCATGATGAGGGTGATCTGCGGGATCACGCCGGAGGACATGACGTTGTTGCGGAAGATGTCCGCGAACATCGCCAGGGAGGCAACGCCCTCCTGGATCCGCGCCCCGCCGCCGTCATTGATCCCGATGACCGGGCAGCCATTCCGGGCGGCGAACTCCTGGACCTTGACGATCTTCTCGCCGTTGACCTGGCTCAGGGAGCCGCCGTAGACCGTGAAGTCCTGGGAATACACGGCCACCATGCGGCCGTCGATGGTGCCGTAGCCGGACACCAGCCCGTCCCCGATGGGCTTCTTCCGGTCCATGCCGAAGGCGGTGGTGCGGTGCACCGCAAGGGCATCGAACTCGATGAACGATCCGGGATCCAGCAACAGCTCGACACGCTCGCGGGCGGTGTGCTTGCCCCGGTCGTGCTGCTTGTCCACGGCGGCCTGGCCGGACGGCAGGGCGGCCTCGGCCCGGCGGCGCTCCAGGTCCTGCAGTTTGCCGGCCGTGGTGGTCAGATCCGGTTCGGTCACAGGTCCTCCGTCGGTTGGAACTTTCATACAAGCAATGCGGCGGTGGTTTCGGGGCACGCCCCGTGAACATCACGGCCAGGGCCCAGTCTAGTGACGCGCGCACCGCTTCCTCTTGTAGGAACCGCACAAGATTGGTGCCGGTGGCCCCCGGATTGTTCCAGCGAATGACCAGTACCACCCGCTATACCTAGAGGCATGACCATCAGCTGGCTGGAACAGGCCGACTCGACACAGGAACAACTCATCGTCCAGGCCGCGGCGCGCCCTGACCAGTGGCCGCACCTGTCCGCCCTGGCCACCCTGGACCAGCGGTCGGGCCGTGGCCGCAGGGGGCGCGGCTGGACCACCGCTCCCGGGACGGCCCTGTCCGTCTCCGTGGTGCTGCGCCCGGACCTGCCCGTGGAGCACTTCAGCTGGGTCACGCTGGTGGCGGCCGCCGCCACCAGCGCAGAGCTGCGGAGCCTCGGAGTCCCAGCCCAGGTGAAATGGCCCAACGACGTGCTGGCGGAGGACGGCCGCAAACTCTGCGGCATCCTCGCCTCGGTGCTGCCGGACCAGTCCGGGATCGTGCTGGGGCTCGGCCTCAACCTGGACTTCGGCCCCGGCGGGGCCCCGGTCTCCACGGCGACGTCGGTCGCCGAGTGGGTGCCCGAGGGTGCCGTGCCCTCGGCACCGGACTTGCTGGACGCCCTGCGGGACGCGCTCTCCGCGCGCCTGGACGACTTCACCCGCGCGGTCCGGCAGCACCCCGGAGAGGTGGACGGAGCACACCCGGCCGCCGCCGGCGTCGTGGGCCAGCTGGCGACCCTGGGCACCGAGGTGACCGTGCACCTGCCGGACGGTTCCCGGCTGACCGGGCCCGCGAGAGGGCTGGGACCCGGGGGAACCCTCCTCGTGGAGCCGGCCGACCGTGGGAAGATGGACACAGCGGTGCCCGGCACCACTCGACGCGGAGACCTGCTGGAGGTTTCCGCCGCTGACGTGGTGCACCTGCGCCGCTGACGGACTGCAGCCGGACCGCTGCAGTCCGAGGCAAACCGATGATCCCTGGAGAGGATGGCCCGACGTGGGACTGAGGCTGGCGCCCGGTGAGCAGGTACGCGTGCGTACCCGCTCGCACCCGCGTGCCCTGACGATGCCCGTCCTGCGCCTGATGCTGATCGCCTTGGCCACCGGCTACGTGCAGGGCTTCCTCGCCCGGCCGGACCTGGCGGACTTTCTGGTGGAATCCCGAAGCTGGCTGGCGGTCGTGGCGTGGATCCTGGCAGCCGTGGCCCTGCTCTTCGGTTGCCTGCGCCCCGCCTGGCGCTGGTTCAACCGCCGCACCCTGCTGACCACCCGCCGCATCCTTCAACGAGCGGGGATCGGCAAGTCCAGGGAACGTTCCCTGCACCTGCTCTCCGTCTACGACGTGCGTCTGCGCCAACGCCGCGGCCAGAAGATGAGCCGCTCCGGGGACCTCCTGGTGGACCATGGGGCCGGGGCCTCGTGGGTGCTCGCGAACATGCCCGAGGCGGCACGCTTCCGGGAACTGATCCTCCGCGAGATCGGCGCCCTGCGCCAGGAGATCTCCGCCCACGCCGGGACGGCCGGCCCACCCGCGGAGCAAGGACCAGCACCGGGATCGGCACTGCGACCGGCACCAGGGTCGGCACCAGGACCAATGATGAGGGGTGGCTACCGTGGCTGAGTACACCGGTCCGATGGACGACTGGGATGACCTGCCCGAACCGACGTCCCTGGATGACCACGGTGATCTGGGTCTGCTGACGGAGGGCGTCCGGCCCACAGCCGATCAGCAGTCCGGGCCCGCCCCGGCGACGGGCCCCGCTGACGCTCCGCTGCGGCGGACCGCGCAGATGGAACAGGTCCCCGCGCCGGACGTGGAACGCCAGGCCCGGCCGCACCCGGCACCGGACACCACCACCACGTCCGCGCTGGCCTTGGAGGACGAGCAGGAGGTCACCACCTGGACCCAGGCAATCTCGGCCCTGGAGAAGGACCTGCTGGGCGGACCGCGCTCAATGACCCGGCGGGACATGGCCAGCGAACTCGGCGTCTCCCTGATCTCGGCCCGGAAGCTCTGGCGTGCCCTGGGATTCCCGAATGTCAAGGACGAGGACCGCGCCTTCACCCAGCAGGACACCGACGCGATCGGCACCATGATCGACCTGGTCCGGCACGGCATCCTCAACGAGGAGACGGCCATCTCCCTGACCCGTTCCATCGGCCAGATGACGGACCGCATGGTCGTGTGGCAGATCGAGGCCCTCGTGGAGAACAAGATCAGTGAGGGCATGACGGACCCGCAGGCTCGCCGCGAGGTGGTCCGCATGCTGCCGGAGATCATCGAACCGCTCGAAGAGGTCATGGCCTACTCCTACCGGCGGCAGCTCAACTCGGCGCTGCAGCGGCTCACCGTCCGGGTGGAGGCGGGGCTGGCTGCCAGTGCCGTGGGCAGGGACGGCTCTGAGGACGACGCCCCGCTGCCGCTGGCCCGAGCGGTGGGCTTCGCGGACATGGTCTCCTACACCTCCCTGTCCCGGCAGATGAACGAGCGCACCCTGGCCCAGATGGTGCAGCGTTTCGAGAACAAGTGCGCCGAGATCATCTCGATCGGCGGTGGCCGGTTGGTCAAGACGGTCGGTGACGAGGTGCTGTTCAACGCCGAGACGCCGGAGGCCGGAGCCCAGATCGGTCTGGCGCTGGCACAGGCCATGGCCGACGATCCGGTGTTGCCCTCGTCTCGCGTCTCCGTGGTGTGGGGCCGGGTGCTCTCCCGGCTGGGGGACATCTACGGCCCCACCGTGAACCTCGCCTCACGGCTGACCGCGCTCGCGGACCCGGGCACCGTCCTGGTGGATGCGATGACGGCCATGGCCCTGGAGGCGGACGATCGGTTTGTCCTGGTCCCGCAGCCTCCGCGGATGGTCCGTGGGTTCGGGGAGATCCGGCCGTCCATCCTCATGCCCGGGTCCGGCAATGGTCTCGTGGTCGATTGACACTGGCCGGCGGTCACGGGCGTACATGGGGAGAACTACCCATGCCCTCAGGGCCAAATCAGGTTTGCGCCTTCGGCTGAACCGGTAGACTTCCCCATCAGTGGCCGCTGTGCCGTTGGCGCGCAGGACGGCCCGTGATTTCACCATCGGGGGACAAAACGTGGGGACAGGTTTCGGCGCCGGGCGCCAAGGCGCGTTGAAGGCGACTGCGTTCGTTGGTGTCTCCGCCGTGGCGGTGACCGGCGCCATTCTCTATCCAGGGTTCCAGACCGCGGACGTCGATCTCAATGACGGTGGCGTGTGGGTGGTCAACGCTGCGGAGAACAAGGTCGCCCACCTCAACTACCAGTCACAGACCCTCGACGGCGGCGTGGCGACCACCATGACCGAGTTCGACCTGGCGCAGCACGCGGACCAGGTCTACCTCCGGGACCTCGAGATCGGCGCCGCCACCACCGTGGACCCGGCCGCCTTCGTCCTCTCCGACGAGACGATGCTCCCGGCCAATTCCTCCTTCTCCTACGGTGAGAGGATCGTGGCCGTCTCAGACACGGACCAGGGCCGTGTCTACGCCGCCACCACCCAGAACCTCGGGGCCATCGCCTCCGAGTCCGCGGACCCCTTCTACGAGGGGGAGGGCCGGGTGCTCTCCGCCGTGGGCCGCGATGACACGGTTTGGGTAGCGGACCTGGACGCCAACCTCATCAAGGGTTTCCGCCCGTTGACGGAAGATGAGCTCCGCGAGCAGTCCAATCAGGACGGTTCGACCGAAGCGGTCGGGGACGGCGAGGCCCCGGCGGACGAGCAGGACTCCGGCGGCGCAACGGGCGCTCCGGAAGACAACGACGACGGCGCGGACGGCGACCCGGCCGGCTTCCGGGAGGTCTCCTCCACCGAGATCGACGGGCTCGCCGGGATGGCCGAGCCGCAGATCTCGGCCGTGGGGGAGACGGGCGTCGTCTTCGATGCGGCCTCCGGCACCCTGGTCACCTCCGAGGGCGAGGCCTCCAGCGTCGTCGATCCGGCCGAGGGAAAGCTCCAGGCGCCGGGACCCGAGGCGGCCGGGGCCGTCGTCGCGCTCGCCAACAAGACCGCGACCGTGCCGCTGGACGGCGGGGAAACGCAGTACACCACCGTGGAGACCACCGGCGCCCCGATCCAGCCGGTGCGCGTGGGGACCTGCACGCATGCGGCCTGGCAGGGGTCCGGCCTGTACCAACGCGACTGCGACGATGATTCCCAGGACACCACCGAGCAGATCCCCGAGATGCCGGCCGAGGCCCAGATGGTGTTCCGCGTCAACCGGGACGTGGTGGTGCTCAACGACATCTCGGAGGGCAACACCTGGCTCGTGGCGGACGGCATGAAGATCGTCAACAACTGGGCGGACCTGGAGCCGCCGAAGGGCGAGGGCGAGCAGGAGGAAGAGGAGTCGGACGAGATCACCGACTCCATCGAACTGCCGGACCGCCAGGAGGAGAACCAGAAGCCGGTCGCCGAGGATGACACCTTCGGCGTCCGTGCCGGGCGTACCACCGCCCTGCCGGTGCTGTTCAACGACGTGGACCCGGACGGCGACCTGCTGACCGCGGAATTGGACGGGGACCAGCCCGAGACCGGCACCCTGCAGGAGATCTACGACGGCACAGGCTTCCAGATGGTGGTCCCGGAGGACGCGAGCGGTTCGTCCGCCTTCACCTACACGGCGGACGACGGGCGTGGGGGCACCGACCAGGCCCAGGCCACCGTGCGCGTGGTCCCGGAAGAGGAGAACAGCAAGCCCGTCCAGGAACGGGTGACCACCCTGCGCGTCCAGGCGGGCACCGAGGTCTCACAGAACATCCTGACGGACTGGAAGGACCCGGACGGGGACGACCTGCAGCTGATGGGGGCGGTCTCCGAGGACGGTGACGTGGTGCGGGTACGCCCGGACGGCGTGCTGACCTTCGAGGACGTCGGCAAGACCGACGGCACCAAGGAACTGGAGATCACCGTCTCCGACCGCCGCGAGTCGGAGACCGGCCGCGTGGTCATCGAAGTGCTGCCCAAGGGTGCGGCCCCGCCGATCACCGCCACAGACCACGTGACCGTCAACGTGGGGGAGGAGGCCACCTTCTCACCCCTGGAGAACGACTTCGACCCGACCGGCACCGAGCTGCGCCTGGCCCACGTGGACCCGATCTCCGGTGCGGACGTGGACATGAACAGTGACACGGGCACCGTGTCCTTCCGCTCGGACCAGGAGAAGACCTTCTACCTGAAGTACGTCGCCACCAACGGGCCGGCCTCCGCCCCGGGGCTGATCCGGGTGGACGTGAAGGACCCGGACAAGAACACCGGTGCGCCGGTGGCCGTGCGTGACGTGGCGCTGCTGCCCGCCAACGGCGAGGTGCTGGTCAACATCCTCGGCAACGACTCTGATCCCGAGGGTGGCGTGCTGGTGGCCCAGCAGGTGGACGTGCCGGAGGACGCCCCCTTCAACGTCTCCGTGGAACGCAATGCCGTCCTGCGCGTCACCGATCAGCAGGGACTGACCGAGCCGGTCACGTTCACCTACACCGTCACGAACGGCACGGCCGCCTCGAAGGGCGAGGTCACCGTCATCCCGATCCCGGCCCCGGAGTCCATGGAGCCGCCGCGGCCCAACCCGGACACCGCCGTGGTGCGGGCCGGAGACGTGGTCACCGTGCCGGTCCTGGACAACGACGTCCATCCCAACGGTGCCGAACTCACCCTCGAGCCCGAGCTGGCCGAGGGCGTCGACGAGGCGGACGGCCTGGTGTCCGTCTCGGACAACAAGATCCGGTTCCGGGCCGGCGAGGAGGCCAAGACGGTCTCCGCCGTCTACACCGTCTCCGGACCGGACGGCCAGCAGGCCTCGGCCCGGGTCACGTTCCACGTCAATGCGCTGGACCTGGAGAACAACTCACCGCCGTCTCCGGAGACGGTGGAGGGCCGTGTGTTCTCCGGCGAGACCGTCGCCATACCGATTCCGCTGGACGGGATCGACCCGGATGGGGACTCGGTATCCCTGGTGCAGCTGGAGAATCCCCCCACCAAGGGGTCCGCGAAGGTCACGGCCAATTCGATCGAGTACACGGCCACGGCCGGCTCCACCGGAACCGACGTGTTCACTTACGTTGTCGAGGACCGCCTCGGGGCCCGATCCACCGGGACGATCATGGTCGGCATCGCCCCTGTAGCACAGGAGAACACCCCTCCCGTGGCAGTCAATGATTCCATCCAGGTGCGCCCGGACCGGCCGGTAGCCGTGGACGTGCTGTCCAATGACACGGACGCGGACGGGGACGAGCTGAAGTTCGTGGACACGCTGGAGGCCACCGAGGGCTCGGACGCCGCCCTGGTGGATGGCCGCATCCTGCTGACCTCACCGCCGGAGGCCGGGTTCGTCTCCGTGCGCTACACCATCACGGACGGCCGCGGTGGTCAGGACACCGGAACGCTGACGGTCGAGTCGGACCCCAACGCACCGTTGCGTGCGCCGATCGCCCGGGACGACCGCGTCTCCTTCCGGGAGACCGTGGATGAAGACCAGGTCACGGTGGACATCCTCAAGAACGATGAGGACCCGGACGGCACCCCGGACGATCTGGTGGTGGACCTGCCGGAGAACCCTGAGGGCGTGACCCTCACGGAGGACAATCAGTTGGTGGTCCCCGTGCAGTCCAATCCGCAGGTGATCACCTACCGGCTCACGGATGCCGACGACCTCTCCGCCTACGCCTTCGTGATCGTCCCGGGAGCCGGTGAGGCCCGACCAACGCTGCGCTCGGAGGCGCCGATTGAGGTCATGGCCGGTGAGGAACTCGCCTTGAATCTGGACGACCTCGTGGTGGTCCGGGATGGCAAGTCACCGCGGATCACCGAGGAGTCCAAGGTGACCTCGACGCCGGAGTCTGAGGGCGGCCTGGTCCGCTCCGCCACCGACCTGGTCTTCACCGCGCCCGAGGACTTCACCGGCGCCGCCTCCGTGACCTTTGAGGTGACGGACGGCTCCGGACCGGATGATGCCGAGGGCCTGAAAGCGGTCCTGACCCAACCGGTCCGAGTGCTGCCGCGCCCGGATGAGAACATCCCGCCGCTGTTCCAGTCCAACACCATGGAAGTTGCCGCCGGTGGCGATCCGGCGACCCTCGACCTGGCCCAGGCCGCGTCCGATCCGGACCCGGACGACGCCGAGAACCTCACCTTCGCGCTGGCGGAGTCTTCCATCGAGGGCCTGGATATCAGCCTCGAGGGGTCCGTGCTCGCCGCCAGCGCCGGTGCAGACACCCCGAAGGGCACCCGCGGCACCGTTCAGGTGACGGTGACGGACGGCAAGTCCGATCCCGTGCCGGCGCAGGTGACGCTCACGGTCAATGCCTCGGACCGCCCGTTGACGGTGGCGAACCCGGACACCGTGCCAGACGCCCATCAGGGCCGGGCCGAGACGGTTCCCGTCCTCGCGAACGACGTGAATCCGTTCGAGGGGGAGGGCGAGCTTCAACTGGTGAGTACCGAACTGGCCGGCGGAGCGGGCGAGGCCGTGGTTTCCGGTGACTCGGTGGTGGTCACCCCCGATGAGAACCTGGTCGGCCAGATGACCGTCCAGTACACCGTCCAGGACATGACGGAGGATCCCGACCGCCACGTCCAGGGCACCATCACGCTGAACGTGAAGGGCGTCCCCGAGGCCCCCGGTATACCGCGCGTGGACTCCGTGGGCGACTCTGAGGTCGTGCTGACGTGGGACGCTCCGGCCAACAACGGTGCGGCCATCACCGGCTACACGGTCACCGCAGATGGCGTGAACCAGGAATGCGCGGCCACCACGTGCACTATCTCCGGATTGACGAACAACCAGGAGTACACCTTCGCCGTCACGGCCACGAATGAGGTCGGCGAGTCCGATTCTTCGGTCTCCTCCGCGCCGGCGCGGCCGGACGTTGAGCCAGAACAGCCGGCCCCGCCGACGGGGACGGACGGGGACAAGAAGATCGACCTGACGTGGACCGCCCCGGTCAATCGGGGTTCGCCCATCACCTCCTACACGGTGGAGATCTCACCGGCACCCGCGGGCGGTGTGACGCAGAAGACGGTCTCGGGCACCTCCACCACGTGGGAGGGCCTGACGAACGGCACCGCCTACCAGTTCCGGCTCCAGGCCGTGAACGACGCGGACCGGCCCAGCGAATTCTCCGGCTGGTCGTCATCGATCACCCCGGCCGGGGTACCCATGCAGCCTTTGGCACCCTCGGCCTCCCGGGCTGAGTCCGCCGTCAACGGAGGTGTGGCCAACGTGCGGTGGAGTGCCCCCAACAACAATGGCGCGTCCATCTCGAAGTACCACCTGCAGGTCTACGAGGGCGGCAAGTTGGACAGGACGATCAGCGATATCAGTGGGACATCGCAACAGGTCACCGGCCTGAAGACCACCTCGTCGTATTCGTTCTCCGTGGTGGCAGAGAACCGGGTCGGAGAATCCGAAGGCTCGCCACGCTCGACTGCGGTCACTCCTTACGGGCGGCCGAAGGCGCCATCCAAGCCCTCGATCGATGCCACCGGCAAGAACAACACCATCAAGGTGGACTTCAGTCCCGGCTCGGCCAACGGCTCGCCGATCACCGGTTACCAGTACCAGGTCAGCGGTGGCAGCTGGAATAACATCAGCGGGCCGGGCAGCACCATCAACGTGGGCAGCAACGGCAAGGACGTGACCGTGAGGGTCCGCGCCCAGAATGCGGCCGGTGCCGGTGACGCCTCCGGATCCTCCAACCAGACCAGTGCCTACGGCCCGATCAAGGACGCCGCGAACGTCAAGGCCAGCGGCGGCGAGAAGAAGGTGTCGTTCAGCTGGAATCCCAACGTACGTGACTACGAGAACGGGCGCGGGCTGACCATGACCGTCACGGTGGACGGCCAGAAGGTCGACGCCAAGCCGGGCTCCTTCACCAAGAACGTCGGGTATTCCACGAAGTCCACGGTCGTGGTCAAGGTGGCCACGACCCTGGACTCCTCCGCCCAGCAGTCGAAGGAATGGCCGAAATCGGCCACGTCGAACGAGGCCCCGCCGCCACCGCCACAGCCGAAGGTCACGATGCAGCCGGGTGACACGGTCAACATCCCCGGTAAGTGCACGTCAGACTGCCGGAAACTGGAGGTCTCGGTCCAGGATTTCCCAGCGGGCAACCACGTTGTTCAATGCATGTCTGACCGGGGCGGGACGCACCAGTTCAATAATTCCACCCACACCATCTCGGTGGGGTCTGGGGGCAGCGCCCGCAAGATGATCAATTGCTGGCACGGCACCTACTCGGGTCCGCATTTCAACGTCTGGGCACGCGTCAACGGCATCGACTCCAACAAGATGCGGCCCTGGTAGTTTCCCGGTCGCTCGGTCCTCACCTCACCACTCAGCACACTGAAGCCCCATGAAAGCGAGCAGCACCCATGACCATGACCACCGAACAGGCCGAGTGGTTTGCCGGGACGTTCGAGAAGATCTCGGACAACATCGGCCAGGCGATCCTGGGCAAGGAAGACGTCATCTCGCTGGTCCTCACGGCCATGCTCACGGATGGCCACGTCCTGCTCGAGGATGCTCCGGGCACCGGCAAGACCATGCTCGCCCGCTCGCTGGCCGCGACGGTCAAGGGCACTCACTCCCGCATCCAGTTCACGCCGGACCTGCTGCCCTCGGACGTCACGGGTGTGACCATCTACGACCAGAAGTCGCAGGAGTTCGAGTTCCACCAGGGGCCCATCTTCGCGAACATCGTGCTGGCCGATGAGATCAACCGCGCCTCGCCGAAGACGCAGTCGGCCCTCCTGGAGGTCATGGAGGAGGCGCGGGTGACCGTGGACGGCGTCACCTACACCAACGAGCGCCCCTTCATGGTCATCGCCACCCAGAACCCCATCGAGCAGGCCGGTACCTACAAGCTCCCCGAGGCTCAGCTGGACCGTTTCCTGATCAAGACCTCGATCGGCTACCCGGACCGCAAGTCCACCGTGGAGCTGCTCTCCGGCGCCGCCACGAAGGACCGCTCCGGCGCCCTCACCCCGATCATCACCACCCAGGCCATCCAGGACATGACCGAGCTGGCCACCACGGTGCACGTGGACGGGGCCGTGCTGAACTACATCGCCGAGCTGACCGAGGAGACCCGGCTGGCGGACGAGACGCGGCTGGGTGTCTCCGTGCGCGGTGCCATGGCCATGGTGCGCGCGGCCAAGGTGCGTGCCGCCTCCTACGGCCGCAACTACGTGCTGCCGGACGACGTCAAGGACCTCGCCCCGCACGTGTGGACCCACCGACTGGTGCTGGACCCGGAGGCCGAATTCGCCGGGGCCACCCCCCAGGCCGTCCTGACCCGCGTCCTGGCCACCGTCGGCGCGCCGCAGCATCGGTCCGAGGCCCCGGAGCCAGCCGCCGCGATGGCGTCCGGTCCGGCTGCCGGCTCTACCGCCAACGAGGCGAACGAGGACACCGTGTACCGCGGTGGTTCCTCCGTCTCCGGCGCCTGAGAGGCTCCCGCACCACATGAGCACGCAGTCATCACCCGAAACACGGCGTTCGCGGCGATCCACGAAGGCCCCAACCCGCCGTGGATCGGCACTCAGCGCCACCCCGCAGCAGAAGGGCCCCTCGAAGTCCTCCGAACGGGCCAGCAAGGCGGCGGTCGAGCTGCAGGACCGCTGGCGGCGCCTGCGGGAGACGACGGCGGTCACCACCGAGCCGGCCCGCGAGGCCGCGACCGGATGGTGGGGCAAGAATGTCCAGCCGGTCGTGGAGGTCATCTCCCCGTTGGGCTGGCTCGTGCTGGTCATCACCGTCGGGTCCTGGATCGTCGGACTAGTCTTCGGCTGGGCCGAGGCCATCGTGGCCGGGCTGGTGGGCGTGTTCTTACTTCTGCTCGCCATCGGCTTCATCCTGGGCCGGTCCTCCTATCGGGTGGACCTGGACCTCGCGCGCTCCCGTGTGGCCGTGGGTGACCGTGCCGTCGGCGCGATCGAGGTGACCAACACGGCGGACAAGGCCTTGATGCCGGCCGCCATGGAACTGCCCGTGGGGCGGGCCACCGCCGTCTTCCAGTTGCCGCGCATGCGCCCGGGTGCCGTGCACGAGGACCTCTTCACCATTCCCACGCATCGCCGTGCGGTCATCACGGTCGGCCCCGTGCGCTCGGTGCGCCAGGATCCGCTGGCCCTGCTGCGCCGCCAGTTGAAGTGGACAGAGCCGGAGGAACTGTACGTCCACCCGAGGACCGTGGCACTGCAGGGCTCCTCGGCCGGGTTCATCCGCGACCTCGAAGGCCTGCCGACCCGTGACCTGTCCAGCGCGGACGTCTCCTTCCACGCGCTGCGTGATTATGTCCCCGGAGACGATCGCCGCCACATCCACTGGAAGACGGTGGCCCGCACCAACAAGCTCATGGTGCGCCAGTTCGAGGAGACCCGGCGCGCACACCTGGCCATCGCCCTGTCCACGAGTACGTCCGAGTACGCCACCGAGAACGATTTCGAGCTCGCGATCTCCGTGGCGTCCTCCATCGGACTCGAGGCCTTCAAGGAGCAGCGCAACCTGTCCATCCGCACCCATGCCGGCCCGGTCCACACCGAGACGGGACGCAACATGCTGGATGACATGACCCGGATTGAGGGTAAACCCCTGCGCAAGACCAGTGTGGACGTGGCTCGCGAGACCGCTGACCACGTCCCCAATGCCTCCGTGTTCTTCCTCATCACCGGCGACCAGCCGACCGCCGGAGACCTCCGCAAGGCCACCAACCACGTGCCCCCGGGCGTACGTGCGTTCGCCATCCGATGTGCCCATGGCCTGGAGACTCAGCGCGCCAACATCGGTGACCTCACGGTCGTCTCGATCGGTGACCTGCAGGACCTCGGCCTGGCCCTGCGCAAGGCGGCGGCATGATGGCCCGCGGCGTGAGGAAATCCATGCCGACCCTGCCGAAGCAGCCCCGGCAGAAGGGAATCCGGTTGGGCTTCTCCTGGTCCCAGGTGGCGAGCGACGCAGCGGTGCTGCTCGTGCTGCTCGGTCTCGGCCTGCTGGGCTTCCAGGACACCTTCGCCGGTGACTGGCACTACCTGGTGGCCGGATTCGGCGGCATCGCCCTGGGACTCGGCGTCGCCCTCGCCAGCGCCTACCTGCGCTGGAACGTGTGGATGACCACCGGTGCGGCCGTCCTCGGCTACCTCGTCTTCGGGTTCGCCCTGGCGGCCCCCTCCGAGGCCGCCGTCGGCTTCCTGCCCAGCCTGGACGCCCTTCTGGTCCTGGTCACGGGGCCCGTCACGGCCTGGAAGGACATCCTCACCGTGGCCGCCCCGGTGGGCGTCAACGGCGGCATGCTCGTGGCTCCCTACCTGTCCGGGATGCTCACCGCCCTCGTGGCCGGTCTTCTGGCGTGGAGGGTGCGCCTGCCCTACTGGACCGTGATCCCCGTGCTGGTGATGACCGTCGTCGGGATCATGTTCGGCACCAAGGACGCACCGATGGCCGTGGTGCGCGGAATGCTCCTGATCATGGGCGCTGTCGCCTGGCTCGCCTGGCGTCACCACCGCATGCGCGTGCAGGGGACTCGAACAGACACAGCCGGCGCCGACGCGGCGGACACCACCACCGTGTCCAACCCTGCGACCGCGCGCAAGATGGTGTGGCGCCGCGTCGGCATGGGAGCCGCCGTCCTCGCCGTCGCCGGTCTGCTGACCGCGTCCGCCTCGCCGCTGCTGCTGCAGGACCAGGACCGCAAGGTGTTGCGCGACGTCGTGGATCCGCCCATCGAGCTGTTCGACTACCCGAGTCCTCTGATGAAGTTCCGCCAGTACGTCAAGGACCAGCACGAGGAGGTCCTGTTCACGGTCGAGGGCCTGCCCGAGGGGCAGCGGGTCCGCCTGGCCGCGCTGGATGCCTATGACGGCATGGTCTACAACGTGAACCCGCAGTCCGGGGGCAACTTCTCGCCCGTCGGTGATGCCTCCCGGCTCTCCGGTACGGAGGAGACCGAGATCCCGAACCGGGCCACCGGCACCCTGGACATCAGCATCGAGGCCTACAACGGGGTCTGGCTGCCAGGCGGCGGCAAACTCAACGGTGCCGAGCTGCAGGGACCACGGGCAGACCAGCTCTCGACGTCGCTCTACTACAACGACGGCAATGAGACCGCGCTGTCCACCATCCCGCTGCAGGAGGGCGACTCCTACTCCGCGGACGTGGTCTTCCCGGTGCAGGTGGCGTCCGAGGATCTCGAGGGGCAGGACTTCGGCGAGATCGTCATGCCGGAGCTGACCGGGGTGCCGCAGGTCGTCCCGGAGAAGGCCGCTGAACTGACGGGCAACCAGGACCAGCCCTTCGGCATCGTCAGCGGCCTGGCGTCCACCCTCCACGAGTCCGGCGCCTTCTCCAACGGCCGCGAGGGCGAGGTCACCTCCCTCTCTGGCCACTACGCCGGCCGTATCACCCAGTTGCTGGACGCCGAGCAGTGGATCGGTGATGACGAGCAGTATGCCGTCGGCATGGCCCTGATGGCCCGGTCCCTGGACATCCCGGCCCGCGTGGTCATGGGCTTCTATCCGGAGAACTACTCGGCGGACGGCGGCCCGATCCAGATCAAGGGCAAGGATGTCCACGCCTGGGTCGAGGTCAACTTCGCGAACGTCGGCTGGGTCGCCCTGGACCCGACCCCGGACAAGGACAACGTCCCCACGCCGCCGCAGCAGGAACCCAAGTCCACGCCCAAACCGCAGGTGCTCCAGCCCCCGCCGCCGCCGCAGGAGCAGGCCGACCTGCCCCCGGACACGGCACCGGAGCCCCAGGACGCCGAGCAGGAGGAACGGTCCTGGTGGGACCAGTGGGGCCACATCGTCATGATCGTGGTCTACTCGCTGATCCCATTGCTGATCCTGATGATCCCGCTGCTCATCATCGCGATCCTCAAGGGCCGCCGCCGCAAGAGGCGGCGTGAGGCGCAGACACCCGCCGAGCAGGTCTCGGGCGGTTGGTCCGAGGTGCTCAGCCTCGCCACGGACCTCGGTTCCGAACCCCAACGCTCCGGCACCCGGCGCGAACACGCCACGGAGCTGGTAGGTGCCTTCCCGACGGCGGCCGCCGGCACCACACTGCTGGCCCGCCGCGCGGACCAGGCCGTCTTCGGCCCGGGAGAGCCGAACGAGGCCCAGGTCGCCGACTACTGGGCGCGGGTCGACGAGAACATCGCCGGCATGCGTGACTCGGTGAGCGGCTGGCAGCGGTTCCGGGCGAAGTACACGCCGCGGTCGCTCCTGCTCGAGGCCCGGACCCGCCGCCGCCAGCGCCGCCAGCTGAGGAAACAGCAGCGCCAGGCGGATCGTGCCCGGATGGCCGAACGGCGCGGAGGCGACCGGACCGCCGAACGCCAGACCCGTGCCGCCCGGCGTGGCGGCCGGAGCCGCGGAGTCCGTACAGTGGACCAGCAAGCTAGCGAGAAACAGGAATAAGGTACCCCGTGCAGAAAACCCTGAACCTGGTCAACGCACCGGCCGGCAAGCGCTTGGCGGCCTGGGTGATCGACCAGATCATTCCGGCGCTGGCCGTGGGCATCGCCACCGGTGCCACGTTCCCCGCCGTGCTGGACTCCGCCGGGGTGGCCCAACAGGAGGCTCTGGCCACCTACACCATGGCCCTGCTCATCGCCTCGGTGGTGTCCCTGGCCTACACGGTGTGGCTGTGGGGTTGGCAGGCGTCCGCGGGCAAGACTCCCGGCAACCTGGTCCTGGGCCTGCGCGTCACCTCAGAGGAGGGCACTCCCGCCGGCTGGGGCCCGATCTTCCTGCGCTGGGTCATCGTCTCCGTCAGCGGAATCGTCCCGGTGATCGGCCCCATCCTGATGTTGTTGTCCAACATCTGGGACACCAACCACCAGCGCCAGGGTTGGCATGACAAGGTGGCCCGCACCCTCGTGGTGGACGTCAACACCGGCCGCAACCCGCTGACCAGCGGTGGTCTCTACGGTCCATCCACCTTCGCGCCCGGCGCCCTGCAGCCCGGAGACCCCGGTCATCCGGAGACCGGGGTGTCCGTGCCGCCGGCCTCCCGCTGGCCCGCCTTCAACCCGGCCGTCGCCGCCGGGCCGATCACCTCCGTGCCCGGTGCGGGCCACGCCGCCGCCTCCGGGGCACCCCAGCCGGGCGCACCGCAGCAGCCGGCCCAGCCGCCGTCGGGCACCTTCCCCGGGCCCGCGACCGGCTCACCCGCAGCCCGCCCGGCCCCCGCCGTCCAGCCGGCGGCCAACGCGCCGGCCGCCGCCGGAGCATCAGCTCCGGCCCCTGCGGGTGTTCCGGCCCCGGCCACGTCCGGTGCGGGACAGTCCTCCTCGGGCTACAACGAGAATCAGGTCGTCTTGGTCGGGGGCGCCGCCGAGACGGCGAACCCGGGCGACCCCGACCAGGAGATGGGATCTACCCAGCTGCGCAGCCAGGTGAGCGTGGCACCCACCGCCGTCAAGCTCCGGTTCGACGACGGCCAGAGCCACGAGCTCGCGGGCTCGGCCCTGGTGGGCCGCAACCCGGCCGCTGCCGCGGGGGAGACCGTGGACCTGCTCATCCCGTTCGCTGACATGGGCCGTTCCGTCTCCAAGACGCACCTGCACCTGACCGTCGATTCGACCGGCGTGTGGGTGACCGACCGCAACTCCACCAACGGCTCGGGCGTAACCCCGCGCGGGGGCGAACGTCAGCGCCTCGATCCTGGCCAGCCCGTCTTGGCGGCGGTCGGGGCCACGGTGCACTTCGGTGACCGTTCCTTCACGGTGTCGGCTGCATGACCTTGAATGCCAGTGTGGACCTACCCCAAAGACCCTTCCGTCTGAACTACGGCTTCGGCTCCCACCGGGGCCTGCGCCGGCAACTGAACGAGGACTCGCTGGTGGTGACCGGCAACCTCTTCGCCGTGGCCGATGGGATGGGCGGCCATGAGGCCGGCGAGGTCGCCAGCCGGATCTGCGTGGAGACGCTGGCCGCGGGAGTCAAGGAGGTCCGCAACGATCTCACCGCCGACGAGCTGCAGCAGCTCATGGTCACGGCTGACCAGGCCATCCGCCGGGTCGGGGGATCCCGTGCGGGGACCACGCTGGCCGGGGTGGCCATCGTCCGGGAACTGCAGGGGCTGTACTGGATGGTCTTCAACGTGGGGGACTCCCGGACCTACCGGCTCTCCGAGGGCGAGTTCGAGCAGGTCAGCGTGGACCACTCGGAGGTCCAGGAGATGGTGGACGAGGGGTACCTGACGGACGAGGAGGCACGGCACCACCCGCGCCGGCATGTCATCACGCGGGCCCTGGGCACCGGTGAGGCGTCCGAGTCCGACTTCTGGATGCTGTCCGTTCATGACGGCGACCGGCTCATGGTCTGCTCGGACGGACTGACGTCCGAGGTGCCCGACGAGGAGATCCGCCGCGAATTGGCCGAGAACAACTCGCCGCAGGACGCCGTGGACGCGTTGATCCGGCGGGCCCTGGACGGAGGCGGCCGGGACAACATCACGGTGATCGTGGTGGATGTGGAGGACACGGATGCCGAGGGCGACCGTGAGTCCACGTCGCCGCGGCCCGGTGAGGCGGATGAGCAGCAGACCACGCGCCCCCGGTTCGACGGGGGCAGTGGTGGACGGATGGTCAACGGGGAACGCGTGTTCGGCATGAACGAGGGTGAAGGGGAATGACGATGAGCCAGACGGCGAAGGTCCGCTACAGTGCTGGCCCATGGCTGGGTCTCGTGCGCGGCCGGTGCCTGGTGGCGCTACCCGCGGATGCCAGCGAGGAGACGGCCGCCGTGGCCTGGGACCTGCTCGCCGGGACGCCCGGTGTCGAACGGCTGCTGGCCGCCGTGTTGTCCGGCCGCCTGGACCTCACGGGGCTGCCCTCCTTCGCCATCGTGTCCTTCCGCGAGGGCACCACGCTGCACGCCATCCTGCGGGGTGATGTGGTGCTGCGGATGGACTGCTCTGACGGAAGCCACACCGAGCTGAGCGGTACCGGGGTGGCGACCTGGAACGAGCGGGTCGTCCACGGTGTGGAGTCCTTCGAGCTACTGGTGGACGATGCCGTGGCGGACGTGGAGAACCTGCCCCTGGAAGCCGGGGCCGTGCGCCTGGCCTCCCTGCATGCGGATCTGGTGATGCGTTCCGGGTCGGGTTCGGACCAGGCAGAGAAGGCAGACGAGGCCGATGAGGCGGATGACGACGATCTCGCCGGGCCTGCCGTCGGCCTGGCGGACCACGCCGCTGACATCCCGGCCGACAACACCGAAGAGCCCTCGGCCGACGCCGAGACAGCTGACGGTGAGGGCGGTGAGTCAGTGGACGATGATCGCGATGCTGGCGATGCTGGCGATGCCGGCCCGGAGAACGAGCCGGAACCAGAGCTCGAACCGGACATCAACGCGACGATTGCGCCGGGGCCTCGCTCGGAGCAGTCCGAATCCGTATCCGAGCAGGAAACGGCTGCCACGGGGGAGACCACCCAGGTCCAGCCGAATACGGAAACGGCCGACGCTGAGGACTCTGACGAGCACGCCGACGAGCACGCTGACGAGAACGGCGAGGAGGAGCAGACCCACGACGAGGCCGGCACCGACTCCGACGATGTCGATGACCGGACCATCGCCGGCCCCCCTGCCGCGCCGAGCGCCGTGGCGGCCTCGAGCGACCAGCAGTCCCGTCCCAGCAGCGCCGTCCCCGGACCCCAGGAGCTGATCGACTCGGTGCCGTGGCTGGCCGCAGCCCGCAAGACCGTCCCGGCTCAGCCTCCGGAGCCAGCCGCCGGTCAGATGGTCGAGGTCCCGGCGGATCTGGGGATGACGGTTGCCCCGGAACAGTCGCCGGATGACGCTGACACGGTCATGTCCCCGTCTGCTCCTGGCGTGGCGTCCAGCCCGGCACCGCCAGTGCCCCCGGCCGGGCCGGCGTCGGGTCCTGCGGGGACGGCCTCCATGGAAGAGGACCATGACGGTGAGACCGTGATGAAGTCGGACCTCGACCCCCAGGATCTGCCGCCCAGCGCCCCCGCTCCGGCCCCGCCGCCGGCGACGGGACCGGTGGTCCTGGCCCGCCAGTGCTCCCAGGGGCACGCCAACCCGCCGACCAGCGCCGTCTGCGGCATCTGCGGCCAGTCCCTCTCGGGCGAGGCACAACAACTGCGCCGTCCGTCCCTGGGCCGCATCCGCATGTCCACAGGGGAGGTCGTGGAGTTGGACCGGCCGGCCGTGATCGGGCGCCAGCCGCAGGCCCACCGGGTCGGCTCCGGCACCATGCCGCGCATGCTCCAGGTCCGCAGCCCCAATGGTGACATCTCCCGCTCGCACTGCGAGGTGGTGCTGGAGGGATGGCATGTGCAGCTGCGGGACCTCAAGGCCACGAACGGCACGGTGCTGATCCGCGAGGGGCAGGCGCCGCGACGGCTGGGTCAGGGCGAGTCCCTCATGGTGCTGGACGGTGACATCGCCGATCTGGGCGATGGCGTCTCGCTGCGCTTCGAGGGGCTGTTGTGAGCGGTAAACGGCCACCGGCCCCGCCGCCGCACATCGACGGGTTCCGGTACGTCAGCCTGCTGGGCTCCGGCGGCTTCTCGGACGTCTACCTCTACGAGCAGGACCGGCCTCGCCGCAAGGTGGCCGTCAAGGTGCTGCTCTCCGGCCTCAAGACCGAACGGGCGCGCAAGTCCTTCGAATCCGAGGCCAACCTCATGGCCCAGCTGTCCTCGCACCCGTACATCGTCACGATCTACGAGGCGGACATCACCGAGGACGGCCACTCCTACCTGGCCATGGAGTACTGCTCCCGGCCATCCCTGGACCTGCGCTACCGCCGCTCCCGGTTGGGCGTGGACGAGGTCCTGGCCGTCGGCATCCAGGTCTCCTCTGCCGTGGAGTCCGCGCACCGGGCCGGGATCGTGCACCGGGACATCAAGCCTGCCAACATCCTGACCACGGATTACAACCGCCCCGCACTGACGGACTTCGGCATCTCCGGCACCACGGACATGCTGGATGACGACGCCGGCATGTCCATCCCGTGGTCCGCCCCGGAGGCCTTCGCCGGCGGCAGCCCGGACGGTTTCGCCATGGACGTGTGGTCCCTCGGTGCCACGCTCTACACCCTGCTCGCCGGGAGGTCCCCGTTCGTGCGGCCGGGGGCGGACAACTCGCAGAAGGAACTGATCTCCAGGATCGCCAAGGCCCCTCTGCCGCCCTTGAACCGGGCGGACATGCCGGCCTCGCTGGAGTTGGTGCTGTCCACGGCGATGGCCAAGAACCCCGGCTCGCGCTTCCCCTCGGCGCACTCGTTCGCGCTGGCGCTGCAACGGGTCCAGGCCGAGTTGGGCCTGTCCGTCACGCCGTTCGAGGTCATGGACGAGTCGGGCTCGCTGGAAGCGGAGGATGACGAGGTCGAGGAGGGCGGCGACGCCACCCGCGTCCGGCAGATCGTCTCGATCGATCCGGACCGTGGCTCCACGAACACCTCCCGCCACTTCCCGCCGATGCCCCCGCCCTCCGCGCCGGGACGTCCGAAGGATGAAGTGGATGATGCCACGGTCATGCGACCTGCCCGGGGACCCGCCCCGGCCGGTCCGACCCCGGACGATGATCCCACCATCATGGGCGGGCGCGTCAGCGGCGGCTTGGCCGGTTCCCGGGCACCGTCACGCCCGGCGAGGTCCTATCCCGACGCCGGCGGGGAGTGGGAGCCCGACGGCACCACCGCGCGGCGAGTGGAGGAACAACCGGCGGGTTCGCCGTTCGCCGCCTGGATGGGCGAGAACAAGGTCGGCATCATCGCCTCACTGGTGGTGCTGGTGCTGGGCATCGTGGGTGCCGTCTGGCTGGCGAACAGCATGGCCGTCCAGCCGCGGGAGGATCCGGAACCCACCTTCATCAGTGAGTCGCCCGGACTGCCACTGCCGGAACCCGAGGATCCAGTGGCGGCCGCCGAGAACGTGACGGCCACGGCGGACGGGGCCGAAGCCGTGTTCACCTGGGAGAACCCTGATCCGAAGGAGGGGGACACCTACATGTGGAGGACGTCCACGGCCACGGGTCAGGGACGGATCACCACTGCGGACGAGGCCACGGCCACCACCCCCGTGCTGGAGGAGGACCGGACGTGCATCGAGGTCGTGGTGATCCGGTCCAACGGGAAGCAGTCTGACCCCACGGTGGGGTGTGTGGACTGACGTCCTGTCTGTGCGGCCGCGCCGAACGCACCGGCGGTCAGGGCAGGGCACGGAACCGCCAGGTCGCCACAATGACGGCCCTCGACAGGTTTTACCGGCATCATGGGAGTGAGATCTACAACCAGGGGGGAGTGGCGATGAGCGTGGACGAGCAAGGCCAACGGGTCCAGCCGGCTTCGCCGGACGGTCAGGACCATCGAGGTCAGCAGCCCACCGAGGGCAGCTCGGCGGCGCTGTCGATCGACTTCGTCGGCGAGTGGTACGAGGTCATGCCGGACCAGGTCTTCACCATCGGCCGTGAGGGTGACCTGGAGATCGACGACAACCCGTACCTGCACCGGCGGTTCATGGAGATCCGGCAGATCGACGGGCTGTGGTGGTTGTCCAACGTGGGCACCATGATCTCCGCGACTGTGGCGGACTCCTCCGGCGGCATGCAGGCCTGGGTCTCGCCCGGCTCCCGCATCCCGTTGGTCTTCGGCCAACTCAATGTGGTGTTCACGGCTGGGCCGACCACCTATGAGTTCTCGGCACACCTGAAGAGCCCCTCGTTCCTGCAGCAGTCCAACGGCAATGACGCCGTGGGGGAGACCACCATCGGTCCGGTGATCTTCACCCCGGCGCAGAAGGCACTCATCGTGGCCCTGGCCGAGCCGATCCTGCGCCGCGGCGGCACCGGATTCTCCACGGTGCCGTCCTCTGCCAATGCCGCCAAGAGGCTGGGCTGGCCGCTGACCCGGTTCAATCGCAAGCTGGACAACGTCTGTGACAAGTTGGATCGCGTGGGCGTGGCCGGACTGCGCGGCGGTGGCGGCAAGCTGGCCACGAACCGCCGTGCCCGCCTGGTGGAGCATGCCGTGACCTCCCACCTGGTCACCCCGGATGACCTGCCGCTGCTGGATCAGGCCCTCGGCGACGAGGACTGACCCGGTTACCCCGCCATCTGGACTGAACCAGCTGTACCGGGCGGGGCCGCCGGACTGAGTTAATCGCCGGCCACCGCCGGCCGAAGCTTGGCGCGGCCCTGCCGTGCACGGTAGACACAACGCATGCGTGCCGGGCCTGGATACGGGGGCGAGCATCCTTCTCGGGTGCTCGCGGCGTCAGCGATGCTGACCGTGGCGCTGGCGGTCTCGGCCTGTACAGCTGACGGCGAGGGAGGAGCGGCAGCGGGGAAGCAGCCGATTCCGCACCAGAGTTTCGCCAGCCGCCCGGACCTCAAGCCTCCGGTGGTGGAGATCACCCGTGGTCCCGCGTGGTCAGACGAGTACGAGCAGTCCCAGGAGTTCACGTTCCTGACACCGAACTACGGCTCTGAGACTCCCTCGGACGGGGCCGTCATCCTGGACGCCCGCGGTGAGCTGGTGTGGATGAGCCCGGCCAAGGATGACGACCCGGAGGACGACCCCTTCGACCTTCGGGTCCAGGAGTACCAGGGCGAACCAGTCCTCACGGTCTACGAGGGGACCAGTGACGGCGGTATGGGCGATGGCGAGGTGATCCTCCTCGACCAGTCCTATGAGGAGATCACCCGCGTCACCACCGGCGGCTCGCTGGGGCCCGGCCAGGCGGACTTCCACGACACGACGATCACGCCAGAGGACACCATGCTGATCGCCGCCTACGTGCCGGCACCGGCAGACCTCACCGACGTGGGCGGCCCGGAGGACGGGCACATCCAGGACGCCGTGATCCAGGAGGTCGACATCGCCACCGGCGACGTGCTCTTCGAGTGGAGCGCCATCGGCCATGTTCCCCTCACGGAGACCATGCTCGACTTCGATGACGAACAGGCGGAACTGGAAAAGGAAGCCGAGGAAGCCGAGGAATCCGAACAGGTCGACTCGTCCGAAGCCTCCGACCCACAGACCGGACCGCCCGAGCTCGGCACTGAGGAGCACCCCTTCGACTACTTCCACATCAACTCCGTGACGGAGGACGACGACGGCTCTCTGCTGGTCTCGGCCCGCCACACCAACGCGGTGTACAAGCTGGACCGCGCCACCGGCGCCGTGGAATGGACGTTGGGCGGCTCGGCCAGCGACTTCGAGATGGGCGAGGGGGCGGACTTCACCTGGCAGCATGATGCGCACCGGAGTCCGGACGGCACGCTGACCCTCTTGGACAACCACTCCCACGGTGGCAGTGATGACGATTCCTCCCGCGGACTGCGCCTGGCCCTGGACGGAGACGCGATGACCGCGGAGGTGGCCACCGAGTACCTGCCGCCGGCCGACCGGGTGGCCAGTTCCATGGCCAACGCGCAGCAGATGGCCAACGGGAACATGCTGATCGGCTGGGGTGCCCGCCCGCACTACTCCGAGTACACGCCCGGAGGTGAGCTCATCTACGACGTCTGTCACGGCGATGAATGCCGAGGGGACGAGTTCGAGGGTGGCGGCGGCAGCTACCGGGCGTACAAGTTCGCCTGGCAGGGACGGCCCGCCGCCGAGCCGGATGTCACCGTGCAGGAGCGCGACGGTGAACGCCTCGCCCACGTCTCCTGGAACGGAGCCACCGAGGTCGCCCGGTGGCGGCTCGTGGCCGGCGAGGACGAGGGCAGCGCCACCGAACAGGCCGTCGTCGACCGTGAGGGCTTCGAGACGGCCATCCCGGTTCCGGACGATGCCGCGGAGCTGCCCTACGTCGTCGTCGAGGCCCTGGACACCGAGGGCACGGTGCTGGGGAAAACCCAGGCCCGGTGACCGCTCGCGATCAGGCTGAGGGCTATCCCGGGGGTGTGCCCGGCTAGGCTGGACCGGTGAGCAGCGAGCAGAAGAACGTCACGGATCCGAGCGTCGATCAACGGGTCGATTCCGCCGTCCAGCCCGAGGCGGAGGACATTCCGCCGGAGTCCCTGCGAGAGCAGTACGAACACCTTGTGGACGAGGTCCGCAAACACCGCACGGCGTACTACCAGAACGACGCCCCGCTGGTCTCGGACGCCGAGTATGACGCGCTCTACCGCCGCCTCGAGGACCTGGAGGCACTGCATCCGGAGATCGTCTCCAATGACTCTCCCACCCAGGAGGTCGGCGGGGAGGCCTCCGCCGCCTTCGCCCCGGTGACCCACCTGGCCCGCATGTACTCCCTGGACGACCTGTTCTCCATCGATGAGCTGCGCGCCTGGTACGCCAAGACCTCAGCCTCGATCGCGAACATCGCCCCCGGTGCCGCTGAGAAGGGCGTCCGCTGGCTCGTTGAGGTCAAGATCGACGGGCTCGCCGTGAACCTGCTCTACCGGGACGGCAAACTCGTCCGGGCGGCCACTCGCGGGGACGGCACCACGGGGGAGGACGTCACGCACAACGTCATGACCATCAAGGACATCCCGCAGCAGCTCGCCGGGTCCGGCTGGCCCTCCGAAGTGGAGGTCCGCGGAGAGATCTTCATGCCCAGCGCGGATTTCCGCACCTTCAACGAACAACGGGTGCGCGACGGCCTGGCCCCCTTCGCGAACCCCCGCAACTCCGCAGCCGGCTCCCTGCGGCAGAAGGATCCCGCCGAGACGGCCAAGCGGCCGCTGAGCATGTTCGTGCACGGCATCGGCGCCCACACCGGCCTCGACGCCGAGTCCCAGCACGCCACCTATGACCTTCTCGCCTCCTGGGGTCTTCCCACCAGCCCGTACACGAAGATCGTGGACTCACTCGAGGGCGAGGACGGCAGTGGCAAGGGAGGCAACGGCGGCATACTCGGCTTCATTGAGGAGAACGGCAACCAGCGCCATGACCTCGTCCATGAGATCGACGGCATCGTCATCAAGGTCGACTCCTTCGCGTTGCAGCGGGCCCTGGGCCACACTTCCCGCGTGCCCCGTTGGTCGGCGGCCTACAAGTACCCGCCGGAAGAGGTCCACACGCGGCTGCTGGACATCAGGGTCAACGTGGGGCGCACCGGCCGCGTGACCCCTTACGCGGTGATGGACCCCGTCCTCGTGGCCGGCTCCACCGTCTCGATGGCCACCCTGCACAACCAGGACGTGGTCAAGGCCAAGGCCGTGCTCATCGGGGACACCGTGGTGTTGCGTAAGGCCGGGGACGTCATCCCGGAGATCGTCGGTCCGGTCCTGCCGTTGCGGGAGGGAAAGAAGCAGGTGGAGGGAACCGGCCCGGTCGGAGAGGACGAACTGCGCGAGTTCGTCATGCCCACCGAGTGCCCGTCCTGTGGCACCACCCTCGCGCCGGCCAAGGAGGGGGATGTGGACCTGCGCTGCCCCAACGCCCGTTCCTGCCCCGCCCAGCTCACCGGCCGCATCGAGCACGCCGCCTCCCGCGGGGCCTTCGACATCGAAGCGCTCGGCGAGGAGGCCGCCCTCTGGCTGACGAACGGCCCGGGGCCGGATCCGGCGGAGAACAACCAGCACGTGCGTCCCGAGGGGCCGGGGGTCATCTCGGCGGACGCCGAGCTCTTCGACCTGGCGGACCACCGCGAGAAGAACCTGAAGGACCCGTTCGATCCGGACGACATGTCCGCGTTCCAGGCCCGGCTGCGTGACGTCATGGTCTGGAGGGAGAAACGGAAGAAGGATCCCGAGACCGGTAAGCCGGTGCCCTCGGGCGAGTGGGAACTCAAGCCCTACTTCTGGACGCAGGGCACGGCCAAGAAGCCCTCGGAGCCCACCGCGAACACCCGCCGGCTCTTCCAGGAACTGCACAAGGCGAAGACCCAACCGCTGTGGCGGGTGCTTGTCGCGCTCTCGATCCGGCATGTGGGCCCGACGGCGGCCCGTTCCCTGGCGACAGCGTTCGGCTCCCTGCAGGCCCTCCAGGCACTGGCCACGGAAGGGTCCGCAGGGCACGCCGAGACGGAAGCAACGGCCGCGGACGAACGCCGCGCTGCGGCGCAACAACGCCTGGCGGACGTCGACGGGGTCGGGCCGATCATCGCCGAAGCCGTCATCGACTGGTTTGCTTCAGCCTGGCATCGTGAGATCGTCGCGCGCTGGCATGCGGCCGGCGTCGTGATGGAAGACGAACAGGATGAGCAGACCCCGCGCACCTTGGAGGGGTTGACGATCGTGGTGACCGGGTCGCTGGAGACCTACAGCCGGGATTCCGCCAAGGAGGCGATCATCATCCGTGGGGGCAAGGCCTCCGGTTCCGTCTCCAAGAAGACCGACTACCTGGTCGCCGGGGAGAACGCCGGCTCCAAGCTGGACAAGGCCGAGTCCCTCAAGGTCACGGTGCTGGACGAGGAGGGGTTCCGGAGGCTGCTGGCCGAGGGGCCACCGGATTCTGAGGGTCCTGACGAGACAGACGCCGACGCTGCCTCTGACTCTGACACCGAAACCACGGAGGAGACCGCATGAGCGCCAAGGGACTGCTGGCCGTCGCCCGGGCCGCGGCCCGCGCCGGGGCCGCGGTGCTCGCCGAACGTCCCCTGGGTCCGACGCCGGCCACGCGCGCCGAACTCGGAGCGGTCACCAAGTCCTCGGGCTCGGACTGGGTCACGGACTACGATCGCCGCGCGGAGCAGGCGGTGCGCGAGGTCATCACCGCCTACCGCCCGAATGACGCGATCTCCGGCGAGGAGTACGGCCACACCGAGCCGGAGCACCCCTCGGGCTACCGCTGGTCGATCGACCCCTTGGACGGCACCACGAACTTCATCCGGGGGATCGCCCAGTTCTGCACCTCCGTGGCCGTGGAGGGGCCAGCGGCGGAAGGCGAGACGCGCTGGTTGGCCGGGGCCGTCGTCGCGCCCGCCCTGGGCCGGACCTGGTATGCCTCGGCCGGCGGCGGGGCCTTCTCCACCGTGGACACTCCCGGGATCCCGCAGGCGGACCTTCCGCCGGCATCCGGTGAGCCGGTGCGCCTGAACGGGCCCCTTCCAGGCCGCTCCGGCCGTCTGCTCGCCACGGGCTTCGCCTATGCGGGGGAACGCCGCGACTTCCAACTCAGCGCCCTGGCGGCGCTCATGCCCCACTTCGGGGACGTGCGGCGCATCGGTGCGGCAGCCCTGGACCTGTGCATGGTGGCTGACGGCACGCTGGACGCCTACGCCGAGTACGGCATCCAGGAACACGACTGGGCGGCCGGCGCGCTGATCGCCGAGGAGGCCGGAGTCCCGGTGCGGCGCCCGGCCTCCGGGGACGGCACCAACCACCCGGACTGGACGGTGGCCGGGGTGCTGGATCCGTCGGAGCCGTCGGAGACGACCGATCAGTCGAGCCCACGGGCACAGTCGTTGTTGCCGATGCCGCCCGTGGGAGAGTGAGTCCATGCGCCAGCTGATGTCCAAGGCGTGGCTCGTGCCCGCCGTCATGCTCGCCCTCGGGCTGCTCTTCGCCTACTGGGGGCTGATCGGCCGGGGCCCGCTGAATTACGTGGCCGCGGCCATCCTGCTGTTCTTCGCCCTGCGCTTCGTCTCCACCACCCAGGTGCAGTCCCTTCCGGTCTCCGGGGTGGACGAGCACCTGGCGGTCGGGGGAGTGGTGGTGTACTGGCGGCCCGGCTGCCAGTACTGCGCCCGGCTCATCCGCGAGCTCGGCACCGAGGGGCGGGAGCGCGTGTACTGGGTGAACATCTGGGAGGACGCCGGCGCCGCGGACCGCGTCCGGCATTACCACCACGGCTTCGAGACCGTCCCGACGGTGGTGACCGCGGACGACCACTTCGTGGCCAAGGATGCCGAGACCTATGACCGCGCCAAGGCCGTCATCCGCCGGGCCACTCCGGTGGACTGACCCCGACCACCCGGCTCAGGGCCGCGGGCGGCAGGCCATCGTTCCCCTGGATATCGACCCGGAGGGTTCCACAGTCCCCGCAGCGCACATAGAGGATCAACCCCTCGGACGTCAGATGCCGCGATTCCGCGCGCCACGCATGCTCGTGCCGGGTGGACCGGTCTTCCTGGAGGGGCAGGGGAAACGTGTGGGGTGAGGTCATGAGTCCATCGTGATGTAATGGTGTTATGCATCTCAACCCTTACGGCGAATACGCGGTCCTGCTCGCGGCCTCCCTGGCCAACGAGTGGCCTGATGACCGCCGGGGTATCGAGGAGCGGACCCGGGCGTTCGGGATGACGATGATCTTCCCCGCCGGAGCGGACGACCATGCCGCGACCGGCACGGTGGTGGCGGACTGGCTGCGCGTCGTCGATGCGCCGGAGGACGGTGAGCGTGCCCGCCTGCTGAACGAGCAGATGGCGGCGGCCGCGGCCTACCCACGCCTGACCGATCACGACGGCGAGGGGTGGCACCTCCACTATCGGGACGAGAACGACTCGATGCCCTTCGTCCTGCGCGCGGTCATCAGCGTCGGTACCTCGTTGCACCTGGCCACGCGGGGGATGCACCGGCTGGGACGCTGTGCCGGCGAGCCCTGCCGCAACGTTGTCGTCGATGTCACCCGCAACGGCCGCCAGCGGTACTGCTCAGTTCGGTGTGCGAACCGAGCCGCCGTTCGCCGGCACCGGGCCCGGCCGCCGCGCTGACGGGAGCGCAGCACCCCTGGGCGGCGCTGTCGGCTTCGTCAGCCGGACCGGTGACGGGCAGGTCGCAGGACCCGCCCAGGTCGGTGGAGCAGACCCCCGTCTCGGGGAGGTCCAACTGCACGGCGTCGGCTGCGGCTTGGTCCCCGGCCAGGGCGGCGGCGATGGAACGAACCTGTTCGTAGCCGGTGGCCATCAGAAAGGTCGGGGCCCGGCCGTAGCTCTTCATCCCCACGATGTAGAAGCCCGGTTCCGGGTGCGCCAGCATCTTTTCCCCATGCGGGGCCACAGAACCGCAGGAGTGGAACTCCGGATCGATCAGCGGACCGAGCTGGCGGGGTGCGTCCACGGCCGGGTCCAGCTCCAGGCGGAGTTCGGACAGGATGCCCAGGTCCGGGCGGAACCCTGTGGCCGGAACGACCAGATCCGCGGCCAAGGTTTGCTCGCCAGCCGGAGTGGAGGCGTGCACGGAGAATCCATGCTCTGTGCTGGTGAAACTGGTGATGGTGAACGAGGTGTGGACCTCGATGATCCCGGCAGCCACCAGACGTCGCAACCGGGTGCCCAGCGCGCCGCGGGCAGCCAGTTCGTCGCGGCCCTCGCCGCCGTAGACGCTGGAGACGTCGGCCGAGCGCACGGCCCACGAGATCCGGGTGTCCGGCTCGTCCTCGGCCAGGGACCCGAGTTCGAGCAGGGTGTTGGCGGCCGAGTGCCCGGCCCCGACCACGAGCACGTGCCGGCCGGCGAAGCGTTGCCGATCCCCGCCGGCGACGTCTGGCAGTACGGCCGTGATGTGCCCGGCCGCAATTGCCTCGGCTTCTCCGGGAGCCTCCAGTCCGGCCTGGCCCAGCGGGTTGGGCCGGGTCCAGGTGCCGGAGGCGTCGATGACGGCCCGGGCCAGGCGGTCCACCACGTTGCCGTTAGTGTGCTGGATGCGGATCAGGAAGGGGGCGTCGGCTCGGCCGGTCGTGCGGGTCTTGTCCATCCCGGAACGGGTCACGGCGATGACCTGGGAATCGGTGCGCACATATTCGGCCAGTGCGGTGGCGGCGGCCAGGGGTTCCAGGTACTGATCCACCAGTTCTGTACCGGTGGGCAGGATCCGGGCTTGAGGTTCGGTCCAGCCGGTGGTGCGCAGTAGGCGGGCTGCGGCGGCGTCAATGTTGTACTGCCAGGGAGAGAATAGGCGCGTGTGGCCCCAAGTCCGGATGGCTGCCCCGACGTCGGCCCCGGCCTCCAGCACCAACGGGGTCAAGCCTCGTTCGAGCAGGTGCGCGGCGGCGGCCAGCCCGACGGGTCCTGCCCCGATGACCGCGACGGGCAAGTCCTGCGCCTCGGTGGGTGGGGGCATGGTGGTGGAAATTGCGTCGACCATGGGGGTATCCCTCACTTGATGGGTGTGGACGGGGCCGAGGGGCCGGACAGCAGCTCGGTGATGAGCTGCTCGATCCGCGCTTTGATCTCGTCGCGGATGGGGCGCACGCCCTTGATGCCTTGGCCGGCCGGGTCTTCGAGCTTCCAATCCTCATAGCGCTTGCCGGGGAAGTAGGGGCAAGCATCTCCGCAGCCCATGGTGATGACCACGTCGGAGTCCTTCACGGCCTTCTCGGACAGCACCTTGGGCCGGTTCGAGCTGATGTCGATGCCTTCCTCGGCCATCGCCTCCACGGCTGCCGGGTTGACCGAATCAGCTGGTGCCGAGCCCGCAGAGCGGACCTCGATCCGTCCTCCGGCCAGGTGCGACAGGTATGCGGCGGCCATCTGGGAGCGACCGGCGTTGTGCACACACACGAACAGCACGGAGGGCTTGTCCGTCGTGGCGGTGAGCTCGGCGAGCAGTGCTCTGACGCGGGCGTCGATGTCGTCGCGGACCAGGCGCATGCGTTCGGCTCCCTCGATGCCGCGGGCGGAGGGTTCGTCGGTGTGCCAGGTCTCGATGGTGCCGGCCATGCCTTCGAGCGGCTCGACTTTGGCCTCGTCGCCGAGGATGACCACCCGGTCGACGCGGGCTAACAGGCCCGGGTCGATGGGCTGGGGGTGCCCTGCGGACATGTCGGCCCCGGCTTCGGCGATGACCTCGGCCGAAAGCGCGTTGATGGTCTCTCCCGGTCTGGTGCCGGCGGAATGGACCTCAACGGCGCCGGCGGCCTGGTGCTCCATCAGAGCTGCGGCCATCTGGGACTTGCCGCCGTTCTTGGCACAGATGAACAACACGGAGGGTCGGGATGAGGATCGTGGCTCGGTGGTCATCTCTACAGGCTTCCTGTCGGGGCTGGCGGTTCAGGCGCGGGTCGCGGAGGCGGTCTCAGTGCGAGCGGGGGTTGTCGGGTCGCCGGGGAAGAGCCTCCGGCCGGCCCAGAGGCAGACGTAGATGAGACCGACGAGCACCGGCACCTCGATGAGCGGGCCGACGACGCCGGCCAGGGCCTGACCGGAGGTGACGCCGAAGGTGCCGATGGCCACGGCGATGGCCAGCTCGAAGTTGTTGCCGGCGGCGGTGAAGGCCACGGTGGTGGACTTGGCGTAGTTCAGCCCGACGGCCTTGGAGGCGAGCAGGGCGATGCCGAACATCAACACGAAGTAGGCCAGCAGCGGCAGGGCGATCCGGGCGACATCCCAGGGGCTGGTGGTGATGGCCTCACCCTGCAGGGCGAACAGCAGCACGATGGTGAACAGCAGTCCGTAGAGGGCCCAGGGGCCGATGCGGGGCAGGAAGCGGTTCTCGTACCAGTCCCGGCCCCTGGCCTTCTCGCCGAAGTGACGGGTGAGGAACCCGGCCAGCAGGGGAATGCCCAGGAACACCAGGACGCTGAGCACGATCGACCAGACGGAGAAGTCGGCCGAGGTGGTCGGCAAGCCCAGCCAGGACGGGAGCACCTGGAGGTAGAACCAGCCCAGGGCGCCGAAGGCGATGACCTGGAAGACGGAGTTGATGGCCACCAGGACGGCGGCGGCCTCCCGGTCCCCGCAGGCCAGGTCGTTCCAGATGAAGACCATGGCGATGCAGCGGGCCAGGCCGACGATGATCAGGCCGGTGCGGTACTCGGGCAGGTCCGGCAGGAGCATCCAGGCCAGGGCGAACATCAGGGCCGGACCGACGATCCAGTTCAACGCCAGGGAGGTGATCATCAGCCGCTTGTCCCCGGCGACGCGGTGGGTCTCGTCATAGCGGACCTTGGCCAGCACCGGGTATATCATCACCAGCAGGCCGATGGCGATCGGCAGGGACACCTCGCCGATCTTCACGGCTTCCAGAGCGGTATCCAAGCCGGGGATGAAGCGGCCCAGGGCCAGTCCGACGACCATGGCCAACAGGATCCAGGCCGGCAGCCAACGGTCGAGGAAGGACATCTCCTTCATCACCGGTTGGTACGGGGCGGTGGTGGTGCTCATGCAGGCCCAACTCTCGTATCGATAACCATCGATGGGAACGCTACTGGTCATATCGATGAGCGTCAATGTAAGATGACGTGATGGTTCCGACAGCTAGCCAGACCGCCATTGACGTCATTGAGACCTCTGACCGCGACCGCGTAGCCTCCGGTTCATCCGGGTGCTGTTCCCTATCGGCCGGTCCGATCGGCGTCGACGACGCTCAGCGCTCAGCGGGCATGTTCAAGGCTCTGGCCGACCCCATGCGACTGCGCCTGTTGTCCCACGTGGCCGCGCAAGGGTGCGAGGCGGTCTGTGCCTGTGACCTCACCGAGGACCTGGGCATCAGCCAGTCGACCGTCAGCCACCACATGAAGAAGCTGGTCGACGCTGGCCTGATCGCGCGCGAACAACGCGGCAAGTGGGCGCACTACGCCGTGGTGCCGGAGGCCTTTGCCACCCTGCGCGGGCTGCTCGAGATCGGCTGAACCGCCCCATTCTCTGAGGTGGCGGTTCCTAGATCTTGAGCCCGAGTACCTCGATCACCCGGGCCACCTCGGCTCGTTGGGCCTCCGTCAGTCCCAGTAGCGGCAGCGGCAGGCTGGACTCCTGCGCCAGTCCCAGCTGTTCCGCCACGGCGGCCATCACCCGGATGCTCCCGCCGTGCCGGGCGAAGAGCTCCCAGAGAGGAACGAGGCGCTGGGACTCCGCCCGTGCCTCCGCCGGTGAGCCCTGGCGGACGGCACGGACGATCCTCAATGCCGCCTCGGGCAGGGTCCCGGCGATGACCGAATACCAGACATCGCAGCCGGCGAGCAGGCCGTCTGCCGCGTGGGCATCCCCGGAGACACCGATGGTCACCTCGGCCGGAATGACATCGCGGATCTGCTGGATGTGGGTACGGGCGGATTCCGGATCCGCGGGCACACCGGGGATCTTGATGGACTCGATCCCCCCGAGCGCGGCGATCCGCGCGTACAGCTCCATGGTGAAGGTGAAGCGCGTGGTGCCGGGATTGTCGTAGACGATCACCGGCACGGACGAATTGCTCGTCACCGTCCGGAACAACTCGAAGACGTCCTCCTCGGTCAGCGGCTGGTAGCTCACCGGCGCCAGCAGCAGTCCCGCGGCGCCGGCCTCCTGCGCCGCCTCGGCGTGGGCCAGGACCTGCGAGGTCCGGGTGGCACCGATGCCCACGAAGACGGGCACATCCCCGGCATGCGCGACGGCGGCGCGGGCCACCCGGGCGCGCTCGTCCCGGTCCAGATACGCGTACGAACCGGTGGAGCCGAGCGCGGTGATGGAGTCGACGCCGGCGGCCACCAGACGCTCCACCAACCCGATGAAGGCGGGCTCATCCAGTGCGTCGTGACGGAGGGGAGTGAGGGGGAAGGCGCTCAGGCCAGTGAACATCGTCGGGCTCCTTGACAGTGGCTCACCACCAGGGTGGCACACGGTACGGCAACGAGACTGGTGTCTACACTCAACGGGAGCCCGAGCCATCTCCCGGAAGGGGGCCGCTATCTCCGAGCCGAACCAGGCCGTCCCCACCCGCACCAGGCGTTTTGTCCTCGGCGCCGCCGTCCCCGTGACCATTGGGCTCGGGCTCGGCATCCGCGCCCTCAGCACGGCAGCCTGGACGGGACCGGCCGGAGACGCCCTGTATGCCGTGCTGATCTACCTCCTCGTCGCCATCCTGTTGCCGGTCCGTTCCAGGATCCTGGTGGCCGGCCTGGCGCTGACCGTGTGCGTGGCGGTGGAGTTGCTCCAGCTCACCGGTCTCTCGGCGGAACTCGGGGCGCTGTGGTCTCCCCTCCGGCTGGTCCTGGGCACCACGTTCGGGTTCGCGGACCTGGTGGCCTACGCCGGAGGAGTCGCCCTCGCCTACGCCGTGGACCGTCTGCTCGGCGTAGTATTCAGCCGTGCCGCACGAACGCCCTGAGAACCCCGACCCCACCGAAGACCTGCACCCGGCCCTCCGCGCCGCCGGGTGGCCGCAGTCAGTCTCGCGCGTGCCCGGCGTCACGGTGCGTGACGCGCGGGCGGAGGATCATGCGGTGATCGCGCACCTCACGGTGACCTCCTACATCGACGGCGGTCATATCGATCCTGAGGACGAGTACATCGCGAACCTCCAGGACGTGGCCACCCGGGCTCGCCAGGCCCGCGTCCTCGTCGGAGAGGTGGAGGCGTCTGCGCTGGCCGGCCCGGCCGCACCCAGCGCGGCGGGCACCGTCGTCGCCGGCTCGGTGGTGCTGTCCCTGCCGGGGATGCCGATGTCCGAGACCGCCCGCGAGGGTGAGTTCGAGTTCCGGATGCTGGCCGTGGACCCGCGGGTCCAGCGCCGCGGGGTGGCCCGCGCCCTGGTCCGTGCCGCGATCGACCGGGCCGAACAGCTGGAGGGGATCGACGCCATCGTGTTGACCACCATGGTGACCATGACTGGAGCGCACCGGCTCTATGAATCCGAGGGATTCGTCCGGGTCCCCGAGCGGGACTGGCGCCTTTCGGACATCGGCCAGGCGCCGACGTCGGGCGAGGACCCGTTGTACTGGGTCTACCGGCGCTCGGTCTGAACCCAGCCCGGCAGTAGTCCCCACTAGACTGGGTGACCGAACCACCCCGCCCGCGGAACCACAGGAGATTCATGTCCGCCATCACCCGTGAGGACGTCGCCCACCTGGCGCGACTGGCCCACATCCGGATGGACGAGAACGAACTGGACAAGATGTCCGGAGAACTCGCCTTCATCATGGATGCCATCACCTCGGTCAGCGAAGTCGCCGGCCAGGACGTGCCGCGCACGTCCCACCCGATCCCACTGCGCAACGTGTTCCGCGAGGACGTGCCCTCGGGCATGCTCACCCAGGAACAGGCACTCGCCATGGCACCGGATGCCGAGGATGGCCAGTTCAAGGTCCCCGCGATCCTGGACGGGGAGTGATCGGCGTGACTGAAATCTCCGCGAACGAACTCATCAAGCTGACCGCCCTGCAGATGTCAGAGCGCCTGCGCGCCGGCGAGATCACCTCGGTGCAGCTCACCCAGGCCCACCTGGACCGCATCGCCGCGGTGGATGGCCCGGCTGACGGCCAGGGCACCGGTGTGCACGCCTTCCTGCACGTCAACTCCGAGGAGGCGCTCGCCGTGGCCGCCGAGGTGGACTCCATCCGCGCCGCCGGCGGAACCGCGGCGCAGGACCTCCACCCGCTGGCCGGTGTCCCCATCGCGGTGAAGGACCTCATCGTCACCGTCGGCCAGCCGACCACGGCGGCCTCGAAGATGCTGGAGGGCTGGATGAGCCCCTATGACGCCACCGTGGTGGAGAGGATCCGCGCGGCCCGCCTGCCGATCCTCGGCAAGACCAACCTGGACGAGTTCGCCATGGGCTCCTCCACCGAGCACTCCGCGTTCGGTGACACCCGCAACCCGTGGGACCTGGGCCGGACCCCCGGCGGCTCCGGGGGCGGCTCCGCCGCCGCGGTGGCGGCCTTCATGGCACCCCTGGCCCTCGGCACGGACACCGGCGGCTCGATCCGCCAGCCCGGCGCCGTCACTGGCACCGTGGGTGCCAAACCCACCTACGGTGCGGTGTCCCGCTACGGCGTCATCGCCATGGCCTCCTCCCTGGACCAGGTGGGACCGGTGACCCGTACCGTCTCCGATGCCGCTGCCCTGCAGGAGCTCATCGGCGGTCACGACCCCAAGGACTCCACCTCGCTGCCTGAGCCCATGGACGGACTGCTCGAGGCCGCCCGCAACGGTGAACTCGCCGGCCTGCGCATCGGCATCATCGCCGAGCTCGAAGGCGAGGGCTTCCAGGAGGGCGTGCTGGCCCGGTTCCAGGAGTCGGTGCAGGTGCTCAAGGACGCCGGGGCAGAGGTCTCCGAGGTCTCCTGTCCGCACCTCGGCTACGCCCTGGGCGCCTACTACCTGATCATGCCCTCGGAGGTCTCCTCCAACCTCGCCAAGTTCGATGGCGTCCGGTTCGGCAACCGCGTGGTCCCGGACGGTGGGGGCACCATCGAGCAGGTCATGGGTGCCACCCGCGCGGCCGGCTTCGGTGACGAGGTCAAGCGCCGCATCATCCTCGGCACCTACGCGCTCTCGGCGGGATACTACGACGCCTACTACGGCTCGGCGCAGAAGGTCCGCACCCTGATCCAGCGCGACTTCGCGGCTGCATTCGAGCAGGTGGACGTGCTGATCTCGCCGACCTCGCCGGTCACCGCCTTCCCGCTGGGGGAGAAGCTGGATGACCCGGTGGCGATGTACAACAACGACATCGCCACCATCCCCGCCAACCTGGCCGGCATCCCCGGCATCTCGGTGCCGGCCGGCCTGTCCGAGGGCCTGCCCGTGGGCATCCAGTTCCTGGCCCCGGCCCGGGGTGATGCCACCATGTACCGCGCCGCCGCCGCACTCGAGTCCCGCCTCGAGGAGGCCTGGGGTGCACCCTTCTGGGCCCAGGCCCCGGAACTGGCCGCCGCGAGCGCCGCCGCCCCGGCCGGCGTCGGGAACGCCCCCGCTACCGCAACTGCAGGAGGAGAGAACTGATGGCCGCCGTCACTGACGAGGTGCTCACGTTCGACGAGGCCATGGCCCAGTACGAGCCCGTGCTCGGCTTCGAAGTCCACGTGGAGCTCAACACCAGGACCAAGATGTTCTCCTCGGCGACCAACGGTTTCGGGGATGAGCCGAACACCAATGTCACCCCGGTGGACCTCGGCCTGCCGGGTGTGCTGCCGGTGGTCAACGGGACCGCCGTGGAGTACTCCATCAAGCTCGGCCTCGCATTGAACTGCCAGATCGCGGAGGTCTGCGGTTTCGCCCGGAAGAACTACTTCTACCCGGACACCCCGAAGAACTTCCAGACCTCCCAGTATGACGATCCGATCGCCCACGACGGCTGGCTGGACGTCGAACTCGAGGACGGCACGGTCTTCCGCGTGGAGATCGAGCGCGCCCACATGGAGGAGGACGCCGGCAAACTGACCCACCAGGGCGGGGCCTCCGGCCGCATCCAGGACGCCGCCTCCTCGCTGGTGGACTACAACCGTGCCGGTGTGCCGCTGGTGGAGATCGTCACCAAACCGATCACCGGGGCCGGTGAGCGTGCCGCCGAGCTGGCGAAGGCCTATGTCACCCAGATCCGGGACATCGTCAAGAACCTCGGTATCTCGGACGCCCGGATGGAGCGCGGCAACGTCCGTTGCGACGCCAACGTGTCCCTGATGCCGAAGGGCGCCACCGTGTTCGGCACCCGCACCGAGACGAAGAACGTCAACTCCACCCGGGCCGTGGCCCATGCGGTGACGTACGAGATCCAGCGCCAGGCCGCCGTCCTCTCCTCGGGCGGCACCGTGACGCAGGAGACGCGGCACTGGCAGGAGGGCACCCGCACCACCACCTCGGGCCGTCCCAAGTCGGACGCGGACGACTACCGGTACTTCCCGGAGCCGGACCTCGTGCCGATCCACACGAACGTGGAGTGGATCGAACGCCTGCGTGCCGAGCTGCCGGAGCCGCCGGCCGAGCGCCGCAAGCGCCTCCAAGCGGAGTGGGGCTTCTCGGACGAGGAGTTCCGGGACGTGGTCAACGCCGGCGTGCTGGACGAGATCGCCGCGACCATCGAGGCCGGTGCCAGTGCCTCCGCTGCCCGCAAGTGGTGGATGGGGGAGATCGCCCGCCTGGCCAACCTCGCCGAGAAGGACATCGCCGAACTCGGGGTCACCGCGGCGGACGTGGTCGAGGTCGAGGCGCTGATCACCGAGAAGACCATCAATGACAAGCTTGCCAAGCAGGTCCTCGGTTTCGTCGCCGACGGCGAGGGTGCCCCGCGCGCCATCGTCGAGGCCCGCTCGCTTGCCGTGGTCTCGGACGACGGCGCGCTGAACGCCGCCGTGGAGGCCGCCATCGCCGAGAACCCGGGCGTGGTGGACAAGATCAAGGCCGGCAAGCTGCAGGCCATCGGTGCCCTGATCGGCCCCGTCATGAAGGCCACCCGCGGCCAGGCCGATGCCGCCCGGGTCCGCGAGATCGTGATGGAGCAGTTGGGCGTCACCGAGTAGTCGCGTGCCGCTGGAATCTCGGGACGGAGAGCCCGTCATCACGGACGGGCTCGTCCGCGCCCTGCTGAGAGAGCAGCACCCCGACCTCGCCCACATGCCGCTGGGGGTACCGGTCCGCGGTTGGGACAACACCATGGTCCGGCTCGGGGAGCGCCTCGCCCTCCGCCTGCCCCGGCACGCCCAGGCCGAGTCGCTGCTCGACCGGGAGGTTGCCTGGCTGCCGCGGCTGGCGTCCCAGCTGGCCGGCCTGCCGTCCGGCATTCCTCACCACACCATTCCTGTCATCCCGACGCCGGTCCGCACCGGAGTGCGCCGCGCCGGCTACCCGTTCCGCTGGGCGGTGGTGCCCTGGGTGTACGGGACGCCGGCGGTCCACATGCCTCTCGGGGTCCGGGATGCCTATGCCTCCAGTCTGGCCGCCGTCCTGCACGGACTGCACCGGCCGGCTCCCGGCGGGGCACCCACCAATGTCTTCCGCGGGGTCGGCGTGGCCGCCGTCGCCGACCGCTTCGCGCAGCGACGGACTGCCCTGGCGGAGGAGCTCAGCACCGAGCAGCAGGACCGCCTCGACGCCGCCTGGGCCGGTGCCCTGGCCGCGGCTCCCCACACCGGACCCGCGCTCTGGCTCCACGGGGATCCGCACCCGAACAACACCGTGCTGGCCGGCGTCGGGTCCTGGAACCCCGGTCCTGTAGTCCTGGTCGATTTCGGCGACCTGTGCGCCGGGGACCCCGCCTCGGACCTGGGCGCCGCGCTGTTGCACTTCTCACAGCCGGGGCGGCGGCGCTTCCGTGCGGCCTACGACGCCCTGGCTGGTTCCCCCGGCGGTACCGAGCCGGATGCGGGCCGCGCACGGGAGGCCCTGTGGGCCCGCGCAACCGGCTGGGCAGCCAGTTTCTCGCTGCTCTACGCCGCCCAACCGGAGAGCGATCCCCTGCGCCCGCTCGGACGGTACCAGCTGGGCTGAGGGCCGCCACGCCACGTCCGTGCCTCACGTTGTGGTCCACGCGGAAACGTGCTTACGGTGGGCCGCATGCTCGTCCGGAGCTGTTCGACGACGAAATGGCGGATCCCTTGGCAGAGAAGAACATCCACGTCCTGGGCATGACCGAGGTCCAGCGGCACGAACTCGAGACCGTCTCTGGTGCTGAGAACCTGACGTTCCACAACGTGCTCGACTACGAGCGGCTCGTGGAAACGGCCGAGATCGATTTCGAGGAGTTGTTGGCGGCCGCCCGGGGCCAGCTCGATGCCTTCGACGGGACGGTGGATGCGATCATCGCCCACTGGGACTTCCCCGTCAGCGTGATGGTGCCGATCCTGGCGGCCGAGCGCGGACTGCCGGCACCGTCACTGGAGAGCGTGCTCAAGTGCGAGCACAAGTATTGGAGCCGGCTGGAGCAGCGGGCCAGCATTCCCGAGTGCGTGCCCGGCTTCGCCGCCTTCGACCCGTTCGACGACCATGCTCTGGACACGATCGACCTGGACTTCCCGTTCTGGGTCAAGCCGGTCAAGGCACACTCCTCGAACCTCGGCTTCAAGATCGAGGACGAGACGGGCTTCCACGAGGCCGTGGCCGAGATCCGCGAGCACATCGAGGAGATCGGTGACGCCTTCGACGCCGCCCTGTCCATGGTGGACCTGCCCCCGGAGCTGCAGCAGTGGGGCGGCAACACCTGCCTGGCCGAGCAGTTCGTGCAGGGTACCCAGGCCGCTCCGGAGGGCACGGTGTTCCGGGGGACGTTCCGGGTCCACGGGGTCCTGGACATGCACAAGGACGTTGACGGCACCAGCTTCGACCGGCTGGACTACCCGGCGAGCAGCGTGCCGGAGCACGTCCAGCAGCGCATGATCGATGCCACCGAGCGGTACATGAAGCACGTCGGTTTCGACAACGGCTGCTTCAACTCCGAGTTCATGTGGGATGAGGAGGCGGACCGGCTGTGGATGATCGAGGTCAACACCCGGATCTCACAGTCCCACAGCGACCTGTTCGCCAAGGTGGACGGGGCATCCAACCACGAAATCGCCATCGACATCGCACTGAACCGGGAACCGCGGATGCCCCGACGGGAAGGTCAGTTCCACGTGGCCGCTCAGTGCATGGTCTTCCACGATGAGGACGGGGTGGTCACGCGAGTGCCCACCGAGGAGGACAAGGCGGCGCTGGCGGAACGGTACCCCGGTATTGTCCTGACCTCGACGGTGCATGAGGGAGACCGGCTCTCCGAACTGGCCGGCCAGGACAGCTACCGATACGTCGTCGGCAAGTTCTATCTGGGGGCCAGCAGCCACGACGAGTTGGGCCGGCTCCACGCGCAGATCGTGAAGGAGCTTCCGTTCGAGTACGCCAGCGCAGGGCCTGACGTTGACGAGGAGGGAGGACGATGAAGACCATCACCGAGTTCCCGCATGAGACGCGGGTCATCGAGAACGTGTACATCCCGATGCGTGACGGTGCCCGGTTGGCCGCCCGGATCTGGATGCCGGTCAACGCCGAGCAGCAGCCGGTTCCGGCCATCCTGGAGTACATCCCCTACCGCAAGCGGGACAGCAGTCGCGCTCGAGATGAGCTGAACCACCCGTACATGGCCGGGCACGGCTACGTCTGCGCCCGGGTGGATATGCGCGGCAGCGGCGACTCCGACGGCGTCATGGTGGACGAGTACCGGGCTCAGGAGCACGAGGACGCCGAGGACGTCATCGCGTGGCTGGCCGAACAGCCGTGGTGTGACGGCAAGGTGGGCATGATGGGCATCTCCTGGGGCGGGTTCAACAGCCTCCAGCTGGCGGCCCGCCAGCCCCCGGCCCTGAAGGCCATCATCAGCGCCTCGGCCACGGATGACATCTACGTGGACAACATGCACTACATGGGCGGGTGCCTGCTCGGCGACAATCTCTCCGAGGCCACGGTGATGTTCGCCTTCAACAGCCTCCCGCCCGATCCGCAGATCGTGGGCGAACGGTGGCGGGACATGTGGCACGAGCGGCTGTCCGGCAGTGGGTTGTGGCTGGAGACCTGGCTCGAGCACCAGCGGCGTGACGACTACTGGAAGACTGCCTCGGTCTGTGAGGACTACAGCCAGGTGCAGTGCCCGGTGATGGCGGTCGGCGGTTGGGCCGACGGCTACACCAATGCCGTGTTCCGCCTGATGGAGAACCTGGACGTCCCGCGCAAGGGGCTCATCGGCCCCTGGGGCCACAAGTATCCGCACCTCGGCGTGCCGGGCCCGGCCATCGGCTTTCTCCAGGAGGCCGTGCGGTGGTGGGACCACTGGCTCAAGGGCCAGGACACCGGGGTGATGGACGAACCCATGCTGCGCGTATGGATGCAGGACTCCGTCTCGCCCGCCGCCTCCTACGAGGACCGGCCCGGCCGTTGGGTGGCGGAGGACCGGTGGCCTGCCCCGGAGATCGAGAACCGAGAGTTCACCCTGCGTGGCCACCACCTGGAAGAAGTCGACTCGGACGCCGACCCGCACGGCGAGTCAGACGCAGAGGTCGCGGTGAAATCGCCCCTGAGTGTGGGTATGTTCGCCGGCAAATGGGCGTCCTACGCGGCCGTGCCGGACCTGCCCTTCGATCAGCGGGAGGAGGACGGGGGGTCCATCTTCTACGAATCGCGGCCCCTCACGGAGGACCTGGAGATCCTGGGCCTGCCGCAGTGCCACTTCGAGGTCTCCGCGGACCAGCCGGTGGCGATGCTGGCCGTGCGGCTGTCCGACGTGAACTTGGACGGCGAGGCCACTCGGGTGACCTATGGCCTGCTCAACCTCACCCACCGGGACGGCAGCGAGGACCCGAGCCCGCTGGAGCCGGGGAAGAAGTACCGGGTCACGGTGCCGCTGAACGGCATCGCCCAGACCTTCCCGGCCGGGCACCGGCTCCGGCTGTCCATCTCGACCTCTTACTGGCCCCTCGTCTGGCCCTCCCCGGAGGCCGCCACCGTCACGCTGACCACCGGGGCCAGCAGTCTCAGCGTCCCGGTGCGGAGCCCCAGGGCGGAGGATGCGCGGCTGCGCGAGTTTGAGGAGCCGGAGGCCGCCACACCCTTGGAGGTCACCCAGACCGAGCCGGGCCAGCACCACTGGCGGGTCACGCGCGACCTGGCAACGAACATCTCCACCCTGGAGATCGCCAATGACCAGGGCGCCTTCCGCATCGAGGACACCGACACCCACATCCGGCGCGGGACCGAGGAGTGGTACAGCTTCCGCTGGAATGACGTGAACTCCGTGCGCGGCGAGACCCGGACCGTGCGCCGGATCCAGCGTCAGGACTGGGGCGCCGAGGTCACCACCAACACGGTGCTGACCTCCACGCCCACCGAGTTCATCATCGACGCCGAGCTCGACGCCTATGAACTGGACGCCCAGCGCGGCGATCCTCGCGTCTACTCGCAGAGCTGGCACCGCCGCGTCCCGCGGGACCTCGTGTAGGCCTACTCCGGGCGGCGGCTGCTGAACCTCCGCGCCGCCGCCCGGGCCACCAGGGCGCAGCACACCGCCAGGCACACCAGGGCGCCGAGGGCGAAGGCGCCGGTGATCCCGGCATCGGTGGTCTGGCCGCCCGGATCTGCGGTCACCGCGAAGATGGCTGCAGCGGCCGCGGTGCCGAAGGAGCTGCCGATGGTGCGCAGCACCTGGTTGAAGCTGACCGAGCTGCCCAGGCCCTCGGCCGCCACGTTCCGGGCGATCAGGGCGGGCATGGCCGCATAGCTGGAGCCGATGCCCAGGCCGAAGAGGAACATGCCGAGCAGGACCTCCCAGAGTTCCGTGTGGGCGAACCAGAGGAGTATCCCGGAGGCGGCGGCCAGTCCGGCCCCGATCGGCAACAGGGCCGTCAGCGGCACCCGATGGGACAGGCGGCGGACCAACCGGTTGGCGATGAAGCTGCCGACGGACAACGGCAACATGACGAATCCGGCCCAGAAGACCGGGAGGGCCAGCCCGTATCCGCTGGACGCCGGGGCCTGGGCCACCAGGCTGGAGACCGAGAGGCCGATGTAGATGGCGGCGCCGAGCCCGATGGCCGAGGCGTTGGCCAGCAGGACCTCACCATTGGCGAATACGCGCAGATTGATCAGCGGGTGGCGCGAGCGCAGTGACGTCCGCACCCAGAGGGTCAGCAGGACGGCGGCCAGGACCAGGGTGGCGAGGGTCCAGGGGGAGGACCAGCCCCAGGTGGGCCCTTCGCTGATGCCGAGCAGCAGGCTGCCCAGGCCGGTGCCCAGCAGGATCGCACCGGCCATGTCGAAGGGGGCCCGCACAGCATGGACGCCACCACCGGCGGGAACGGTCCGGATGACCACCACCATCGCGGAGAGGACGAAGAGTGCGGCGAACCAGAAGGCAAACCGGTAGTCAACCAGCCCGGCGATGACGCCGGTCAGCGGATAGCCGATGCCGAGCCCGGTGCTCACCGTGACGGACAGGCTGGAGATGGCCGGCTGCACCTGGGGCCCGGCGAGATACCGGCGCGCCAGGGCAATGGTCACCGGAACGATGCCGTAGGTCAGGCCCTGAAGGGCCCGCCCGATGAGGAAGACCGTGAAGGTCGATGCCAGTGCGGCCACGACGGACCCGGCGAGTATCACGGTCAGGGACACCAGCAGCAACCGCTTCTGGTTCGGCCCGTCGCTGATCCGGCCCATCACGGGGGTCGCGATGGCGCCCACCAGGAGGTTCACCGTGAGCATCCACTGGGCGGTGCTCACGGAGACCCCCATGTCCTGGGCCACGGACGGCACCAGCAGCATGCCCAGCGAGCTGACCACGGCCGTGCAGAGGGCTGCGTAGACCAGGGCCGGCTCCAGGCGGCGAGGGGTCTCAGTCATGCGGCTCCTCGGAAGCTGTCTCAGGTGCTGGCGCAGGTGTGGACGCAGCCGTGGAGGGTGTCTCGGACGCCGTCTCGGCCGTGAGCTTGCGCAGGACCGGGATGGCGGAGACGAGGGTCTGCCGTTCCTCCGGCGTCAGGCGTTCGCGGACGACCTCGTAGAGCCACGCGCGGCCGGTCCGGGTCTCCTCGGCCAGTTTGAGCCGGCCCGCCTCGGTGGGGTGGATCCATGAGCGCCGCCGATCCGACTCATCCGGGATCCGTTCGACCAGCCCCAGGGCCTCGAGTTCCCGGGCCGCGAGCGAGATGGCCTGGGGGCTGACCTGGACCTTGACGGCCAGCTCGGCTGTACTGGCCCGTCCGTTCTCGGCGACGTGACGCAGGATCCCCACCTTGCCGGGGGACAGGGTTCGCTCCACGTGGATCCGGTGCAGGATCGGGAGCAGCGCCTCGAGCAGTTCGGCGGTCGGCTCGGAATCGGAGTTCAAGTCATGGGGCACGCCCCAACCCTACAAGCAACTTGATCAAGTTGCTTGCGCATGTAGTGGAAGCCACGTTCTCGATGGTCGGTGAGTCCCACCACGCTGGCGGGGCAGATCAGGTGGTGGCCGTCCGTCCGCGGCCCAGCAGGCTCAGCCGGCTGAGGAACCGGTCGGCATCCCGGGGCAGGGGTGCCGCCCGTGCCCAGTCACGCAGTGGCAGCGGTGCCTCCACGTCCAGGCGCAGGTCGGCATCCACCAGCACATCCACCAGAAACGCGAACCGCTGGAACGCCTGAACGTCGATCTCCTCGGGGCACGGCACGGACAGCAGGCGCCACCTTGAATAGGTCCGAGTCAGACCGAGGAAGTCCTGCACGGACACCGGCGTGCCGCACAGCTGGCCGAAGGTCGCCTCGAGTTCGCCGGCCTCCGGATCGGCGGCGGCAACCTCGAGTTGCCGGGTCCCGCTGAACCCGACTGGCACGCGAGCGGAGGTCCCGGCCGCCGTCGGCCCCGGCGATCCGGCGACCGTCCAGGATACGGAGGCGAAGCCCGCGCCCCGGCCAGAGCTGGCGTTCAACGGCCGGTAGTCCACCCCGTTCGGGATCTGCCACTCGGTCAGGGAGGACTGGATCATCTCGATCACGGGCACCATCGCGTGGTGGAACAGTGGGTCCGGCAGCAGGCCGTCGGTCGGGTAGTTCGAGGTCAGCAGGAGCCCGGCATCCAGGGAGAGCAGACCGGGCAGGACACGGCGCAGCAGCATTGCATCGCCGACGTCATGGACGTGGAACTCGTCGATGAACACCAGCCGGGCGTCCCCGACGATCCGCGCCACCGCGTGGTCGATTCCGATCGGCTGGCCAGCCTGCGCGCTCGCGACCACCTGGTTCACCTGCCCCAGCAGGGCATGCATGTGCAGCCGCAGCTTCGGCACCTCGAGCGCGTTGAAGAACTCCGCGCCCAGCCACGTCTTCCCGCGCCCCACCCCGCCGTGCAGGTACACCCCGCGCGTGATCCTCCGCCCGGTCAGCAACTGCACGGTGGCCCGTTGCCCCGCATCCAACACCTTGCCGTCAGACTCCAGTGCGGCCGTCAGGGTCGTCTCCCGCAGGTGCGGCCACGGACCCCGTTCCCGACGCCGGCCGCTCACCGGCCGTCTACCGCGCCGGCCGCCGGCTCTTGCTCGGCCTGCCACCGACCCAGCGCCTCGGCGGCTCGCTCGATGCGGGGGAGCACCTTCGGCAGCAGCTTGGGCCAGTTCGCCGGCGGAATATCGCTCGCCGGCCCTTCACGCAGGGAGGCATCGTAGATCGTCTCCAGGGCCATCCATCCCAGCCACACCCGTCCCCGGAGGGCCTCGTCGGCGTCACGGGCAATGGCCTCCAGCTTCTCCTCGCCGTGCCACAGCGCGAGGTAGGCCGGGTTCAGTGCTGGGTCCCACACGGCGGCCAGGTCCCAGTCCAGGATCCCGGTCAGGTGCCAGCGCTCTCTGTCATCTCCGTCACGTCCGACCCCTTCGGCGGCAGAACGCTGCCACCGCATGTTGTGCCCGGCCAGGTCCCCGTGGACCAGTGACGGCGTCACCACTGGATCCTCCGTCCACGCGGTGTGCGTCGCGGTCAGGGTGGCGACCGTCTCGGCCCAGCGGTCCGCTGAGACCGCGCCTCCGGGGGCTTCCGGCGACCCGTCGGTCCAGACGCCGGGCCCGTGTGACGCCGCCAGCACCGACGGCACCGACTGCACTGCAGCGACCTTCTCCGCGGTCCAGGGGCCACGGTAGGCGAACGGCGGGCCGAGGTGTGGCGCCAGGGGAGTGGTGTCGATTCCTGCCAGCGTCCGGCACAGCTCGCGCAGCACCGGCACCTCGCCGGTGTGCGGTGGGTGCGCCTCGCCCGGGAGGTACTCCTGTACCACGGCGGCCATCCCCGCCGGCAGTCCGTCCGCCTCCCCGACCACCTCGGTCAGCGGCACGGGCACAGCGAAGGGGAACGCCGCCGTCGTGCTGAGGATCTGCAGGGTGGCCATGCGGTCGTTGAGGTGTGCCGCGGCCTCATGGGTGCGGGTCATCCGCACGGCGCCCACGCCGGGCAGCACGAGCACCCGGTGGAACTGACCGCCCTCGTCGATCACGCCGGCAGGCCAGTCCGCCTCGGACAGCCGGCGAGCGAGTCCGTCATCCGCGGCGAGGGCAGAGGCCAAGGGCCGGGCGGCCGCGGCGCAGGCGGCGGCGACGTCGTCAGGAGTCGGTGCGGAAGCCATGGATCCACGGTAGCGCGATGGCCGGCTCTGGCCGGGGTGGGACGAGGGGTCGGAAGACCAGGGGTTTCGGGCACTCCTACACTGGGGCGGTGACCACCCCAGCTTCGTCGTCTCCGAACGCCCCGACTCCGCCGACCCGTCCGGTAGTGGCAGGAGGGCTCGAGGCCCTGGCGGCCCCCTCTGCCCGGACGGTCCGCTGGGAGATCGCCATTGTGCTGGCGCTGTCCCTGGGGAAGTCGGCCGTCTACGCGATCGTCAATCTCATCGACAAGTGGACGCAGGCGCCCCTGTCCGGGCAGACCACCACGCTGAACCCGGCGCTGGACGATCGGCAGTACTTCGACCTGATGTACCAGCTGCTGGATATCGGTTTCGCCCTGGTCCCGGTGCTGCTGGTGCTGCACCTGGTGTGGATCCGGGGGCGCAACCCGCTCCGCACCTTCGGCCTGGACTTCCGCCGGCCGGGCAGGGACGTGGTCCTCGGAATCGGACTGTTCCTGGCGATCGGCCTCGGGACCCTGGCGGTCTACGCGGCCGGACGGGCCGCCGGCGTCACCACGGCCATCGTTGGCAGCGCCCTGACCGAGTACTGGTGGAGTACCCCGGTGCTGCTGTTCTCCGCGCTGCGGCACGGGCTGCTGGAGGAGATCATCGTGATGGCGTGGCTCTTCGACCGGCTCGGCTACCTGCAGCAGCGGCGCGCCGGGCTCGATCCGAACAGGCCCGGCAGTGAGGGTGGGCTGCGCACCTGGGCGAGCGGCGCCGTCGTTCCCTTGAATCCCGTCACCGTGCTGGTGGGCTGCGCCGTCCTGCGCGGCGCCTACCACCTCTACCAGGGGGTGGGGCCCGGGATCGGCAATCTGCTCATGGGGCTGGTGTTCGGCGCGGTCTACCTGAGATACCGGAGGGTGATGCCGCTGGTGATCGCGCACTTCCTCCTGGATGCCGCCGGATTCGTGGCGTACCCGCTGCTGGCGGCGGCGGGCCTGTTCAGCACCTGAATCCGTGACGTGAGCCTGGAGGGATTCACGTTTATCGGGGCTGAGAGGTGAATCCCTCCGGACTCAACGCAGGGTGGTGCGTGGAGTCAGAGCGTGACGGTGCCCTTGGGGGTCTCGAAGGTGACCTCGAGGATGCCGGGGGTGCCGGAGGGCGATTCGAAGACCACGTTGAGGTCCCCGACCGTCTCGTCCGGATCGTCCAGGCCCAGCCAGCCGCGCACGCGGTCGCGGGAGCCGGCGATCGTGATGGAGGACAGTTCGGCCTGGGGTGTGTGGGCCTGCGAGGGGTGCAGGTCTTCGGTGCCATCATCCCAGCGCAAGACATATGGGACCTGGGGGTCGGCGATGAGGCCCTTGATGCCGATCTGGCGCCACGTGAGTTCCCGGCCGTCCGGGAATTTGCGGTTGCCGGGCACGGACTGGCGCTCCAAGCGCTCCTCGAACGGTGCGAGGTCGTCCACGGTGACACACCAGCCCATCCAGCCGCCGCCCATCTCGGAGCGGGCGCGCACGGCCTGGCCGAACGGAGCCTTCTCGGAGGAGGGGTGGTCCAGCACCTCGACCACCTCGAGGTACTGGCGGTTGCGCAGCGGGAAGATCGCATTGCGCGTGCCGAAACGGGGGTGAACACCGCCCTTGACGCGCTCGATGCCGAGCGTTTCGGCGAGGCGGGCCACCGTGGCGGCGAGTCCTTCTTCGGGTCCAACGGCGTACGAGACGTGATCCAGGCGCATCATGCCCATATCGTCGCACTTTCTTCAGTCACGGACAGGTTAGGTTAACCTCACTTGAAATGTGCTCGAGGTCACAGGAGTGACCCTCGGCGGGCGCCGGGTGTCGGCGCCCGCGAGCACGCTGGCCACAGAAGCCCCGTGAGGCGCAATGCGACGCCCCAGGGCGGACGGGGATGAATCCCCGGAGCCGATCTGGCAGACTTGACGAAGGTCATGAGTGCCAGCATCAAGCCCCGGCTTGCTGGCCGGCAACCCTCCAGCTCGCGGTGGGGTGCCCCGGGTGAGGACCAGGCAGGTGCCAACCGGCACCGGCAAGCGCGGGCCACCACGCCGCGTCGGGTTGCTGGACGATGTCCCTGCCCGCCGGCATCACGCAGGTGGCCCTGGACTGACAGGAGTCGTCACGTGACTGACACCCCCAATAGCACCCCGAACGCCGAGGCCGCCCCCGATCCGGCCCAGTGGGGCTTCGAGACCCGCCAGATCCATGCCGGGATCCCGGAGGAGAACCCCTACGGCGCCACCGTGCTGCCGATCATCCAGTCGAACTCGTTCGACTTCCCCTCCGCGGAGGTCGCCGCGGACCGCTTCGCGTTGAAGGACCTCGGCCCGATCTACTCCCGCATCGGCAATCCCACCCAGGAAGCCGTCGAGGGCAAGATCGCCGCCCTGGAGGGCGGGGTCGGGGCACTGCTGCTGGCCTCGGGCCAGGCCGCCACCACCTTCTCTATCCTCAACCTCGCCGGGGCGGGTGACCACATCGTCGTGTCCGCCTCGCTGTACGGCGGCACCCAGAATCTGTTCAAGCACACCCTGGCCAAGATCGGCATCACCACCTCCTTCGTGCAGGATCCGGACAGCCCGGAGGGGTGGAAGAACGCCATTCAGGACAACACCAAGGCGCTGTTCGGTGAGACCCTCGGCAACCCCCGCGGGGACGTGCTGGACATCCGCGCCGTCGCCGACGTCGCCCATGGGGCCGGGGTGCCGCTGATCGTGGACAACACCCTGGCCACCCCGTACCTGCTGCGTCCGATCGAGCACGGCGCGGACATCGTGGTCCACTCCGCCACCAAATACCTCGGCGGCCACGCCGCGGCCATGGGCGGTGTGATCGTGGACGGCGGCACCTTCGACTTCGCCGCCCAGCCGGAGCGCTTCCCGGGCTTCAACACCCCGGATGAGAGCTACAACGGGATCGTCTTCGCCCGGGACCTCGGTGTGGACGGCATCCTCGGCGCCAACCTGGCCTTCGTGCTCAAGGCGCGGGTCCAGTTGCTGCGCGACTACGGCAGTGCGATCAGCCCCTTCAACGCCTTCCTCCTCAACCTGGGGCTGGAGACGCTGTCCCTGCGCATGGAGCGCCACGTGGAGAATGCCCGCCAGGTGGCCGAGTACCTGGAGGGCCACGCCCTGGCCGAGACGGTCATCTACCCCGGCCTGGCCTCCAGCCGGTGGCATGAGCGCGCCAAGCAGTACCTGCCGCAGGGTCCGGCCGGCTTCGTCTCCTTCGAGATCGCCGGCGGCCGCGAGGCCGGGGCCCGGTTCGTGGACGCCCTGCAGCTGCACCACCACGTGGCCAACATTGGCGACGTCCGCTCGCTCGTCATCCACCCGGCGTCCACCACGCACTCCCAGCTCACGGAGGAGGAGCAGCGTGCCGCCGGCGTGACCCCCGGCCTGGTCCGCCTGTCCGTGGGTGTGGAGAGCATCGAGGACATCCTGGCCGATCTTGACAACGGCTTCGCCGCGGCCGACGTGAGCGCCTAGGTCCGGAGGTATTCGCATGACCACCACCACCCCCCAGCCGACTGCCACAGGCCTGCCCGAGGGCGGCCTTCGCACCCAGCTCATCGGCGCCCTGGACTTCGAGACCGGCGGGCATCTGCCGGAGGCGGAGATCGCCTACGAGACCTGGGGCAGGCTCAACGCCGAGAAGTCGAACGCCGTGCTGGTGCTGCATGCCCTGACCGGGTCCACGCACGTGGCGGCCTCCTCCGGTGATCCGGAGGAGGGCTGGTGGGAGGGCGTCGTCGGCCCCGGCTGCGCCATCGACACCAACACCTGGTTCGTGATCGCCCCGAACATCCTGGGCGGTTGCTACGGGAGTACCGGCCCGTCCTCGCTGGACCCGGAGGGTGACCCCTGGGGTTCACGTTTCCCGTTCACCACCATCCGCGATTCCGTCCATGCCGAGGCGCGGTTGGCCGACGCGCTGGGCATCGAGCGCTTCCAGGCGGTCATCGGCGGCTCCATGGGCGGCGCCCGCGCCCTGGAGTGGGCTGCGACCTACCCCGACCGTGTGGCCGGCATGGCCGTCATCGCCTGTGGCGCGCACTCGACCGCCGAGCAGATCGCCTTCGCCCAGGCGCAGGTGCAGTCCATCAACCTGGACCCGAACTTCCGCGGCGGGGACTACTACCCGGGCCCGACGCCGGACGGCGGCCTGGGCATCGCCCGCAAGATCGCGCACATCACCTACCGGTCCGAACCGGACATGGTCGCCCGCTTCGGCCGCGCCGCGCAGCCCGAGGAGAACCCGTTCGGCGAGCCGGTCCGGCGGCAGGGGCGCTATCAGGTCGAGTCCTACCTGGACTACCAGGCGGCCAAGCTGGTCAAGCGCTTCGACGCCAACAGCTACCTGGTGCTGACCGAGGCCCTGATGAGCCACGACGTCTCCCGCGGCCGCGGGCCGGAGGCGGAGGTGCTCGGCTCCATCCGGGTGACACCGTTCATCGCCGCCGTCGAGTCCGACCGCCTGTACTTCCCGGGCCAGTCCCAGGAGCTCGCCCGCCAACTGCCCGGTGACGTGCCGGTGCACATGATCGATTCGCCGATCGGTCATGACGGGTTCCTGACGGACCTGGACCAGGTGGCCGCGGAGATGACGCGGGTGCTCGGACTCTAGGTCCTCACCCGACGCGCTCAGTCGGCCCGGCCCGGCCCGCGGTGCCCCGTGTCAGGGCCAGGTGGCCGCCGAGGAAGCCTGCAGATGCCGCGACGGCGTTGCCGGCCGCAGCCAGTCCGACCCCGAGGGCGTGACGGCCGCGGAGGCGGGCGACGAGAGATCCCAGGAACAGGAAGACGGCGGCGTCCGTTCCCAGCGCGTGGACCGCGCCGATCCGGTGATCGGCCCCTTCGGTCTCCGTCCAATCGGCAGCGCCGGCGAGGGCTGTCGGAATCGCGGCCAGCAACCCCGCCGAGACCAGCAGCGTGGCGCCGCGGCGTGACGGCGTCCCGCCGGCCAGGTCGAGGAGGGAGGCCCCCATCCAACTACCGAGGGTGATGTCGGTGAGGGGCGGGTGTATCGAGTGGCCGAGGGCGTTGGTGTGGAAGGGGCTGTGGCGCACCCGGTCGAGGATCGGCCCGTAGACGAATCGCTGGGCCTCGGCCAGGCGTTCCGCCGTGGAACTCTCGGCCACCGTGCGCAACATCGCTGCCGAGAGGGGTTCTGAGTCCGTTGTCCTGCGCATGGGGTTCAGCTCCTGGTGCCGACGGAGAGCAGGTACTCCATCTCGAACCGGGCTGCGTCGGCGGTTCCGCGGTTCCAGGTCGTCATCAGGTCATCGAGCGCGGCGTCGAATTCGTCCAGCAGGCCCTGGCTCCTGGCATGGGCCCGAGTGGAGATGGTGGGGCCGTAGGACGCGGTGAAGTGCGCGGCGAAGTCACCGGGTCGCGGGAAGGCCGTGACCTCCAAGACCCCACGATCGGCGGAGTGGAACTGGACCCGTCCGCCGAAGAGCTCGGCCAGGTGGTCAGCGCTGCCCCATAAGGGTGCCGGTTGCGCCCCGGGTGGTGGCGCCGGTGCGAACGGCTTCATGGTCCGGAAAAGCGCGCCCACCATGCCCTCCGGAGTCCAGCTCAGCAGGGCGATCCTTCCGCCGGGCCGGCAGACCCGCACCATCTCGTCGGCGGATGGCTGATGATGGGGCGCGAACATGACACCGATCGATGACATCACCACGTCGTAGGAGCCCTGCCCGAAGGGGAGGTGCTCAGCGTCGGCCTCGACCCATTCGAGGTCGAGGTTCTCCGCCTCTGCCCGGCGACGGCCGGCGTCGAGCAGCTCCGGGGTGAGATCGCTGGCGGTGACCGCGGCCCCGGCGGCAGCGGCCGGAAGGGAGGCGTTGCCCGTGCCGGCGGCCACGTCGAGGACGCGGTCCCCAGCGCCGATTCCGGCGGCGCGGACCAGGCGTGGTCCCAGGGGCAGGAGAAACCTCTCCACCATGGTGGGGTAATCGCCCGAGGCCCACATCCCTCGATGCTTCTTCTTCAGGTCCAGATCGGATGGTTCGGGCACAGGCGTCGTTGACATGACGGGACTTCCTGGAAGATGCGAGGAATCGTTCCCCGCAGGAGAATTATCCCACCGCGTCCTCGATGGGGGGAGCCCTCGACGCCCCCGGGTTGAGCCCGGCAGCCCTAGTGTCCGGAGGTGTCCGCGCCCTGGGGCATCGGGTGCCCGAACATCGGCTCGGCGAGTGGTCGCTTCGGGGACAGTCCGTCACCGGAGGACTGCCGACGCAACCGCCGCAGCACCCAGGGCATCAGGTGCTCGCGGGCCCAGTGCACGTCCTCGGTGGCTGCTTGACGCCACGTGCGCGGCACCGGTGGCTTCGGCTCCATCGGCACCAGGTCGTGGGGGACGTTGAGGGTCTCCAGCACCATGGCGGTGATCGTGTGGTGCCCTGTGGGGGAGAAGTGCAGCCGGTCCGCGGCCCACATCTCCTTCCGGGTCAGCTCGCGCAGGGCCCATAGATCCGCCACCACAGCCTCGTGCCGTAAGGCCACGGTGTGCACGTTCTCGTTGTAGATCGCCACCTTGCCGCGGATGCGGCCCATCACGGGGGTGTCACGGATGTCCGGGCCGGTGAAGAGCACCACCGTGGCCCCGCCGGCGGCGAGGTTCCCGACCAGGTCGTCCAGCTTCTCGGCGATTGCGTCCGGGTCCCCGCCCGGCCGGATCACGTCGTTCCCGCCGGCGCAGAGGGTGATGAGGTCCGGTTTCAGCTCGATGGCCGGCGTGGTCTGCTCGGCGGCGATCTGGTCGATCAGGCGGCCGCGGATGGCCAGGTTGGCATAGGAGAAGTGCTCGCTGTCCGGGACTCGGTGGGCGAGCTCCTCAGCCACCCGGTCCGCCCAGCCACGGTGAGAGCCAGGCCGCTGCGGGTCCGGGTCGCCGATGCCCTCGGTGAACGAGTCCCCCAGAGCCACGTAGCGGCGCCAGGGGTGGATCGGGTGCAGGGGCGCGTCGGAATACAGAGACGCGTCAGAATGCGGAGGAGCCGAGGAACCAGACATGCCACGATCCTAAATGCCTGGTTACCCATCGGTCACTACGCAGTACTGACAGAACGCGTCCAGGACTCCTCGCCTACGCTGGGATCATGACCGAACCGCAGACTCCCGACCCGTCCCATTCCGAGCCCACAGAACCGTTCGTCCGTTGGTCCCGCCCCGAGGCCGAGCGCGGGGGGACGCACCTGCTGGTGGTGCTGCACGGCTACGGCGCGGACGAGAACGACCTGTTCGGGATCGTCCCGGAGCTGCCGGAGAAGTTCACGATCGCCTCGGTGCGAGCACCGCTGGTCATGGATCACGGTGGCTACACGTGGTTTCCGCTGACCAACTCCCTGCAGTCCTCACCCCTGGCGGTTCGGGCCGCCATCGAGGACCTCCAGGAGTGGGTGGCCGCGCAGCGGCCGGACTTCGCGAGCACCTCCCTGCTGGGATTCTCCATGGGCATGGCGATGGCCACCTCGCTGCTGCGCCGGGAACCGCAGGCCTATGCCTGCGTCGTCGGGCTCTCCGGCTTCGCGATCGACCCGACCATGGTGCCCGGTGCCGAATCCGCAACACCGGAGGCCGGCGTCGTGCCCTCGGAGGTGTCCGGTGCCGGCCCCCTGGCCGGATTCTTCGATGACGAGGCCGTCAAGGCGGTCAAGCCCCCGGTGTTCTGGGGCCGGGACCAGGCCGACCCGGTCATCACACCGGACAAGATCGAGTACACGCACGCCTGGATGAACGAGCACGTGAACATGACCAAGGTGCTCTACGCCGGAATCGGCCACGGCATCGGCCCGCAGGAACTGCGTCACGTGGGGGAGTTCCTGGACTACGTGGTGAAGTAATCAGCCCTCAGCGCACGGAGCACCGAGCCTTCAGCTCCCGGACGGGACCACCTTCACGGCCTCGCCGGAGAACTCGAACACGTCCCCGGGGTGCAGCTGGCGGCCGCGGCGGGTCTCCGGATCCCCGTTGACCTGGACCAGGCCGGCCTCGATCACCGCGCGTGCGTCCGCCCCGTCCTCGACCAGGTTGGCCAGCTTCAGGGCCTGCCCCAGCCGGATCATCCCGTCGCGGATCTCCAGTGGTGCCGGATGTGCGGACGGGGCCTCGGGGGCGCGGCGGTGACGGTGAAGGGACTCGGGGCTCGGGTGCTCGGACATACCTCCATTGTGGCCCGAGATCCGTGCCGGTGCACCAGCCGCGGCCCGCTGGGGACCTAGACTGGGCCGGTAACCGACGAATGCCGGCGTGCCACGCGCGCCGGCTCCAGTGCGCTGACCGCAGCCAGCGGCCGAAGTAACAGACACGGATGTGATGCCCCCATGGCCCCCAAGACCACCCTCGACCAGGTCATCTCCCTCGCGAAGCGACGCGGCTTCGTGTTCCAGGCCGGAGAGATCTACGGCGGCTCCCGCTCGGCGTGGGACTACGGGCCCCTGGGTGTGGAGCTCAAGGACAACATCAAGACGCAGTGGTGGAACACCTTCGTGCGCGGCCGTGAGGACATGGTCGGCCTCGACTCCGCCATCATCCTGCCCTCGGCCGTGTGGAACGCCTCCGGTCACGTGGCCACCTTCACCGACCCGCTGGTCGAGTGCACGTCCTGCCACAAGCGCCACCGCCAGGACCACCTCATCGAGGGCTTCGTCGCCAAGAAGGGCCGTGCCCCCACGGGCGGGATCGGCGGCATGGACGAGATCGCCTGCCCCGATTGCGGCACCCGCGGATCCTGGACCGAACCGCAGATGTTCTCCGGGCTGATGAAGACGTTCCTGGGCCCCGTGGACAACGAGGAGGGCCTGCACTACCTGCGCCCCGAAACCGCTCAGGGCATCTTCGTGAACTTCCTCAACGTGGTCAACGCCGCCCGCCGCAAGCCCCCGTTCGGCATCGGGCAGATCGGCAAGGCCTTCCGCAACGAGATCACCCCGGGCAACTTCATCTTCCGCACCCGCGAGTTCGAGCAGATGGAGATCGAGTACTTCACCCACCCCGAAGCCGCCACGGAGCACTTCAACACCTGGGTGGAGGCCTGCTGGAACTGGTTCATCGACCTGGGCATCAACCCGGACAACATGCGCCGCTTCGACGTCCCGGACGGCGAGCGCGCCCACTACTCCGATGCCACGATCGACCTGGAGTACAAGTTCGGCTTCGCCGGATCCGAGTGGGGCGAGCTCATGGGCATCGCCAACCGCACGGACTTCGATCTGAACTCCCACACTTCAGCCTCCGGAACGAAGATGCAGTACTTCGACCAGACCTCCGGCGAGCGCTACACCCCGTACGTGATCGAGCCCAGCTTCGGTCTCACGCGATCGATGATGGCCTTCCTGGTGGACGCCTACCGCGAGGAGGAGGCGCCCAACACCAAGGGCGGCACGGATGTGCGGACCGTCCTGGGCCTGGATCCGCGGCTGGCCCCGGTCAAGGCCGCCGTCCTGCCGCTCTCCCGCAAGGAGGAGCTTGTACCCACGGCCAAGCGCCTGGCGGACGAGCTGCGCGGGGTCTGGAACATCGACTATGACGACGCCGGCGCCATCGGCCGCCGCTATCGCCGCCAGGACGAGATCGGCACCCCGTTCTGCATCACCGTGGACTTCGACTCCCTTGAGGACCAGGCCGTCACCATCCGCGAACGCGACTCCATGTCCCAGGAGCGCGTGGCCCTGGACCAGGTGCGCGGCTGGCTGTTCGAGCGGCTGTCCAAGTAAGGGGAGGGGTACAGATGACGGTTCCCGACGCCGGCCCCCAGCTCCCAGCGGGTGTCTCCCTCCGGCCGTGGGCCGAGGGAGACGACCTGCGGCTCCTGGAGTTGTGGGGAGACCCCACCGACGCCCAGCACCACCAGGACCGCGCCATGCTGCGCCCCTCGAGTACCCGGCCGGACGAGCCCTGGGCCCGGTGCCTGGTGGCGGAGGACGAGGGCATCCCGGTCGCCGCCGCGGTCGTGTATGCCTCCTCCGTACATCCGCAGCGCCTCTGGTTCTACGCCGAGACGGCTCGCGAGTTGCGGGGCCGCGGCCTCGCCACCGCACTGCTGACCGCACTGCGCGCCGAGGCTGAGGCCGCCCGCGCCGAGGGGGCGTTGGCGACCACGGAGCTCAAGACCCGCTTCGCCGTGGCCGCGGACGAGCTGCCGGAGACCGCGCCGGACGTGGCCGGGACCGGCGCCGCGGCGCACCACCCGGCTGACCACCCGGCCGCGACCTTCCTGGCAGGGAAAGGATTCGCGCCGCTGCAGCGCTCCCGGCGCATCGCCGTCGGGCCCGGGGTCATCAAGGCTCCGGAACTGGACGGCACCGGGCTGGCCGTGGAGGACCTGGCGACGGGTTCGGTGGAGCTGACGCAGGCGGTGGCGGCGTTCTACGCGGCCACGCATGGCTGGGACCCGTCCGATCTGACCATTGGCCAGGCACAGCAGCTGCTGCTCGGCCCCTCCACGGGGGCCTCCGGAGCGGTCGTGCTGCGCTCCCAGCCCAAAGCCCAGGGTGGCGGGATCGATGCCTTCGCCATCTCCTACACGCCGGAACGCACTGAGGATCCCACCGACGTGCTGCTGGGCTGGAACCCGGAACTGGCGCGGGTGGACGCCCAGACCGCGGCCGCCTCGCTCCTGGCCCTGCTGACCACGCAGTACCCGGTCCAGCTCGAAGTGGACGACTCCATGGACATCCTCACCCCGGTCCTCGACCAGCTGGTCACCACCGGCCACGCGCAGGTGCTGCTGGACACGCGAATCTGGGCCACCGATGTGCCCGATGCCTCCTGAACACGGTCCTGAGCTAAGTCATGAACACGGCCACGGCCACGGACTGCCGGCGGGGCCCGGTGCCGACGAGGCGCTGACCGGGACGGGTGGGTCAGGCCGCCGGCGGGTGGTCATCGCCCTTGCGGCGATCCTCGGCCCGCTCACCGTGGTGCTGATCGCGGCCATGATCGCCCTCTGGCCGTCCGGGTCCCACCAGGAACTCTCCCTGGCCGACCCCTACGGGACCTCGCAGGGCATCACCATGGTCACGGGCACCGTCACCGGGCTTCAGCCCCGGGACTGTGGCCCGGAGGCCGGGACTCTGGAGACTCCCACCGGCGGGATGGCCGGGGACCCCTCGGCCGCGCAGGTGGCGTGCGTGGATGCCGTGGTGGATCCGGACGGTGGCGGTACCGACAGCGCGGTGGTGCCCATTCCGACGTCGATCAGTGCCTCCATGGACGTGGAGGTGGGGGACCGGCTCAAGGCCCTGGACCTCAGCGCGCTGCCGGGCGGGGACACCGGCGCCGGGGAGTCGGACTACGTGTTCGTGGACTTCGAGCGGACCGTCCCTGTGGTGGTGCTGGCCCTGCTGTATGCCCTGGTGGTGGTGGCCGTGGCCCGTTGGCGGGGTCTGCGGGCCATCGTGGGTCTCGGACTGGCCTTCACGGTGCTGTTCGGCTTCATGTTCCCGGCACTGCTGGAGGGCGGTCCGCCGCTGTGGATTGGGTTGGTCGGGTGCTGCCTGATCATGCTCGTGGTGCTGTACTTCGCGCACGGGTTCTCGCTGCGGACCACCACCGCGTTGCTGGGGACCCTGATCGGCCTGGCCCTCACCGCCGTGCTGGCGTTGTGGGGGACGGATGCGGCGTATCTCACCGGCCTCGGGGACGAGTACTCCTACATCCTGGCCACCGTGGCCCCCGAGGTGCGGCTGTCCGGGATCGTGCTGTGCGGGCTGCTCGTGGCCGGGCTCGGGGTGCTCAACGACGTCACGATCACCCAGGCCTCCGCCGTCTGGGAGCTGCAGGCCGCGAACCCCGCGGTGTCCAAGCGGGAGCTGTTCGCCTCCGGGATGCGCATCGGCCGAGACCACATTGCCTCCACCGTGTACACGATCGCCTTCGCCTACGCCGGAGCGGCCCTGCCCGTGCTGATGGTGGTCTCCCTCTACGACCGCAGCCTCTGGGACACCCTGATGTCCGGCGAGCTCGTCGAGGAGATCGTGCGGATCCTCGTCGGCTCGATCGGGCTGGTGCTGGCGATACCGATCACCACCGGCATCGCGGTGGCGGTGGCGAAATCCGTCGCGGCGCCGGTCTCCCAGGCTCCCACCTCTAAGGTGGATTCATGACCGAGCTATCGACCGCCGTGGTCTTCATCGACCTGCAGGAGGGGTTCTTCGAGGATCCCTCCTCACGGGACAACCGTGAACTGATGGTGGCGGAGTCCAACCGACTGGCAGGACGTGCCCGCCAGGCCGGCATTCCCGTCTTCGTGGTCAGCACCGTGCACGCGCGGGACAAGTCGACCTGGACGCTGAAGATGCTCGAGGACGATCAGGGCTTCAACTTCCCCGGCACGCCCCAGGTCCGGCTGCTGGACGGACTGGACCTGGAACCGGCCACACACCTGGAGAAGATCCGGGACAGCGCCTTCCATGGGACCTCCCTGGCCCAGCGACTGCGGACCGTCGGCGCGCAGACCATCATCCTGGCCGGGGTGGCGGCCGAATCGTGCATCGCGGCGACCGGACGTGACGCCTTCGCCCACGACTTCCGCGTGGTCTACGCCCGCCAGGCCATCGCCTCGTCAGTGGCGGAGACAGGATGGCCCCTGCTGGAAGGACTCTGCGACACCTTGCGCCAGCAGATCCTCAACCGTCCGGACCTGGAGCGGTTGCTCACGGCGGATAGCTGAGCCCGGAGCGGAAGCTATCGCCGGTAGGTGCTGGGCCAGCCGCTCCGCAGCCGCCGGACGAGCCCGTCGGGCTGCCGCTGCAGCCGGCCGGTCACCAGTCCCTCCTGCAGGCCCTCGCTCAGCAACTGCCGGATCTTCGGGGCAGAGGTCGGTAGGAAGGCTCCGTGGGGGACGGCGCCGTTGATGGTGCGCTGTACGCCCTCGGGCAGACTCTTCAGCCCGCGGGCGATGCCGTCGTTGAGGCTCTGGGTGAGACCGGACGTGAATCCGGCGGTCAGGGCCAGGTGCTGCTGGGCCAGTTCGAGCAGTTCCTCGTCCGGCATTCCCCGGTCCGCGGGCAGCAGGACCCACAGGGCGTTGGCGACCTCCACCGGGGGGATGTCCTGGATGCTGACGTCCGCGTCACGGCCGAAGGTGCGGTAGACGCCCCAGTGCTCGACCACTGTGGAGCCGGGCCACAGGAAGCCGTGGCGGTCGGCGGTGTACCGGCGGGTCTGGATCAGCTGGTCAAGGGCCTTCTGGGCACGGTGGGCGTGGCCGGCACCCGTGCTCCGTTCTCGCAAGGCCTTGAGGGCCGTGTCCCGGCGGAGGGGGTAGGTGGCATCGAGGAACTCCTTCACGGACCGCGTGGCGCTGGCCTGCTCGAGCGAGCCCAGGCGGGGGAGCATGGCGGACCGTCCCCACCGGGGATCCAGGAGGAACTGAGGATGGGGGACCTGCAGCGTTCCGGGGCGGGTCCAGCCCACGGACCGCACGGCGCGGTCGGTGTCCCGGTAGGCGTCCTCCAGTCGTTCGACGAGCAGTTCGAACTCCTGCAGGTCCTGCTCGGTGGGATTCAGGCCCGACGCCGGATCCCGGCTCCCGCTGCCGAGCTCTCGTCCGGCGCGGCCCGGCGCCCGGGAGACCGATCGCTCCAGCTCGGCCCTATCCTTCTGAGCGCGCTTGAGCGTCCCGGAGAAGCCGCGGACCACGGGGCTCGAACGATCCAGCCAGCCGGGGGCCGCCAGCGCGTCGTCCGGGCTGCGCTCGTAGCGGTCAGCGTCCAGGGTCACCTGGTTGAAGCGGCTCTCCAGGGCACGCCACCGGTCCTGCCTCACTGTCAGCATGCGGCGCTGGATGGCGGCCACTCCGGCCCACCCGCCGAGCCCGACCACCACGGCCAGCACGAGGAGCAAGACAACCCAGAGATCCATGCTTAAAAGTTACTTCACTTCCAGCCCAGGGCCTGCGCCACCTCGGCCCACTGCGTGAACAGGTGCGCGTTGTACTCCACGCCCAGCTGGTTCGGGTTGGCCATCAGCACGTAGTCGGCCGACTGAACGGCCTCGTCGGCGCGCAAGAGCTCCACCACCTCGTCGAAGGTGCCGGAGTACGTCGGACCGCCACGGGCCTTGCCACCCTCGAGGTGACCGGAGGAGTCCGAACGCTCGCGGCGTCCGCCGAAGTACATATCGTCCTGCGCGGAGACGATCGGGAACACCGAACGGGTCACCGCCGTCATCCCGCCGGTGGTGTGGCCGGAGGCGGCATAGGCCTGCCGGTACTGGGCGATCTGGTCAGCCTGCTGGACGTGGAACGGCCGGCCGTCGTCCTGCAGCAGCAGCGTGGAGGAGAGCAGGTTGTAGCCCTGCTCTCCCGCCCGGACACCGGAGGTGGTGTTGCCCGAGCCCCACCAGATGCGGTCCACCAGTCCGGGGGACTGCGGCTGGATGGCCAGCTTCTCCTGGCCGGGTTGCGCCCAGCCGGAATCCGGATCGGCGTGCGCCACGAGCCCGCCCGAGATGGCATCCCGGAAGCGCTCACCTCGGGCCTGGGCCAGCTCGGACCAGGACTGGCCCGGCTGCAGGTCGTAGCCGAACTGGTGCTGCCCGTCCCGGGCGGCCTCGGGAGAGCCGCGGGAGATGCCCAGCTGGAGCCGGCCGCCGGAGATGAGGTCCGCCGTCGCCGCCTCCTCGGCCATGTACAAGGGGTTCTCGTACCGCAGGTCGATCACGCCGGTGCCCAGGTCGATGGTCTTCGTGGCCGCTCCCATCGCCGCCAGCAGTGGGAACGGTGCGGAGAGCATGTTCTGGAAGTGGTGGGACCGGATCCAGGCTCCGTCCAGACCGGCCTCCTCAGCGGCCACCGCCATCTCGATGGTCTGGCCCAGGGTGGCCCCGGCGTCCGGGGTACGGGATCCGGGCACAGAGCTCCAATGCCCGAAATTCAGGAATCCGATCTTCTTCATGACTGCAAGAACATCACGGTGACCGGGGTTCTTCCAGCGTTGGCCTGTGGCGTTGGCCTCCACCGGTGGAGGGCGCCAGCGGGAGGCGGCCCGTTCTGGGATAATGAGTGGAATGACTGCCGTGACCGACGCTTCCCAGCGCACCGAAGCCGCGGCCCAGACCCCAGGGCGCTTGAACCTTCCCGCCCTGCAGCTGGGCCCGCTGATCGTCGAGACCCCCGTGGTGCTGGCCCCCATGGCCGGCATCACCAACAACGCCTTCCGCCGGCTCTGCCGTGAATACGGCGGCGGACTGTACGTCTCCGAGATGGTGACCGCCCGGGCGCTGGTGGAGCGCCGGGCAGAGTCACTGCGGATCATCCACCATGATCCGGATGAGACCCCGCGCTCCGTCCAGCTCTACTCCGTGGACCCGGTCACCACCGGCCAGGCCGTGCGGATGCTCGTGGAGGAGGACCGCGCGGACCACATCGACCTGAACTTCGGCTGCCCCGTCCCCAAGGTCACCAAGCGCGGCGGCGGCTCCGCCCTGCCCTGGAAGTCGGAGCTCTTCGCGTCCATCATCGGCGCAGCCGTGCGGGAGGCCTCCAAGAAGGACATCCCGGTCACCGTCAAGATGCGCCGCGGCATCGACGAGGACCACCTGACCTACCTCGACGCCGGCCGCACCGCCCGGTCCCTGGGCGTCGCCGCCGTGGCCCTGCACGGGCGCACCATGGAACAGCACTACTCAGGCCAGGCTGACTGGGACTCCATCGCCCGGTTGCGGGAGGCCCTGCCGGACATCCCGGTCCTCGGCAACGGGGACATCTGGAGTGCCGAGGACGCCATCGCGATGGTGCGGCAGACCGGGGTGGACGGGGTCGTCGTCGGCCGCGGCTGCCAGGGCCGCCCGTGGCTCTTCGGGGACCTGCAGAACGCCTTCGAGGGGTCGGACGAGCGTTTCCGCCCGGGGCTGGCGAAGGTCGCCGACACCTTCTACCGCCATGCGGAGCTGCTGGTGGATACCTTCGGCGGGGACGAGGGCAAGGCCCTGAGGGACGTCCGCAAGCACGTGGCGTGGTACTTCAAGGGCTACCAGGTGGGCGGGGAGCTGCGGGCACGGCTCGCCCAGGTCCCGGACCTGGCCACCTTGCGCGAGCTGCTGGACGAACTCGATCCGCACGCCCCGTACCCCGGGCCCGACGCCGAGGGGCCGCGGGGCCGCGCCGGTTCGCCCAAGCGCCCCCATCTCCCGGAAGGCTGGCTGGACTCCCGGGAGCTCAACGCCGAGCAGAAGTCGCTCATCCAGGCGGCCGAGCTGGACGTCTCCGGTGGCTGAGCCGGCGTCGTTCCCGGTGCCTGCCCGGCGGATCCGGCACCATCAGGCGGTGCTCTTCGGCGCCGAAGGCCGGCCGCCCTACGCGGGCCGTCCGATGGAGCTGCCCGGATACGCGCCGCAGGACCGGGAGCGCTGGCTGCCGGAGCCACCCAAGAGCTCCTACCGCTCGGACTTCGAACGGGACCGGGCCCGGATCCTGCACTCCTCCGCCCTGCGCCGGCTGGGGGCCAAGACCCAGGTGGTCGCCCCGGACGAGGACGATTTCGCCCGCACCCGGCTGACCCACTCCCTCGAGGTCGCCCAGGTGGGCCGCGAACTCGGGCGGTCACTGGGCTGTGACCCGGACGTGGTGGACGCCGCATGCCTGTCCCACGACCTGGGACACCCACCGTTCGGGCACAACGGGGAGAAGGCCCTGGACGCGCTGAGCCAGGACATCGGCGGGTTCGAGGGCAACGCCCAGACCCTGCGGCTGCTCGCCCGGCTGGAGACCAAGAAGTTCTTCGAGGACGGCCGCTCCGCCGGACTCAACCTCACCCGCGCGTCCCTCGATGCCTCCTGCAAGTACCCGTGGACCAGGGACGAGGCGCCGCTGAAGTCTGATGGCGAGCCCACCCGCAAGTTCGGCGTCTACAGGGACGACCTGCCCGTGTTCGAGTGGTTCCGCCGTGGAGTCTCCGGAACCCGGAAATCGATGGAAGCACAGGTCATGGACCTGGCGGATGACATCTCCTACTCGGTGCATGACGTGGAGGACGGGATCGTCAACGGCCAGTTCCAACTGAAGTGGCTCACCGACCCGGAGCACCGGGCCCTCGTCATCGAGCGCACCCGCCAGTGGTACCTGCCGGACACGGACCCCGCCGCGGTCGAGGCCGCCCTCGACCGGCTCGAGGCCACGGACGTCTGGGTCACCGAGGCGGACGGCACCCGACGGTCCCGCGCCGCGCTGAAGGACATGACGAGCCAGCTCATCGGCCGGTTCTCCAACGCGGCGTTCGACGCGACCCGTGAGGTCTTCGGCAACGAGCCCCTCACCCGCCACGGCGCGGACGTGGTGATCCCCGAGGACACCGACATCGAGATCGCGACCATGAAGGGCATCGCCGCCGCCTACGTCATGAGCTCAGACGCCCGCCAGCCGCTCTACGCGCGCCAGCGCGAGATCCTCACCGAACTGGTCGAGCTGTTCTGGGAGACCGGGGAGAGGTACCTGGACCCGATGTTCGCCGGGGACTGGCGTGAGGCCGCCGACGACCGGGGGCGCCGCCGCGCGGTGATCGACCAGGTTGCCTCGCTGACGGACTCCACCGCCATCGAATGGCACGCCACCCTGGTCCGTGGCGAGCAGTTCCGCCGCAGCTGGGTCTAGCCGGCCCGCTCCTCGTCGCGCTTCACGATCTCGGTGATCCAGATCGGAGCGAACGGTGAGGTGCAGTTCGGGGGAGTGGGATAGTCCTTGAGCACCTCGAGGCGCTCGCCGATCGCCATGGCCTGCTCCCGCAGCTCCGCATTCTCGATCCCGATCGCGGCCAGGGTGTTGTTCATGGACCACTGCAGGTCCTTGGGGGCGTCCTTCATCCGGACCTCGATGGTGTTCAGCAGCGCGGACAGGTCCAGGACCTCCGGCTTCTTGTACACCTGGTGGCTGATGAGGTCCCAGCCCGCGGCGGCCACCAGCTGGTCCGGGTCCTCGGCCCACAGCTCCCGGAGCTCCTCCAGGTGGGGGCTCTTCTTGGCCACGTAGTTGACCAGCCAGTCATGGACCTTGGGAGCGCGTCCCTCGCGGATCATCGCGTCCAGCTCTCCGACGCCGAACCTCTTCGGCGAGCAGATCAGCAGGGCGACCAGCCGCGTGGCGGTGTCGCCGGTGGCCCAGAGCTCCAGGGCGAAGTCGTGCCGGGGTGCGGGCGGGAGCTTCACGGCCTTGGCCACCCCACGCAGCTTGGAGAGATTCACCCCGTGATCGTCGCCGCGTTTCTCGTTCGCGGCGCGCATCTTCGCGTCCTCGAGAGAGGCCAGTTCAGCCTGCACTGCCTCGACGGTGGGGTGGATCTCAGTCTGAGGGGTGGCGGCCATGGTGACCATCGTAGGCCCGGACCAGCGCCGGAGGCACCTGCCCGGCACCACGGCGCCGGTGCGTTCGTGCGGGCCGTCCACGTTCTGGGTCGCGATGGTGAGCGAGTCGCCGGAGGCGGCCGACCGCCGCTGCCACGCGGCCACCGCGAGGTGTCCGGAGTTCGGTCCTCCTCGCGGAGGGTGGGCACGCCGGACCCCGCATCATGAGCTGGCCAGTTGTCGAGACTCGCCGAGTGGATCGACAGCTGGCGCGGCCGTGATCCCAGATTTCGTGGCCGGCGTCTCGGGGGCCTGTGACCCCCGCGACAAACGTACGTATACGTAAGGTAGAGTGTTCAACGATCGTGTGAGCGCCGTCATGGACCACCATGGCGCAGGACTCAGTCCGGCCGCCCGCGAAACCCCGCCCGTCTCATCCCGGAGGTCACATGGCCACGTCCACCCGCGCCCGTACCGGGTCCGGCTCACTCGTGTTGCGCGGACGCAACTGGGTCGCACCCCTCTGTTGGTTCGCCGTCCTGCTCGACGGCTTCGACGCCGTGGTCCTCGGCGCCATCATGCCCATGCTCACCTCGGATGCCTCCATGGGCATCGACAACGGCACCGGCACCGTGATCGCCACCGCCGGCCTGGTCGGCATGATGATCGGCGCCCTCGGCATGGGCTGGCTGACGGACAAGTTCGGGCGCCGCAAGCTGCTGATCGGCGCCGTGATCGCCTTCTCCATCCTGACCTTCGTCACCGGCTTCGCCCAGGACGCCACCACCATCGGCATCCTGCGCTTCCTGGCCGGACTCGGCCTGGGCGGCTGCCTGCCCACCGGCATCTCCATGGTCACGGAGTTCGCCGGCCACAAGAAGGGCTCCAACGCCACCACCCTGATGATGACCGGTTACCACGTGGGTGCCGTGATCACCGCACTGCTGGCCATCTGGGCCGCCAGCGAGACCGTCTCCGGCTGGCGTGAGATGTTCTTCATCGGCGGCCTGCCGGCCCTGATTCTGGTGCCACTGATGTGGCGCTACCTGCCGGAGTCCCCCGACTTCCTGATCTCCCAGGGCCGCATTGAGGAGGCTCGCCGGGTGGCCGACCACTACGGCGTGGAGATCGAGGAGCAGCCCGAGCGCGCCTTCGCGGGCGCCAGCCCGGAGGCGGCCGACCACGAGAAGCAGGGTGCCGCTCTGCTGCTGTCCGCCACGTACCGCCGCAACACCATCTTCATGTGGATCGCCTCCTTCATGGGCCTGCTGCTCGTCTACGGCTTGAACACCTGGTTGCCGCAGATCATGCGCGAGGCCGACTACGACCTGGGCAATTCCCTCGGCTTCCTCGTGGTTCTCAACGCCGGCGCCGTGATCGGCCTGATCGTCGCCGGCAAGGTCGGCGATGCCATCACCCCGCGCAATGCCGCCATCCTCTGGTTCATCGGCTCGGCAATCCTGTTGGCCGCCCTGGCCATCAAGCTCCCGTTGCTGGGTATCTACGTGATGATCTTCATCACCGGTTGTTTCGTGTTCTCCGCCCAGAACCTCGTCTACGCCTTCGCCGCGACCAACTACCCGCCGAAGGTCCGTGGCACCGCCTTGGGCATGGCCGCCGGGGTGGGGCGTCTCGGGGCCATCTCCGGCCCGATCATGGGCGGCACCCTCGTGGCCGCCGGCATCGCCTACCCCTGGGGGTTCTTCGGCTTCGCCGTGGCCGGGGCACTGGGCGGGGTGGCCGTGAGCGGCATGCGCACCATGCGCCGTGGCCAGGGCAGGGACCAAGTCGAGTCCGCACCTGTGGACAGCGAAGACCGGGAGCAGGTCTCGGCCTAGACTGTCTGCATGGCAGGCCTGATCAAACGCGAGGACATCGATCTTGTCCGCGAGCGATCGGACCTCAAGGAGATCGTGGACGCGTTCGTGACGCTGCGCAGCGCCGGCGTCGGATCCTACAAGGGACTGTGCCCCTTCCACGATGAGCGCAGCCCCTCCTTCCACGTCCGCCCCTCGGTCGGCACCTATCACTGCTTCGGCTGTGGGGAGTCCGGGGACGCCATCGCGTTCCTGATGAAGATGGAGCACACCACCTTCGCCGAGACCGTCGAGCGGCTGGCCGCGCGGGCCAGCATCGAACTGCACTACGAGGACGGCGGCTCCGGTCCGGACAAGGAGCAGGTCGGCCGCCGCCAGCGGTTGCTCGAGGCCAACAAGATCGCGGACGAGTACTTCCGGGACCAGCTCGGCACCCCCGGCGCGGCCACCGGACAACAGTTCCTCGCCGGCCGCGGCTTCACCTCCGAGCACGCCCAGCACTTCGGTGTCGGCTACGCCCCCCAGGGCTGGGACAACCTGCTCAAGCACCTGCAGCGCAAGGGCTTCCGTGAGGACGAGCTGAAGCTCACCGGGTTGTTCTCGGAAGGCCAGCGCGGCATCTATGACCGCTTCCGGGGCCGGCTGGTCTGGCCTATCCGGGACATGACCGGCGCGACCATCGGATTCGGTGCCCGCAAGCTCTTCGAGGACGATCCCGGCCCCAAGTACCTCAACACCCCGGAGACCGGTCTCTACAAGAAGTCCCAGGTGCTCTACGGGATCGACCTGGCCAAGCGGAACATCGCCAAGAAACGCCAGCTCGTGGTCGTCGAGGGCTACACGGATGTGATGGCCGCGCACCTGTCCGGGGTGGACACCGCCGTCGCCACCTGTGGCACCGCCTTCGGCTCAGACCACGTCAAGATCGCCCGCCGGCTGATCTCGGACGACGGCACGGGTGGGGAGATCATCTTCACCTTCGATGGGGACGCCGCGGGGCAGAAGGCCGCGCTGCGGGCCTTCGAGGAGGACAACAAGTTCCTCGCCAAGACCTTCGTGGCCGTGGAACCGTCCGGGATGGACCCCTGCGACCTGCGCCAGGACAAGGGCCCCGAGGCGGTCGTGGCGCTGATCGACTCGCGCCGCCCGCTGTTCGAGTTCGCCATCAAGGCGGGGATGAAGAATTTCAACCTGGACACCGTGGAGGGCCGCACCGGTGCCCTACGGCACGCTGCCCCCATCGTCGCCGGCATCCGTGACTCCGTCGTCCGCCCCGGCTATGAGCGTGAGCTGGCCGGCTGGCTCGGCATGGAGCCGGCCACCGTGCACCGCGCAGTGCAGAGCGCGCAGCGTGCGGCTGCCTCGCCGGCGTCGGGACATCGCCGGGGACATTCCGGCGACGGCCGGTCGGCGGGCCACGGCACCGCGGGCGACGCCGGCCGGCCCGGGGGAGCGGGGCCGGGCTTCCAGCGCCCGGACGTACGCGATCCGGCGGCCCGGATGGAGAAGGAAGCCCTCGAGGTGGTGCTCCAGCAGCCCACCCTGCTCTCGGCGGAGCAGTGGCAGGCGTTCTATGCCGCCGACTTCAAGGTGCCCGCCTATGCCGTCATCCATTCCGGGATCCGTGCCGCCGGCATGGCCGGTGCCACCCCGTCACAGTGGGTGGAGCAGGTCCGTCAGGAGGTGCCGGTCGAACTGGGATCACTCGTCAGCGAACTGGCCGTCACGCCGTTGCCGGCGCGGACCTCCGAGGACCTGGTGCGGTACTGCCGGGACATCATGAACCGGCTCTTCGAACTGCAGATCACCCATCAGAAGGGCGATCTCATGGGCCGGCTGCAGCGCTTGGGCCCCCAGGGTGATCCGGCGGAGTTCGCAGCCTTGAACCGCCAGCTGGTGGACCTGGAGATGAAGCGCCGGTCCCTGCGCGCCCGGGACTGATGACCGGTGCCGGCACAGCGCCGGCACAGCGCCGGTCTTCGAGCCGGGCACGCAGGGACTGACCGGTCAGTTGTCGGTGGTGACCGCGCCGGTCATGGCGTCGACGTGCAGGTCGTCGTCCCCGCCCTGGGCGTTGTCGAGCTCGACCTCCCAATGCAGGGCGTTGTCATCGTCATCCAGGCTCAGGCTGTCGATGGTGCTGCCGTCGCGGCCGTCCAGGGCGGCACGGGCGGCCTCCTCGGCGGTGATGTCCGCCTCTTGGGCGCGGCGGATGTCGTCCTGGTCATCGTCGTCGTCATCATCGGTGTCCTCGCGGACCTCGCCGTCCAGGGTGACGTCGAAGTCGAGGATCTGGTCGCCGACGACGGCCTCGATGTCATAGCGAGTGTCGTTGTCGTCCAGGTCGATCTCCACGATGAGGGCGTCATCGTGCTCGGCGAGGAACGCATCGATGGCCGCGAACACTGGGTCGTCCCCGGCCACCGCGGCGGTGGTCTCAGCTGACGTGGACGTGCTCGCATCGGTGGCCGAGGCCGACGCAGAGGCCGACTGGTCGCCGCTCGCCCCGTCGGTGCTGTCACCGGTGGCCTCCGATGTCTCCGCCGCGGCGCCAGAGGTGGCGGTGGTGGCGGTGTCATCCGAGTTGTCCGGCTCGGCCACCGAACATCCGGTCAGCAAGGCGAGGGCCAGGGCGCCGGTCCCGGTCCACGCGAGGGTCTGGGTGAACGTGCTCTGGGCTACCTTCTTCTGCATCATGGCACCAGTGTGCCAAATGAGCATGAGCTCGTCATGAGAGTCCGATGAAGCGCCGATGAGAAGGGCTTGCCGAATGCTGGGCGGCGGAAACACGAAGTCCCCATCCTGGGATCAGGATGGGGACTTCGTGAGTGTGGCTCCCCCGACTGGACTCGAACCAGTAACCCTTCGATTAACAGTCGAATGCTCTGCCAATTGAGCTACGGGGGACCGCTGGTGCTGTTCGTGGAACTGCATGACAGCGGGTTCCACTGTACCGAAGTTCCGCTGAACTGTGAAATCGGCGGAGGCGGTCCGGCCAGCTCCCGGCACGGCTAGAGTTTTTCGGTGACCACGTCCTCCATGCCCACCGAGATGACACCGCTGCGCCGGTGGTTGCTGCTGGTCGCCGTCAGCGCGGGGGTGCTGCTGATCACCCTCGACAACACGATCCTCTACACCGCGCTGCCGACCCTGACGGCGGAGCTCGGGGCGACGGCCTCGGAGTCGCTGTGGATCATCAACGCCTATCCGCTCGTGATGTGCGGCCTGCTGCTGGGGGCGGGAACGCTGGGGGACCGGTATGGCCATCGGCGGCTCTTCCTCATCGGCCTGGTGCTGTTCGGGGCCGCGTCCCTCGTGGCGGCCTTCGCGCCAGGCGTCACCATCCTGATCGCCTCACGGGCCCTGTTGGCCGTGGGCGCCGCGTGCATGATGCCGGCCACCCTGGCCCTGATCCGCATCGGGTTCAACGATGTCCGCCAGCGCAATGTCGCCATCGGCGTCTGGGGGAGCATCTCCGTGCTCGGGGCGGCACTGGGTCCGATCGTCGGCGGCCTGCTGCTGGAGCACTTCTGGTGGGGCTCCGTGTTCCTGATCAACGTCCCCGTCGTCCTGGGTGCCCTGGTCCTGACTCCCTGGGTGGCGCCGCGGGCACGCCCGGACCGGTCCAAGTCCTGGGACGCGCTGTCCTCCCTGTACGCCATGGTCGCCCTCACGGGAGCCGTCTTCGCGATCAAGGAGGCCACCGGCCCGGATCTCTCGGGGCCAGTGCTGGCGGTCACCGCCGCCTGCGCCGTGGCCGGGGCCTGGCTGTTCGTCCGGCGCCAACGCAAGCTGGAGGATCCGGTCCTCGACTTCGCCGTCTTCCGCAACCGGGCCTTCTCCGCCGGGTTCCTGGCGGCGGCCTGCTCGATGTTCGTGATCGGGGGTGTGCAGCTGGTCACCACGCAGCGCTTCCAGCTGGTCGAGGGCTACACGCCGCTCCAATCCGGGCTCCTGGTCGCCGCACTCGCCGCAGGGTCTCTTCTCACCTCCCTCGCCGGAGGAGCCACGCTGCACGTGCTCGGACTGCGCACGCTCATCACCGGTGGCTTCATCCTCGGCACGCTCGGCATGACCCTGGCGGCGCTCGGCGCTACCACGCACGTGGGTCTGCTGGTCACCGGCCTGGTGCTGACCGGTGCCGGCATGGGCGCGGCCATGTCCGTGGCGTCCACGGCCATCATCGGCAACGTCCCGGCACGGCAGGCCGGCATGGCCTCCTCCGTGGAGGAGGTGTCCTACGAGTTCGGCAACCTGCTGGCCGTCGCGATCCTCGGCAGCCTCGCCACCCTCGTCTACACCCTGACCGTCCAGCTGCCGTCAGGCGCTCCGGCGGGAGCGGCGGACAGCATGTCCCAGGCCGTGACGGTGGCCCACGGTGACCCGGCCGTGCTGGCCGCCGCAGGCGCCGCGTATGACACGGCGTTCGTGACCGTGCTCGCCATCATCACCGCCGTCGTCGCGGTGTGTGCCGTAGCCACCGGGTGGCTCCTGCGCCACTACGGCCCCGGAACCCGGGCCAGCGCCTACGAGAGCAATCACTAGCCCGGCGGGCGCAGGCCGGCACGCCCTGTCAGGGGACATCACCCGCCGTCGGGTCCCTCCAACTCCAGTCGGGGCCAGGCGGCCAGGTCGCCCAGCAGCTGCCGGTCGTGCGTCGCGACGACGACGGCCGCCCGGGTCACCAGCAGCGCCTCGGTGAGGGCGTCCACCACCGGTGCGGACAGATGGTTGCTGGGCTCGTCCAGCAACAGCAGATCCGGCCGCTCCGCCAGCCGCAGGGCCAGGTGCAGCCGGCTCCGCTGCCCGGCTGACAGGGCACCGACCGGGGCGCGCCGTGCCTCCGCGTCCAGCAGCCCGGTGGCACCCAGCGGCACCAGGTCCTCCTCAGAGTGGGTGCCGGCCGCGAGCAGCCGGTGCGCGTGGTCCCGGTACAGCTCGTGGGCGAGCATCCGCGCCGGCCAGACAGGGGGCTCCTGGCCGACCAGCGCGACCCGGGCCTCAGAGGATTGCCGCACCTCGCCGGCATCCGGTGCGAGCCCGCCGGCCAGCACCTCGAGCAGAGTGGATTTGCCCGCCCCGTTCGGCCCGGTCACGAGCAGGCGCTCGCCTCCGGCCAGCCGCAGGTCCACCGGCCGCCGCAGCCGGCCGGCCACGGTCACCCCGTTACAGTGCACCAACGGCTGTCCGGCCCGCACCGCCAGGTCCGGGAAGGCCAGCTGCGCCGGTGGTTCCGGCACGGAGATGCGGTGTGCCTCCAGGTCTGCCTGGCGCCGCTTCACGGCCTGCACGACGCCGGGCGCCCGGCTCTGGCGTTGGTGCTTGCCATGGCCCTTGTCCGGCCGCCACGCGGATTCCAGCCGGTCCCGCGCCGCGTCGGCGGCCTCGGCCAGGCGGTGATGCTCGGCCCGTTGGGCCTCATGGGCCTGCACCCAGCGTTCACGGGCGGCCGTCCGGCCCGACATCCAGCCGTCATAGCCGCCGGCATAGAGGGTGGGCCGTCCGTCCACGCTGGGGTCCAGATCGAGGAACTCCTCCGCCACATCCCGCAACAAAGTCCGGTCGTGGGAGACCAGAGCCAGTCCGCCGGGATGCTCGCGGAGGCTCGCGGTCAGGAAGTCCAGGCTGCCCGCGTCGAGGTGATTGGTCGGCTCGTCCAGCAGCAGCATGTCGTACCGCGCACCGAGCACGCAGGCCAACCGGACCCGGTACCGCTGGCCCACGGACAACTCTGCGAGCAGGCGGGACCTGTCCGTCACGGCGTCCAGCGCCGCCAATGCCACGTCCACCCGGCGTTCGGCGTCCCAGGCGTCGAGGACGGTGGCTGTCTCCAGGGCGGCCGCATAGTCATCGTCCGCTCCGGTCGAGCCCCGTGCCAGGGCCTCCGCCGCAGCGTCCAGGGCCGTCAGAGCCCGCTGTGAGGCCCCGATCGCCTCGCCCACGAGCGAGCCCACGGTCTGGCCGGGGCCGGCGTCGAGGGTCTGCTCGGCCACGCCGAGCGTGCCCACCCGGGTGACCGAGCCGGCGTCGGGCCTGAGGGTTCCGGCGAGGGCGTGTAGCAGGGTGCTCTTGCCGCGGCCGTTCTCGCCGACGATGGCGAGGCGGGAACGGACGGAGACGGTGACGCTGGCGTCACGGAGGATCTCCCGGCCGCCGCGCACCACGCAGAGGCCGTCCGCACGCAGATGAGCGGCCGCGCCCGCGGGAAGCGCCGTGTCCGTGCGGTGGTCGGCGGGGGAGGAGGGAGGTTCAGGGAAACGTGGGTTCACGGTAGTGCTTTCGACTCGTCAGGGAGCCGGGCACGCCAAAAGACCGCCCGGCGGGAACCGGGACGGCGGTCAGGGTGGATCAGTCGATCGTGGGGTGTCTCACCGGGCCGCCGTCAGCGGCCGGGACGTATCCTGATCATCGCGATGCTGGTGTGAACCATGCAGACCATTCTAATCAGGTCTCCGCCGTTCTGGTCCGTCTCGTCTGTGCCCGTCCGTGGTGGACCGATGCCCTCCGTTGGTCTGGACTAGTCTCAAGCCATGACGAGCACGCCCGGAGGGCCACCCGACCCCTCCGGACCGGCCGGCCGGCGGACCCGCACCGCACTGGTGTCCGTGCTCGCCGTCGTGCTGATCGGTCTGAACCTGCGGGCCGGGATCGCCTCGGCCGGGCCGTTGTTCGAGGACCTGCAGAACCTGCTCGGCTATGGGCCGCTCACCGCCTCCCTGTTGCCGACCATCCCGGTGCTGTGCTTCGCGGTGGCTGGCGCGGGCACCTCCTGGCTGGTGCGCCGGTGCGGGCTGGAACCGGCGATCGCGCTGGCCCTGGCGCTGCTCACTGGCGGGCTGGCACTGCGTGTCTTCGAGTCCACCGCCCTGCTGCTGGTCGGCACTGTCATAGGCATGTGCGGCCTGGCCGTCTGCAACGTGGCGATGCCCACCTACATCCGCCAGCACCACGGGGCGAGGGCCGCCACGATGACGGGGATGTACACGGTCTCCATGACGATCGGAGCCACCACGGCAGCAGCCCTCGCCGTCCCCGTGGCCCGCGGGCTGGGTTCGCCCACCGCAGGTCTGGCCGCCTGGGCGGTCCCGGCCGCCGTCGCGCTCGCGGTGTTCGTCCCACTTGCGGTGCGCAGCCGGCTGTCCGGGGACTGGGCCGCACGCCGGGGCGTGCCCTACGTCTCGCCGTGGGCGCTGCTGAGGACACGCAAGGGCCAGCTGTTCACAGCGCTGTTCGCCGCCCAGGCGTTCCTGGCTTACGGAGTCCTCGGTTGGTACCCGCACATCCTCATCTCCCGGGGACTCGATGCCACCACGGCCGGGCTGATGCTGGGGCTGATGCAGTTGGTCGGCATCCCCACGATGATGGTGCTGCTGACGCTCGCCGGCCGTCCCTGGCTGCTGCGCACGGCGTTCATGATCACCTGCGGCGCCTCCTTGGCCGGTTACGTGGTCCTGCTGCTGGCCCCGGTGGACTGGGTCATCGGCACTTCCATCCTCATGGGGCTCGGCTTCTGCGTGTTCCCGCTGTTGATGCTCCTGATCAGCCGCAGCGGGGACACCGCGTCCGAGACCACGGCACTGTCCACGCTCGCCCAGTCACTGGGGTACCTGGGCGCCGCCCTCGGCCCCTTCGGACTGGGGCTGATGAACGGGCTGCTGGGGAACTGGACCGCCGCCATCGTGGTGGTGATGGCCGTCTCCGCCCTCCAGCTCGTCCTGAGCCATCGGGTCAGTTCCCCCGCGGCCCGGTTCTGAGCCGCGTCCGCTCGTCCGCGCGTCGGCGCATTGGAAGTGCGGATGAGCCCAGCCTTGCCTTCTTTAGCAGAGCCTTTCCTTCGGTGACAAGGCGCTCGGGCGGTTCTACTGTGGTCCCATGAAGATCTCAGAAGACCTCTTGAAGAAGTTCAACGAACAGATCACCCTCGAGTTCGAGTCCTCCCTGGCCTACCGCCAGCTGGCCATCGAAGCGGACGAGCAGGACCTGACCGGATTCGGCTCGTGGCTGCGCCACCAGGCGGACGAGGAGATCGTCCACGCCAACAAGTTCATCGACCACGTGGTGGACCGCGGCAACCATGCCGAGATCGGTGCGATCAACGCCCCCGTGGTGCGGGCCGGCCTGAGCCCGCTGGAGATCTTTGAGGAGTCCCTGGCCAACGAGATCAAGGTCTCCAACGCCATCCGCGACCTGTACCGCGAGACCGAGGCCGCCGGTGACCTGGACTCCCGCCCGCTGCTGAACTGGTTCGTGGACGAGCAGATCGAGGAAGAGGCCACGGTCAGCGAGATCATCGGCCGCATCAAGCTCATCGGCAATGACGGCGCCGGACTGTTGCGCCTGGACGCCGAGCTGGGCTCGCGTTCCGTGGGGACCACCGAGGCCTGATGACCGCCCTCGGGGAGACCCGACCGGAGATCGAGGAAGCCGGCGCCGCTCATCAGGGGGAGAGAGGGCGCCAGCTTCAGCTCGACCCTACTCGCGTAGCTTGAACTGTCAAGCGACGATCCTGGGGTGATCTCTGGGAAAGGACGGTCGGTGGTAGGTTTGACCTGCCCGGACCGGACCGGGACAGCACCGAATTCCAGTCGTAGACCACAGGGAAGGCACACTCACATGGCCAACCAGAGTTCTCCCCGCGTGACGGACCAAACCCGCTCCAGTTCGTTGCCAGACCTGGTGACCACGGCGGGCCGCCTGCTTCCCCTGCAGCTCAAGGACGAGCTGGCCATGGTCAAGAGCCAGATGGGCAAGAAGGCGATCACCGCCGGGATCGGTGTCGGTCTCGCCGTCGTCGGCCTGGTGTTCCTGTTCATCATGGTGGTGGCACTGATCGTCGCGATGATCGGCGGCTTCGCCCAGGACCGTCCCATCTGGTTCTCTGCCCTCATGGTGGCGGCCGGTGCCCTGCTGGTCGCCCTGATCTTCCTCCTGATCGGGGTGTTCCGCGTGAAGGCGGCCATGCCGCTGGTCCCCGCGGAGACCATCCAGGGCGTGAAGTATGACGTGGGGTATCTCAAGGAGGGCAACGCCTTCGACCCGGCGGAGTTCGACCGCCTCGAGGCCCAGAAGGCCGAGGAGAAGAAGGTCGCCGCCGCCCGCGACGCCGAACGCCGCAAGGCCGCGGCCGCGGAGGACAAGGCCGCCAAGAAGCGCGGCGAGGCCCCGCAGCACGCCACGGTCCAGAGCCCGTCCTACGCCGAGTTGCGCCGCCGCACCCAGTTGCGGCGCCAGCACCTGGGTGACATCCGCTCGGGCCTGGAGGAGAAGACGGACCTCAAGTCCCAGTTCTCCGCCTTCACCTCCCAGTTCAAGGGCGATTCGTCCGGCGCCGGCTCCGCCGAGCCGGATCCGACCTCGCCGACTGCTCCGCACCACACCGGCGCCCGCGCCGGGCAGAAGGCCAACGATGCCGGTGATTTCGTGAAAGACCGGTGGCAGCCGCTGGCGATGCTCGGTGCCGCGACCACCGCTGTCGCCGTGTTCGCCCGCCAGCTCAAGAAGTAACCGCGCCTACGGCGGGCGCGAGTCACTCCATGCGTTTGATCGGTGCGGGCACCCGGGACGATATCGACTACGTGGTCACGGACCGGTTCTGGACCGTCCCGAACGTCATCACCCTCGCGCGGTTCTGCCTGGTCCCGTTCTTCGTCTGGCTGGTCTTCACGCAGCAGTACCTGGCCGCCTTCATCGTGCTGGCGGTGCTCTCCTGCACTGACTGGGTGGACGGCTACATCGCCCGCCGCTTCAACCAGATCTCCACGGTGGGCCAGTGGCTCGACCCGATGGCGGACCGGTTGTCCCTCATGGTCATCGTGGTCACCATGGTGCTCGCCGGCATCGCCCCGCTGTGGTTGGTGGTCAGCGTCCTGGCCCCGGACCTGGTCCTGGGGATCACCGCCCTCATCCTGTTCCGGGGCAGCCCTGAACTCGAGGTGACCGCACTCGGCAAGATCCGCACGGCACTGTTGCTCGTGGGCACGCCGTTGCTGCTCCTGGGGCAGGTGCCCGGGCTGGCCGAGGACGCCCTCACGGTGGCTGCCACCATCCTGCTGGGGCTCGGCTGTGCCGGACACATCTGGGCTGCCGGGGACTACCTGGCCGGCTGTGTGCGCAAGCACCGCGAACTCCGGAAACGGGGCATTGACCCCCGGGACCGGGCCAGCTGGTCCCGCGCATGAAATGGCTTTCCATCCTGGCGGCCCTGGTGGCCGCCTGCTGTCTGGCCCTGGGCAGTGAACGCCAGTCCGTCGGCATCCGCCGTCACGAGGCCCATCTCCGCATCCACCCCCGGTCCGGGTTCCTGACGCTCTTTGCGTCCCCCGTGTGGCTGGCGGGGGGCGCCCTGATGGTCCTGGGGATCATCCTCAACGTCTACGCCCTGGCCACCGCCCCGCTGACGGTGGTGCAGCCGATCGGTGCCATCGCCGTGGTCATCACCACGGTGCTCAACGCCCGGATCCAAAACCTGAAGCTCAACCGCATCACGATCTGGGCCATCGTCGCGTGTGTGGCGGGCTCAGCGGGTTTCGTGCTGATCGCCATCGTCGCCACGGAGGAGAACCCGGCGCCCACGCTGGGGCAGGAGCACCTCACGGCGATCGTCGCGCTCACCGCCACGTCCGTCTTCGCCCTCGTGGCGGTGATATCCCGACGCCGGCCCAGCGCCTTCCTGTACATCCTCGGCGCCGGCGTGCTGTTCGGCTTCGTGGCGGTCTTCGTCCGCCTGGCCTCGATCCACCTGCTCCGCGGTGATGCCGGCGGGCTGCTCGGCATTCCGTGGTATCAGTTGGGCATCATGGCCCTGGCCGGGCTCCTGGGCGTCTATTTCGTCCAGATGGCGCATCGGTACGGCCCGCCGGACCTCGTGGTCGCCGGCCTGACGGTGGTCGACCCGATGGTGGGTGTTCTCACCGGCATCATCGTGTTGGGTGAACTCCAACCGAATCTGCCCTGGTGGGTGGGTTTATGCATGGTCGTGGCGGCCGCCATTGCTACGCTCGGAGTCGT